>JBDREB010000227.1:0-18303 GCA_043820325.1 Planctomycetota bacterium | reverse complement strand
ACATGATCTTCCGTCCGCATCCGGCGTTGCTCGTCGACGCCGGATCTTTCCATTGATACGGCTCCTCCTCGCGCCTTGGCTGCGGACGGAATCTCTATGTCGAAATGGATACTTTATTCATTTACGGGCACTTATCACCGGCCCGGGCGCCCGGTGGGGCATCGGGTCCGTTCGGCCGGATCAGTCCCCTGCCATGATGGGGATGGCGATCGTGAACACGCTGCCTGCGCCGGGCGTGCTGCGCACGGATATGGTGCCGTTGTGCATTTCCACCAGTTTCCGGGCCAGGTGCAGGCCCAGGCCGGTGCCCGGGATGGCGGCGGTGTGTTTGTCGCGTACCCGGAAGAACTCCTCGAAGATCCGGGGCAGGTCCTCCGGCGCGATCCCGAACCCCGTGTCGTTCACGATCACATGCAGGTACACGCCGTCGTGATCCACAGTCACGGTAACCCCGCCCCCGTCCGGTGTATACTTGACCGCGTTGTCGATGATGTTGGTGAACACGCTCCGGAGCGCGCCGACATCCGCCCAGCCTTTCTGCGTCCCCGCCGATCCCCGTGCCGCGAACGACAGGGTGATGTGCTTGGCCGCGGCCTTTTCCCGGCACGCCTCCACCGCTTCCGCGGCCACCGTGCTGATGACCGTGGGGCTCCGCTTAAGCGCGAAATGCCCGGTTTCCATGGCCGAAAGGTTCATGAGCTCGCCGACCATCTCCCGCAGGGCGCGCGCCCGGAGCAGGGCCCTCCCGAGCATGTTCCGGATCCGCTCCGGATCATCGCCGGCCGCCCCCTCCAGGATGACATCCAGGAACCCCTCGATCACCCCGACCGGCCCCTTGACCTCGTGGGCGACCATGGAAACGAACAGGGATTTGGCATGCTCGAGCTTTTTAAGCGCGGTGATGTCCCGGAACACGACCACCGCCCCGAGCAGTTCCTCGGCCGGCTCCCGCACCGGGCCGGCGTTGACCATGTACACGCTGCCGCCGATCTTCACCTCGCGCGACAGGATCACGGAATCGCACCCCGGGACGAACACCTCCGCGACAATGGCCGCCAGATCGTCACAGGCGAAGGCGCTCAGTGCCGCGGGCAGATTGATGTACCCCCACGCGGAGTTGATGCGCACGGCCGCGCTGTTCTTGAGCACCACGCGCTGTTCGCTGTTGATCACGATCACGCCGTCGGTCATGCAGTTGATGACCGTGTTGCACTTGGACCGTTCAAACGCCACTTCCAGGAGGCGCCGTTCCCGCTCTTGGCGGAGCAGGCGCGCTTCGATAGAAAGCGCCCGGCGCTCCAGCCCGTTGCGGACCGTCATGAGGAGTTCGTCGGGCGTGAAGGGCTTGGGAATGTAGCGATAGGCGCCCTGCCGGGTGGCCTCGACCGCGGTGTCGATGGACGCGTAGGCCGTGATCACCACGGACACGATGTCAGGGTCGATCTGCCCGATCCGGCGGATGAGTTCGATGCCGTCCATCCGGGGCATCTTGAGATCCACCAGGGCGAGGGCGAAAGCCGGGTCACGGGTGAGCAGCTCCATCGCCGCCTGCCCGTCAGCCGCGACCGCCACCTCGTAACCCTCGGCCAAGAGGATCTTCTCGCATCCCTGCCGGATGCCCGGTTCATCGTCCACCACGAGAATGCGGGCCGTTTCGCGATTCATAGGTCCTCCTGCCGCCCGTGGGGCGCTACGGTTTCCCTCCCGCGGCTTTCGCGAGCATGGCCTGCACTGTTTCGATCAGGACTTTCGGGGCGATGGGCTTGTCGATGAACTTGTCCACCGGCAGATACTGGTCGTCCGGTTCGAAGCGGTACGGCACCGTCGTGTTCACGGCGGTGACCATCAGGATGGGGACATTTTTGACATTCGGGTTCTTGCGGATGTCGTAGGTGGCGAAGAAGCCATCCGTCATCTTGCCCATCATCACATCCAGGATGATCAGGTCCGGCACGGTCGCGGTGAGGGTTTTCATGCACTCCGTGGCGTTGTACGCGGTGATCACGGCGTACCCGGCCTTCTCCAGCACCACCCGGTTCATTTCCACATAATCCGCGTCATCATCCACGACCAGGATCGTCTGTTTGCCCTGTTTCGTCTGTGCCATGGGAGGTTCCTTTGCCCAAGGGGTTCATTCGATGCGTGTTTCGCCGTGCGGACCGCCCGCCGGCGCCGACGGGGGCAATTCCACCGTGAACACGGCGCCGGCCCCGGGCCGGCTGTCCACGGTAATGCTCCCGCCATGCATTTTAATGATGCCGTATGCGATCGCGAGCCCCAGCCCCGTGCCCTGGCCGAGTTCGCGGGTGGTGAAGAACGGGGTGAACAGCTTGGACAGGTTCGCCTCCGGAATGCCGCACCCGTTATCCCGGACCGTGATGACGAACCGGCCGGTCGCTTCGCGGCGGGTCACGCTGCAAACGATCTCACCGGCGGCAGGATCGACGGCCTTGACCGCGTTCTCCAGGATGATGATCAGGACCTGCCGGATCTGGTCGCGATCCACCGTTGCCTCCGGCAGGCCGGCCGCTATCTCCGTCCGGAAGCGGATCCCGGCCGCGGCCGGCCCGGACTTCATCACGCCGATGACCGCGGTCACCAGGCCCCCGACATCCGTGGGGATCCGGGCGACGCGGGACTGCTGGCCGAAATCGAGGAGCCCCCGCACGATATTCTTGCACCGGTTCGATTCGTCGGCAATGAGCTTCAGGTCCCTGGCCGCCTCGGCGTCGTCCCGGTACCGCTTCAGGAGGATGTGGGAATGGAGCAGGATGGTGCCCAGCGGATTGTTCAGTTCGTGGGCGACGCCCGCGGACAGCTGGCCCATGGAGGCCAGCCGCTCGGCCTGCACCAGCTGCTGCTGCTTTTCCTTGAGCTGGAGGTAGGCCGCCTTCAGGCTTTCATCGGCCGCCTCCACGCGCCCCTGGAGTTTCTGGTAGGTCTTTTTCAGCTCGTCCTTGACATGATTGAACGACGCGGCGAGGGCCCCGATCTCATCCGTGGTGGCGACCTCCACATCGCAGTCGAAATCGCCCCGTTCGATCGCCTCCACCCCCCGCCGCAGGCTGATCACCGGCTTGACGATCGTCCCGGCCAGGAACATGGAGATGCCGAGCGCCGCGATGGCGCCCGCCACGGTCACGGCCAGGAGGTCCAGCATGCCCTCCTTTTTCATGTCCGTGTATTTCTTTTCCAGCAGGCCCACATACAGGATGCCGATGACATCGCCCTTGACGCTGCGGAGCGGGGAGTAGGCGGTCAGATACCAGCCGTTGACCACGAACGCCCGTTCGGTCCACCGTTGTCCCCGGTCGAGGACCGTGGCGCTGACATCCGCGGCCACCCGGGTGCCGATGGCGCGGGTGCCGTCGGCCAGCTTCACATTCGTGGCCACGCGGAGATCCCCCTGGAAGATAGTGGAGCTCCCGATGTCGATCCCCTCATGGCGCATGTCCCGGTACACGATCTCCTTGATGGTATCGACGATCGCGTAATTCCGGTTGAGCAGGATGCCGCCGTAGAGCACCCCCCGGAAGGCCCCCTGCTCGCCGAACACGGGGATCGCGGCCTTGAGCACCAGGCCGTCCTCGTTCAGCGTCCGGTCGGATGGTTTGGCGCGGGGGGTCGGCACGATGCTGATCCGCGCCCGTTCGGCCATGCCGGGCGCCTCCCGGCGCAGGTCGTCCCGGCCGAGGACCTGGGTCCCCGCCACCGGCTGCCGTGCCGCCAGCACGGGCGCCACCATTTCGTCACCGGCCATGCCGTCGCCGGCGGCCAGGGGATTCCCGGCCCGGTACCGTACGACCCCCGCCTCGTTGGTGAGGCTCAGGAAATCAAGTTCCGCCTTGCCCATCACCTCGTGAAGAAAATCGGTGAACGGGATGCTCCCCGCGTCGTACGGGCAGGTCCGGAGCACGCCCATGCTCGTGAGCATCAGCGCCTGCCGGATCGCCTGGAGCCGCTGGCCGAAGATCTGCTCCGCTGAATTCAGGTCGAGCGTGACCTTGTTCTGCGCCTCGCGGATGATGCCGTTGCCGATGATGCCCACGCCGATCGCGGTGGCGATGATCCCCATGGTGATGATGACCACAAGGAAGCTCCCGATCAGCTTCATCTTGAGGCTCAGGCCCATGGTTTTCATGCCGCATTCCTCTTAAGCGCCAATGTCACCGCCAGATGAGTGTCACATTTCATGCCAAGCGCGGCGGCAAATTACATCTCTTGCATTTTAAGGCTGTTAGAGATCACCCCACGGTCGCACCCGCCAGGCCGTGGCGTGCATATATCTCCCGTGTTCAGCCTGCGCACGGTCAGTCCAGCCCCCATGGCGCCAGCACGCGCCGGAGCGCCGCCGCGCCCTTCAGGTAGGCCAGGAAGAGGCCGTAATTCGTGAACGGCACGCCAGCCGCCCGCAGGTCCCGCACGCGCGCCCGCATCTGCTGGGACGAGAGCATGCACCCGCCGCAGTGGACCACGAGCCGGTAGGCGCCCAGGTGCTCATTCGCCTGGAATTCCCGGCCGAAACTGTGCTCCACTGCCACGCCGGGCCATCGCTGAGCGATGCTCCGGGGGATCTGCACGGTCCCGATATCCTCGCCGACCCGGGAGTGGTTGCACGCCTCGGTGATCAGGATCCGGTCCCCCGGCCGGAGCGTGTCGAGCACGCGCACGCCCGCGGCGAATTCCGCGAGCCCGCCGCCGCTCTGGTGATGGACCATGACGATGGAGAAGGTGGTGAGCAGGATGTCCGCGGGCACCCAGTCGTGCGCCAGGTCCATGGCCTGGGAGTCGGTGATGACCGCGTGGGGCCGCCGCCCGAACGCGGCCAGGAAGGCGTCGAACCGCCGCCGCTCCTCCCCGTCCCCGCGCCGTCCCCGCGCCAGGTCCATCCGGTAGGCCACCGGGTAGGCGTAATGGCGTGTGATATACTCCTCGCACATGGCCTGGGGACGCAGGTACCGCCCGGGCGGCGTTTCCATGTCCATGGGGATGTTGAGTACATAGAACGCGTCCGGACGGATGAACGGAAACAGCTCCACGGGCCGGTGCCGCGGTTCATACCGGTCAAGGATGAACCCGATCAGGCCGGGACGGGAGGCCGGGTCGGCCGCGTTCAGCGCGATGTCCGGGCAGTGTTTCAGCGCGGGCAGCGCCTCCCGCAGGACCGGAACGCGGGCGCGGTCCTCCTCCCGGAACAGGTTGTAGACCACCAGAAGCTGCTTGTCGTGTTCCCGCGCGAGCCGGATGAGCCCCGCCTCCACATCAGGTTCGGCCGCGGACGGGTCGATGACGAGCAGCACCAGGTCGCATTCCTTGAGGTCGGCGACCGCCTTCCGGCGCTTTTTATCGCCGAGGGCGCGCCCTTCGTCCAGGCCGGCCGTGTCGTACAGCTTCACCGGTCCGAGCCCATGCAGTTCCATGAGCGTTGTGCGGGTATCGGTGGTCGTGCCGGGCGTCGGGTCGACGATCGATGTCTCCTGCTGGGTGAGGAGGTTCATCACCGTGCTCTTGCCGGCGTTCATCCGGCCGAACAGGCCGATGTTGTCCCGCTGGACCGCGGTCATGGCCGCCTCCCGGTGCGCAACGCGGTCACCCGTCCGGACGACAGCCGCTCCCGTTTGCCGCCGCCGCGCCGCCGGCCGCCGGGGCCCCCGCCGACCTCGCGGCCCAGGGACCGGATCCGCTCTTCCAGACGACCGCGGCAGGCTTCGGCCGTCTCGCTGACACACGCCTTGCCGGGGTAGACCTCGTACAGCACGCGGTAGCGGGGCGGCGTGAGATTGGGCATGACGACATTGGCGCCGCGCGCCAGCCCCAGTTCGCGGCCCGTGGCCTTGTTGAGCGTGGCCAGCGCCGTGGTGCTGGGGATGTTGGCGTCGGGCCTGACGATCCGGGCCAGGGCGATCATCTTGTAGGTCATCAGTTCATCGGCCGGCACCTGTTCGCCGGGCGGGACCGCGGGCGCGAGGGCGCCCGAACCCAGCGGCGTGTCGGGGTGGGGGATGTAGGGTCCCATGCCGAGCATGTCGAAATCATACTTCCGAAAGGCATCGACATCGCCGGCGAGCATGGCATAGGTCTGGCCGGGAATGCCGATCATGACACCCCCGCCGATCTCATAGCCCAGGTCGCGTACATCGGCCAGCATGGCCAGCCGGTCGGAGGTCTGCCCGCCCAGGGGCGGATGGATCATCTCGTAGAGACTGCGGTCGGAAGTCTCGAACCGCAAGAGGTACCGGTCGGCCCCCGCGTCGCGCCACGCGGCCAGGTCGGCGAGCGGCCGTTCGCCGAGGCTCAGGGTGGCGGCCAGGGGCGTCCGCGCCTTGATCGCCGCGATCACGCCGGTGATGAAGTCGCGGGTCAGGCCATAATCCTCACCCGCCTGCATCACCAGCGTGCCGTACCCGAAAGCCACCGCTTCGTCGGCGCAGGCCAGGATATCCTCCGCAGTCATGCGGTACCGCTCCAGCTTTCCGTTGGGTCCGCGCAGGCCGCAATAGGCACACCCCCGGGCGCAGTGGTTCGATATTTCCACCAGGCCGCGCAGGTGGACCGCGTCACCGACATGCGCGGCGCGCACCGCGTCGGCCGTACGCCAAAGCTCCTCGAGTCGGCCGGCATCGGTCTCCCGTAGCCATTGTTCGATCTCCGCGCGGGGCATTGCCGGATCAAGCATCATCTGACATTTCCGATTGCCGATTGTCGGTTCAAAACCATCCGTGTGGTCTGTGTGCATCCGTGGTTACATCTTCTCATGTCCGGACAATAATCTGTGCTAATCTGTGCAATCTGTGGCCTCCGCTCCCTTGTCCGGTCAGCAGTAAACATCGCGTTCGCCGGCGCGGACGCGCGCCACGAGCATCTCGGCCCGCTTGCGGGCCACGCCCTTCATCGCGCCGATGGTCTCCCTGACCAGCCCCTCGCCCACCTCGCGCGTGGCGGGGGAGGCATAGTCGATCAGGTATTCCATGAAGGTTGACAGGCCGTTGGGGTCACAGTGGGCCTTGATCGCCCCCGGTTTGGCCAGGTCCATGAAATCCCCGCCCGTGCGGCCCAGCCGGTAACAGCCGGTGCAGAAGGAAGGGATATAGCCCATGGCGGCCACTTCGCGGATCACCTCGTCCATGGGCCGGTGGTCACCCATGATGAACTGGCCGCCGTCCTCCTCGTGCCCCTTCTCCGTATATCCGCCGGGATTGGTGCGGCTGCCGGCCGAGATCTGCGATACGCCCAGGGCGAACGATTCGCGCCGCATCCGGGCCGTTTCGCGCGTGGACATGATGATGCCGGTGTAGGGCACGGCCAGGCGCAGGATCGCCACGATCTTGCGGAAGTCGACATCCGACACGGCATGTGGCGGCTGGCTGGCGAGGTCCGACCCCACCGCCGGTTCCAGCCGCGGCACGCTGATCGTGTGCGGCCCGATGCCGAAGGCCTCTTCAAGGCTCCGGATGTGCTGGAGCATGGCCAGCAGTTCGAAGCGCCAGTCGAAAAGTCCGAAGAGCACGCCGATCCCCACATCGCGGATGCCGGCCGTCATGGCGCGGTGGAGGGCGGTGATGCGCCATTCGTAGTCGCACTTGGGGCCGGCGAGGTGGACCTTGTCGTAGGTGGGGCGGTGGTAGGTCTCCTGGAAGATCTGGTAGGTGCCGATCTTCTCCGCCTTGAGCGCCTTGAACTCATCCACCGTGAGCGGGGCGACATTGACATTCACGCGCCGGATCTCGCCCGGCCCTTCCTTGACGCTGTAAATGGTACGCACCGCCTTGAGGACATACTCGAATCCCTCATGCGGATAGGATTCACCCGCCACCAGGAGGATGCGCTTGTGACCCTGGGTCACGAGCGCCCGGACTTCCCGGGCGATCTCCTCCTGCGCAAGCACCCGCCGTTGGACCTTCCTGTTGCGCGCCCGGAAGGCGCAGTAGAGGCACTCGTTGCCGCAGAGGTTGGAGATGTAGAGGGGCGCGAAAAGGACCAGCCGGCGGCCGTATATGGTATCCTTGACCGTGCGGGCGGCATCGAAGAGCTCCCCCAGGAGTTCCGGGTCGCTGATGGAACTCAAGGCCGCCACATCGGCCGCGTCGAGCCCCTTCATCCCGCGGGCGTGCGCCAGCGCCTCGCGCACCCGCGCCGCGTCGGCGCGGCCGTGGGCACGCAGCGCCGCCTCGATAATCCCGGCGTTGATGACCACCGTACCGCCGGTGTCCCGCACTTTGACGCTCATGGCCTGCCTCGCTTTCCCGGCACCCGGCGGCGGGCGCAATACCCTTGGGCCCGCCGAAGCGGTGTGATCTAAAAGGACCTTGACCGGGAACCGGTACTGCCCGGTGACCGCCGTGCCCTACAGGCGCTCCCGCACGGAGTAATGCGTATGGAGCAGTTCGTGGGACTTGTGGCCCAGGGGTTCCTTCAGGAACTCCGCGTAGATCTGCTTGACCTCGGGGTTCTCATGCGACTTGCGCATCGTCTTGCCCTCGTCCTCCTTGTAGATCGCGCTGATGCGGGCCTTGCGCACCGCGTTGGTGGTGATGCGGGGCTGGCCGCCGCCGCCGATGCACCCGCCGGGGCAGGTCATGACCTCGATGAAATGGTAGGTCGACTTCCCGGACAGCACACTTTCGATCACCTTCCGGGCGTTGCCCAGGCCGTGGGCCACGGCCACTTTCAGGGTGGCCCCCTCCAGGAAGGACCATGCCTTGACCGTGCCCTTGATCGGGATCGCGGCCTCCTTGACGCCTTCGAGCCCGGCCACTTCCTTGACATGGAGGTTCTTGAAGGGCAGTTCGCGCCCGGTGACGATCTCGTAAGCCGTGCGCAGGGCGGCTTCCATCACGCCGCCGGTGTTGGCGAAGATGTCGGCCGCGCCGCTGGAAGCGCCGATGGGCGAATCCATCTTCTCGTCGGGAAGGTTGAGAAAATCGATGCCCGCCTGCTGGATCATGTGGGCCAGCTCGCGGGTGGTGAGGACCGCGTCCACATCCCGCTCGCCGCTGGAGTTCATTTCCGGCCGCTGGGCCTCGAACTTCTTGGCCGTGCACGGCATGACGGAGACCACGAACATGTCCGCGGCCTTCTTGCCGATCTTCCCGGCATAGTAAGTCTTGGCGATCGCCCCGAACATCTGCTGGGGCGACTTGCAGGTGGAGAGATTGGGCAGAATGCCGGGGTAGTAATACTCGGCGAACTTGATCCAGCCCGGGCTACAGCTGGTGAACATGGGCAGGGCGACCGGCTCCTTGGTCACGAGCGCCTTCTTGAGGCGGGTCAAAAGCTCGGTGCCCTCCTCGATGATGGTGAGATCGGCGGTGAAGTTGGTGTCGAACACGGCCTCAAACCCCATCCGCCGCAGGGCCGCGACCATCTTGCCGGTGACGAGGGTCCCCGGGGGCAGGCCGAAGCATTCGCCCAGCGCGGCGCGGATGGCGGGCGCGGTCTGGACCACCACGGTCTTGGAGGGATCGTCCAGGGCCTTCCACACCTGCTGGATGTGGTCCTGTTCCTGGATCGCGCCCACGGGGCAGACCGCGGCGCACTGGCCGCACTGGACGCAGGCCACGCTGTCGAGGTCGTGGCAGAAGGCCGGGGCCACGGTCGACTTGAACCCGCGGTTCTGGGCGGAGAGCGCGCCCACACCCTGGACCTCGCCGCAGACCGTCACGCAGCGCCGGCACAGGATGCACTTGGCCGAGTTGCGCACGAGGGCGGGCGTGGAGGCGTCCTGCACATTGACGGGCTTGGCGCCCGTATAGCGGTTTTCGCGGATGCCCAGTTCATGGGCGACCTTCTGGAGCTCGCAGTCGTCGCTGCGCTCGCAGGTCTGGCAGTCGCCCTCGTGGCCGGAAAGGATCAGTTCCACCACCGTCCGGCGGGCATCCCGCACGCGCTTGGTGTTGGTGCTGATGACCATGCCCTCCGACGCGGGCATCACGCACGCGGCGATAAGGGTCTTGGCCCCCTTGACCTCCACCAGGCAGACCCGGCAGGCGCCGATGGCCTGGACATCTTCAAGGTAGCACAGGGTCGGGATGTAGACGCCCGCCGAGCGGGCGGCCTGCAGGATGGTCGTGTCCGCGGGGACCTCCATCGGTTTGTCGTTTATCGTTATGCGCGGCATTCGGATATCTCCTTATGGTATGGTGGCCGTTGCCACGGTCCGTCAACTTTCCCGGAAATCGCACCGCAGGCACCGCTTGCATTCGCGGAGCGCCTTGGTCTCGGAAATGGCCTGTTCGATCTCCGCGAACTTGCCCATGCGCTTGGCAACGGGCAGCACCTGCTTCTCGTGCCGCGGGAAGGGTACGGGATCGGCGGCCGGGTCGAAGGCCGTGTCGACCTTCCGGTCTTCCCGCCAGAACGCGTGCTCCGCGCCGGTGAGGAATTTGTCGATGCCGACCGCGGCCCGTTCGCCCGCGCCGATGGCCTCGGTGACCGAGGAAGGCCCGCTGACGGCGTCGCCGCCCGCGAAGATCCATTCCACCGAGGTCTGGCCGGTCAGGCGGTCGGCCACGATGGATCCGTTCTCCATGGTCGCGAACTTGACGCCGTTCCGGATCCCGGCCAGATCGGTCTTCTGACCGATGGCCGCGATGACCATGTCGGCCGGTACGATGAAATCCTCGCCCTGGCATTTGACGGGCCGGCGGCGGCCCGACTTGTCGAACTCGGCCAGGCGCATCTTGCAGCACTTCACGCCCGTGACCTTGCCCTTGGCGCCCACGATCTCCACCGGCGCCGTGAGGGTCTGAATGCGGATGCTCTCCTGTTCGGCCTCGTCGATCTCCCCGGCCCAGGCCGGCATCTCGTCGCGGGTGCGGCGGTAGAGGATGTTGACCTCCGCGGCGCCCAGCCGCAGCGCGGTGCGCGCGGCATCGATGGCCGCGTTGCCGCCGCCGATCACCGCCACTTTCGCCCCGACTTTGACCTTGCCGCCGAGGTTGTACTTCTTGAGGAAGGACATGGCCTCAGTGACGCCGTCCAACTCCTCGCCGGGGAGGCCCAGCGGGAGCCCCTGCGCGGCGCCGATGCCCAGGAAGACCGCGTCGTAGCCCTTCTTGCGCAGGCCGGCCAGGGTGACCTCCTTGCCCAGGCGCTTGCCGGTCTCGATCGTGACCCCGAGCTTCTCGATCATGCGGATCTCGCGTTCCAGGACCGGGCGCGGCAGGCGGTAGGCCGGGATGCCCTGGGCCAGCACGCCGCCGGCTTTCTCCGCGGCCTCGAACACGGTCGGCTTGTACCCCAGCCGCGCCAGGAAGTAGGCGCAGGCCAGGCCGGCCGGGCCGGCGCCGATGACCGCGATCTTGCGTTCCCCGTTCGCCTTGCTGTCGCGGATCTCGGGCAGCTTATAGCCCGTTTCCGTGTCGCTCATGAACCGCTTGAGGCCGTGGACGGAGACGGACTCGTCGAGCATGCTCCGTCGGCAGGCATTCTCGCAGGGGTGGAAGCAGACCCGCGCGCAGATCGCGGCCAGCGGGTTGCGCTCCCGGTGCAGGCGCAGGGCCTCGTCGTAGCGTTTCTCCCCGATCAGGGAAATGTACCCGGGCACATCCACGCCCGCGGGGCAGGCGTTCTGACACGGCGCCCGGAACAGGTCGCTGCACACACCCGCCACGCACTTCTTGTCGCGGATGTGGGCGTCGTACTCGGCGCGGAAATGGCGGATCGTCGAGAGCACCGGATTGGGCGCCGTCTGGCCCAGGCCGCACAGCGCCGTCTCCTTGATCTGGGTGCCGAGCTCGATGAGCTTTTCCACATCGCCCTCGACCCCCTGGCCGTGGCAGATGCGTTCCAGGATCTCCAGCATGCGCTTGGTCCCGAGCCGGCAGGGCGTGCACTTGCCGCAGGACTCGTCCTGCACGAATTCCAGGAAGAACCGGGCCACATCGACCATGCAGTTGGTGTCATCGATGACCACCAGGCCGCCCGACCCCATGATGGCGCCGAGCTCCTGCAGGGACTCGTAGTCGACCGGCACATTGAGGTGTTCCCTAGGGATGCAGCCGCCGGAAGGCCCGCCGATCTGCGTGGCCTTGAACTTGCGGCCGCCCTTGATGCCGCCGCCGATGTCATACACGATATCGCCCAGGGGCGTGCCGATGGGGACCTCCACCAGGCCGGTGTTGGTCACATTGCCGGCCAGGCAGAAGACTTTGGTGCCCTTGCTCTTGGCCGTGCCGATGGCTGCGTACCATTCGGCGCCCTTCATGATGATCACGGGGATGTCGGCGAAGGTCTCCACATTGTTCAGGACGCTGGGTTTCTCCCAGAGCCCCTTGTTGGCCGGGAACGGCGGCCGGGGCCGCGGCTCGCCGCGCTGACCCTCGACGGACCGCATGAGCGCGGTCTCCTCGCCGCAGACGAAGGCGCCGGAACCCTGGCGCACCTCGATGTCGAAGCTGAAATCGGTCCCCATGATCTTCGCGCCCAGGAACCCGAGCTTGCGGGCCTGCTCCAGCCCTTCGCTGAAGCGCTTGACCGCCAGGGGGTATTCGGCCCGGATGTAGGCGTACCCGCGGGCGGCGCCGATGGCGTACCCGCCGATGATCATGCCCTCGATCACGCTGTGGGGGTCGCTCTCCAGCACGCTCCGGTTCATGAACGCGCCCGGGTCGCCCTCGTCGCCGTTGCACAGGATGAACTTCTCGTCCCCCTGCGCCTTGCGGGCGAGTTCCCACTTGGTGGCCGTGGGGAACCCCGCGCCGCCGCGGCCGCGCAGGCCGGACCGCTTGACGGTATCGATGACCGCCTCGGGTTTCATCCCGCCCAGGACCTTGGCCAGGGCCTGGTAGCCGTCCATGGCGATGTAATCCTCGATCTTTTCCGGATCGATGATGCCGCAATTGCGCAGCACGATCTTGTTCTGCCGGCTGAAATATGCGATCTTGCCGATCTCGGGCACCGGCGCGCCGGTCTTGGGTTCCTTGCTGATGAGCCGTTCGACCACGCGCCCCTTCTCGAGGTGCTCAGCCACGATCTCCCTGGCGTCATCGGCCTTCAGGTTCTGGTAGAAGACGCCTTCGGGATAGACCACCGCGACCGGACCGACGGCGCAGGGGCCGAGACAGCCCGTACCCACGACCTTGACTTCGGCGCCCAGTCCCTTTTTGGCGATCTCCGTTTCAAGCCGTTCCTTGAATTCAAGCGCGCCGGAGGATATGCACCCCGACCCCATGCAGACCAAGAAGTGTCTGAATACTTTAGCCATATATCATTCTCCTCCCGTTACTTCTGTATGATGAGTTCCCTGACCGGCCGGTCGGCAAGCACATGTTCACGAACGATCCTCTGCACCGCGTCGCGACCCAATGGACCATAGTAGAACAGCTGGCCGGTACGGTCCTGGTAGGTGACTATGGGTTCCTTCTCACAGTACCCCAGGCAGCCTGACTGCTTCAAGACCACATTCTCCACGGAGGCCTGTTCCAGGGCTTCGCTGAGCTCCTTGAGCACATCACGCGCACCGGCGCCGATGCCGCAGGTGCCCATGTGGACCGTGATGCTGATGTCGCCGGCCTTGGCCCGGAGGTCCATGTCCTTCTTGAACTGCGCTTTGAGGGCGAGCAGGTCCTTGATGTTCCTGACTTTGTTCGATTCCATGTTTCACGCCTCCTTAGCCGCGACCGCCGCGCCTTCACGGTAGGTTTCCAGGATCCCGCGCACCTTCTTCGGGCGCACCCACTGGTGGATCGTCTCCCCCACCATCACGGCCGGGCCCAGGCCGCAGGCGCCGATGCACCGGACGACTTCCAGGGTGAAGAGCTTGTCCCTGGTCGTGTCGCCGACATCCACCCCCAGTTCCTTCTTGAACGCCTCGAGCACCGCCTTGCCGCCGCGCACATAGCACGCCGTGCCCAGGCAGACCCGGACCAGGTGCTTGCCGCGGGGCCGGGTCGAGAAGAAGGCGTAGAACCCCACCACGCCGGCGACCTCGCTGTAGGAGATGTCGAGGGCGCCGCTGATCCGCTTCAACACCGATTCGGGCAGGTACCCGAAGATCCCCTGCGCCAGCTGCAGGACGGGGATCAGGGCGCCCGGCCGGTCCTTGTAACCGGCGATCATTTCATCGAGCCGCCGCATGCGCTCCCGCTCACTCGGCTCTTTGCCGCACACGCATGCGGCCGGTTCCTTCTTTTTCTTCGCGATCATGGCCTGCCTTTCAACAGAGCATCGTCAAACGGTGACGGTATCCAGCACCGAAAGCCCTTTATGGATCTTCTGGTCGATGACCCGGCCGCAGGCGGCACGCACATCGGCGACGGTGAAGGCGTATTCCACGCCCCCCGCGATCAGCCGGAGGCGCAGGTCGAGACCGGGGCTGGTACAGACCACGCCGGCGATGGTGGCCGCCAGGTCGCCCATGGGCCGGCGGTTGATGTGGCGCAAACGGAAATGGCCGGTGACCCGTGCGCCGCCCAGCGTCGAACGGTCGATGGTCATGCCCCCGCCCATCATCTCGGCCGCGTTGCGGAACAGCCCCAGGCCGAGACCGGTCTTCTTGCCCTTCGTAGTGTAGAACGGGTCCGCGGCCCGCTCAAAGGACACATTGATCCCGGGGCCGTTGTCCTCGATCGTGATCGTGAGGGTGTTGGCCGTATACTGTTCCTCGATGGTGACGGCGATGACCGTGGCGCCGGCCCGGATGGCGTTTTCGACCAGGTCCAGAATGTGCAGCGCCAGTTCCTGCATAACGGCCCCCTACCGGTACATCGGGCCGCGCAGCCCGTGCCCATACAGCCGCCCCGCGACATCGAATGCCGACTCTGCCGACCGGAACAGGGGGATCTTGAGCTCCACGGCCTTGGCGACGATATCCGCGGCCGGCCGCCGGTCGCCCGCAAAGATGATCGCGTCAAAATCGGCCTGGTACGCCACGGCCAGCACATACATGTTCTTGAGAATGGTCACGAGCACACCCCCGGCATGCGACCGGGTGACGATCTCGCTCATCACATCACAACTGAACCCGGTCGCGATCTCCTTGGAATCCGCCGCGGTAAGCGACGGGGTCAGGTTTTCAAGTTTGAGTTCCTGGCAGATCCGTGCCAATTTCATAAACTGGTCCCGCCATGTCATGCCGGTGTGGATGTTCCAGCGAAGATATGTCACAAAGCATGCCAGACGGCACTCCGCCTGTGATATTGTTCACAAGTGCGGGCCAAGCGGGATGTTATGGATCCCCGGTTGTGTGCGGGTCATGGCGCGCGGCAGGACGGATTTGGGAACAGCTCCCACATCCGCCCGCCCACCGCGGGATTACAGCCATTGTATCGTTATGATTTTATAAGGGTTATGCCGATATGGGCACAACTCCCCCGTATCGCCGGCCCGGTCATGGGGCCCTCGTGTTACGGTTTGTATTCCTCTTTTTTCACCCCGTACTTTTTCATGCGTTCATACAGGGCCCGCCGGGAGATCCCGAGCACGAGGGAGGCTGCGGTGACTTCCCCGTTGTTGTCCTTCAGGGCCGTCTCAATGACGGTCTGTTCCGTGCGTTCCAACGCTTCAGAGAGCCGGCCCCCCGTGGCGGGCAGGGAGAGCAGCCGGCCCGTGGTGAACCGGTCGTCGATCTCAAAGGGCCCCGTGATCCCGCCGTGCGAAGTGATCACCATGCGTTCGACCGCGTTCTTGAGTTCCCGGATGTTGCCCGGCCACTGGAACCGGAGCATGTCGCCCAGCGTCTTTTCCGGGATCTCGGGCACCGGCATGCCGTTGCGTTCCGCGGCCTCCTTGAGGAAGCGCGAGACCAACAGCGGGATGTCCTCCGTGCGTTCCCGCAGGGACGGGATGGTGATGGTCAGCACCGCCACGCGGTGGTAAAAATCCCCCCGCATCCGGCCGCGGGCCACCTCGTCGCGGAGGTTCTCCTTGGCCGTGACGATGATGCGCACATCGGTCCTCACCGGCGTGTCCCGGCCCACGGGATAGACCACGCCGTCCTCGAGCACCCGCAGGAGTTTGACCTGGGCCGGCTCCGACAGGCTTTCGATCTCGTCGAGCATGAGCGTGCCGCCCGTGGCCGTGACGATCTTGCCGTCCCGGTCCCGGTCCGCGCCCGTGAACGCCCCGCGCGTGTGGCCGAACAGCTCGCTCTCGATCATGTTCTCCGGCATGGCCCCGGCGTTGACCGGCACGAACGGCCCCTTGGCGCGGCCGCTTTCCGCGTGAATGGCGCGCGCCACCAGCTCCTTGCCCGAGCCGGTCTCGCCGTTCACGAGCACGCACGCGTTCGTCCGCGCGTAGGTTTCGATCTGCTCGTACAGGTCCTGCATCACCCGGCTGCGGCCCACCATGCCGAACCGGCCGTCGTCGGCGGGCGCCAGGAGCGCGATGCGCCGCCGGAGCTGGTCGGTCTCCCGCCGGAGTTCGGTCTTCTCCACCGCCCGGGCCACGGAGGCGATCAGCACTTCGTCCTCGAACGGCTTTTCGATGAAATCGTAGGCGTCGCTTTTCAGGCAGCGCACCGCCATGGCGACATCGCCGTACCCCGTGATCATGATGACCGGGACGGTCAGGCCGTGGCGTTTGACCTCGCCCAGGAACGCCTCGCCGTCCATGCCGGGCATCTTGACATCCGTGACAATGGTCCCGGCATCGGCGAGGCCGGGCCAGGCCAAGGCCGCCTCGGCGGATGAGAACGCCTCCACTTTATACCCGCGCAGGACGAGCATCTGCCGGATCGAAACACGCGCGGCCTCGTCGTCGTCGATCAGCGCCACCAGGCCCTTGACCGTATTCATGGGTTCTCCTTGCCGGCGGGGGCGGCGGGCAGGCGGACGGTGAATGTCGCGCCCGCCCCCGCCCGGCCTTCCGCGGTGATGGTCCCGTTATGATCCTTGATGATGGAAAGCGATATGGAAAGACCGAGCCCTGTGCCCTTTTCCTTGGTGCTGTGGAACGGCGCGAAGAGTTTTTCGACTCCGCCGGGATCAAATCCCACGCCTGTGTCGGCGATGACCACCGCCACCGGCCGGTCCTCCCCCGGCTGATGCGATGTGCGCACCGTGAGCTCCCGGCGGGGTTGTCCTTCCATGGCCTGCTTCGCGTTCATGAGGATGTTCAGGAACACCTGTTCGATACGGACCCGGTCGGCCGGCACCATGGGTAGCGCCGCGGCCAGCTCGGTCCGCACGGCGATCTCCCCCATCCGGAACTGCGGGGCCAGGAACTCCAGGCAGTCGCCGAGCACATGGTTCACATCCACCGGTTCGATCCGCTGCTCGGTCTTGCGGGTCAGCGCGCGCATCTGCTGGATGATGCGGGAAGCGCGGTCCACCTGTTCGGAGATCAGGCGGAGGTTGTCCGCCACCTCGGCCGGACTGCCCGCGCCCTGTTCGATCATGAAATACGCGTTCCGGGCGAAATTCCGGATGCCCGTCAGGGGCTGGTTGAGTTCGTGCGCCACGCCCGCCGCCATCTCTCCGAGTTCGGCCAGCCGCGTGGAGTGGACCAGCATGTCATCCTTCCGCCGGATCAGTTCCAAGTACGCCTCCCGCTCCTCCGCCGCCTTCTTGCGCACCGTGATATCGTATACATTGACGATCACCGTGGGCGCGTCGCCGATCTCGGTCAGGGAACTGGCCATATCCGCCCACAGGAACCCCCCGTCCTTTTTCAGGAGCCGGCATTCGTACCTGAGATCGGCGAAGCCTTCCTGCTTGCGCTGTTCGACCAGCGCCCGCACCCGCTCCCGGTCGTCGGGATGGAACAACTCCCAGATGCGCATGCCGTCCAATTCCTGCGCCGGGCGGCCGAGGATCTCCCTGAGCTTGGGATTGTGCAGCAGGATGGTTTCGTCCCGGTACACGAAAATACCGGTCAGGGCCTTGTCAATGAGCATGCGGTACCGCCGTTCCAGGGCCAGCAGTTCCGCCTCCTCGCGCACCGACCGGTCCTTCAGGTACCCCACGACGGCCGCAACCGCGACAAACATGACCGCCCGCACCGCGTCGTCCCAGATATTGCTGCAGCCACTGCCCGTGGCGTGATGCACGAAGAGCATTCCGGCGAGGGCCACCGCCACGGGCAGGCCGCGCATTCCCCACCACAACCCTGCAATGACGATCGGGATATACGCGAAATGGGGATAGACGATGTTTTTGTTAAGGACCACATGGAAATAGATATTCAGCGCGGTATAGGCCGCGATAAGGGCACTGATGGTCAGCGTTACTATTCAGGTGCTGATATCTGGTGGAATCCCTTTGGTCAAGGCACCTATGGCATCCATGACCTTACCGGTCTGCTTGACGGTTGTCGAGATGATTGAGCGAATAAGGCAGAAGTTATCTGCGCCATGCTTGGAGC
>JBDREB010000226.1:0-4230 GCA_043820325.1 Planctomycetota bacterium | reverse complement strand
ACATGATCTTCCGTCCGCATCCGGCGTTGCTCGTCGACGCCGGATCTTTCCATTGATACGGCTCCTCCTCGCGCCTTGGCTGCGGACGGAATCTCTATGTCGAAATGGATACTTTATTCATTTACGGGCACTTATCACCGGGGTTCAGGTCGAGCGCGCCCCAGTGAAGCTGCATCAGTTCACCGATGTGTTCCCAATCGTAGGGCTTGGCGTAGAACCCGTTGGCGAACCCGCCCATGTCGTGCTCGGCCTTGTACAGGTATTGCCAGAGCTTGGTGTAGGCGGCAATGAGGCGCTTGTCGCCGGTAAGGATGAGGGTGCGGTCCCAGGTGGCCACACCCTCGCCGACATCGTCGGCCGTGGCCCACTCGAACTGGGCGCAGGGTTTGCCCGTGGTCTCGTCGATGAACTTGTCCACGCAGGCGCCGAAACACCGGTGCAGCGCCGCGTACATGTCGAGTTCCGTTCTGGCCCACCCGGGCACGCTCGCCGGCTGACCGACCTTCACGAAGGCCTCGCCGGGTTTCTTGATGAGGATCCGCGCCTGGCGCTCAGCCTCGGCCCTGGCTTCGGCGACCTTGATCTCCTCGTAGACCCAGGTGTAGAGCGGCGCGTAGAAAGCCGCCTTGTCGGGCGCGATCTTTACCGCCTTGTCGACCAGGTCGCGCATCTTAACCAATTCGTTGAAGGTGCGTTTGCCTGCCGCCTCCAGCGCCAGAAGCAGGGTGGCGTGGAACCGTCCCAGGTCGGCGGCCCTGTGGAAGAGGCCGGTGAACTCGTTGTCGCGGAACCCCTTCCAGCCGAGGGTGATGGTGGTGTCGCCCGTACGGACCGTGTACCCGGTGCGGTCGGCCCCCACCAGCAGGCCGGTCATGTCGCCGAGTTTCGACAGGTCGAGCTGGCCCTGGGTCGCCAGCCAGGCGATCACCTCGTCAAGCGCCTTGAAGTTGAGGTTGACCGTCAGGTATTTGCCGTTGACCTCACCCTTCAGTTCCTTGTTCGTGATGCGGCCGAGGATGTCCTCGTAGAGCGCGTTGGCGGCCTCGAATTTGCGCTCGCGAAAGAGCTTTTCCGCCTCTACGAGCTTCGTTTCCACGAGTTTGCGGGCCGCTTCGACCGAATTGCCCGCCATGAAATTGGTCCAACCGGCGGGGCCGCCCGCCCCTAGGACCGGCGCCGCGGCGGCATCGGCAGGGACGACCACCACATCATCGAACCACACCCGGCCGGCCTTGCCGTTCCATACGCCCAGGACCAGTTTGACCGTACCCCCGGTGCCGGCGTTGAAGGTGAAGGTGCATTCCCGCCATTCGGTCGTTTTCGGGATATTGCTGAAATTCGCGAGCCCGTCCCCGTTCTTGATGATCTCGATCCCGATGCTGGCGAAATCCGCGCATTCCGTCCGGGCCCAGAACGAGACGCGGTAGACCGTGTTCGGCTGGACCGGGATGTCGTTCATCCACAACCGGGAATTGGAGGTGGAATTCGACAGATGGCAGTCCTCGATGCGCACGGAAGCGGTCCCGCCGTGGCGGATGAACGGATCGCGGAAAGCCGCGGTACCGGGGGCGTCGACCGATGACCAGCCATTGAACTTGTGGTTGAATGCCTGATCAAGCCCGCCGCCCGGCACCAGGTTCCCCGGCACGGCCGCGCCATCGGGCAGGGGCGGGAATGCGGCCGCCACATCCTCGAAGGTGAGGGGCTTGACGGTGAACGAGCCCAGCACGGCCTGCATCGGCTCCGGACCGTCCGGTTTGAACCGCAGGAGCACCTTCCCGATCGATGCCATGCCGTCCACCCGGCAACGGACGGCGGCCATGGGTGCGGCCAGGACATCGCGGCCGTCATATGTCAACCCGAGCAGTTTGACCCCCGCCACCCGCCAGGCCAACGAATGCCACCCGCCCGGTTTGATATCGGAGATCAGGATACTGCCGCGCAGGTCGTCCTTGAGCCGGATCTGGCATTCAATCGTCACGGGAGCGGAAACGGCAAAAGACACGGCACCCTCGTAATGCTCCCACATGACCTTGGACCGCATGATACCGGGGCCATCGTCACCGCCCACCGTCCCGGCCAATCCCGCCGGTCCCCATGCCCACACGCCCTTGACCGCCTCAAAGCGCTGTTGCCAATCGGCGCCCAGCATCTCCGTGCCCGGCCCCGGTGCGGGCGCCGGTGTCGCCGGCAACCCCGCGGGCGTGGCGGTGGGAACGGCGACCGGCACCGCAGGTCGGGGTTGCCCTGCCGGTTGAGCGGCCGGTTGGACGGGGTTGGCGGGTGCCGTTACCGGTTGCGGTGGGGCCGGTTTCACAGTCGCGGACGCCTGGGGTGCCGGTTGCGGCTGGGCTGGTTGCGCTGCGGGTTTCTGCATGAGCAGGAGTATGATAATGGCCAGGATCAGCAAGGCGGCCATTCCAAGAAGGCCGATCAGGACAAACGGCATCCGGCTGGTCGCACGGGCCGGTGCGCCGGAATGGGCCGGCCCGGTCACCGGGGGGCGGGCGTGGTCGCTCCGGCGCGCGGTCGCGGGAGCGGCGGCCCCGGAACCCTTGGTCTGTCGGGCAGCCTGCGCACCCTGGGCCGGTTCCGGTACGATGCCCAAGTCAATGACACATTGCTTGCAATAGACCTTGTTCTCGGCCGTCACCAAGCCGTCGCCGTTCTCAATCTCATTCGACGAAACCCGGCTATGACACTTGACGCAGTAATTGATCTCCATTGCGCAACCCCGCAAACAGACGACTAGTATTATACACCGTCAGGCCGAAGTGCAAACATTAATATCCGGGAATTCAGCCGCCTGCTGTAGGGCTGTATTGCCCAAGAGTCGCAAGTCTCAGGTCGCAGGTCTCAGGTCGCAAGTCCAAGATCATGACTTGAGATATTGGACCGCTTCCTGGTTTGTCCAATGACCTGTGACTTGAGACCTGTGACCTGTGACTCCCGTTTATCCGATTCAGTACCGCCCGAACTCCCGCCAGGCCGCGATCATGGCGCGGTAATTGGCGATGGGGACATCAGGCTGGACCGCGTTGGAGGCGCCCAACACCAGGCCGCCGTCATCTTTGCATGACGCCAGAAGATCGCGGGGGGCTTTGAATATATCCTCCGGCTTGCCCATGAGCAGTTTGCCGCAATCAATGTTGCCGCACAGGCCGAGCCGGTCGCCGACGATGTCCCGGGTGGCCCGCATGTCCATGCCCACAGTCGGATCGATGGCCTGGACCGCGTCGAGCCCCGTGTCGGCGATCTGGTCCATGTACTCGGTCAGGTTGCCATCCGTATGCAGGATCGTCCTTAGGCCCATGGCATGCATCGCCTCCGACCACTTGGTCAGATAGGGCAGGATCCAGCGCTCCATCTGCTTGGGATTGAAGAACGGCCCCGAGTTGTCGGCGATATCGGAGGCCGAGACCGCGATCTCCGCGCCGGCGTCGCGTATCTTTTTGGCGTTCTCCAGGCTATGGGCATATGTATCGGCCGCCCGCTGGTCGATCTTCTCCGGCTCATGGAACATCTGATAGCAGAACTCATCCGAGTAACTGGCCCCCAGCACCCCGCCTGTATTCCCCACCAGCACCAGGTCGCGGGGCGCCATGTCGCGCAGGACCCGTAACTGGCGGAACCGTGCCTCCCCAGGCAGAACATAATAGGCCAGCTGGCCCGGCGCATGCTCCCAGTAGCCGTTCGGCCCGGAAAGCGCCGCGTATTCCATCTCCGCCGAAACCGCCAGCAGGATCTCGGCATTGGTGCGCAAGGCCCGCTCCTGCTCCGCCGCGCCCAGCCCCTCGAACTCCCGTCCGAGCACCACATGCCGGCCCGATGCCGCATCCCAAGCCTAGAACTCGATCTCCCATATCGGCACCGCGCCCTGCGGCCGCCGGCCATCCAACGCCGCGAACATGTCATCCCGTTTGGACATTACATCAGCTCCAATATTTGTTTAACATACCTGAAGTAAGTATATTGGTTGCCAGCATGCCATCAAGCGATTACTGGTGGTGGTTTTTTCCGGTGAGTACCCAAGGGAAGTATACCCGGTGGGTTATGTAATCAGGGGATCATCCATACCACACCCGCTCATTTCAGATTTCCTGATCCCTGTGGGGTGGACTGATGGTTTTCCGGAACGGGTTTGGCGCATTTTCCGCGTGACAAATGGGCTGCGGCGGCTATCCTTTCTGAGGTCGGACTTCAGGATGATTGGTCATGCACCAGATGCTT
>JBDREB010000225.1:0-8232 GCA_043820325.1 Planctomycetota bacterium | reverse complement strand
GGGACGGTCCTGCCGGTGGTAACCATGCTTCCTCGCAAGTCCTTGTAGCTGCGGGGCTTGACCCCGCCTTCGGATGGGCGACCGCAAGGGTCGCAGCTACGGGGAAAAGCGCGCACACAGTAGGATTGTGGACTTTTTGCGAGTCCGTCATGGTTTATTGTTCAAGCCTTATTCCCAAGACAGGCATGATATTTTCCCGGATTTTATTTGACAGGCGGGAAGGCGGGGATAGAATATCGCGCGTTACATGATCTTTTCGCGTATGATTTTGACTGTGGAGTTTGAAATGCTTTGCAACAAACGGCAGGCTTGGCTCTGGTGGTGCACAATGTAGGTATGCCGTTGTAACGGTTTGAGGGCCGTGGCATACCTTGCCGCGGCTTTTTTGTTTTTGGGCCGCCGGCAGAAACCTGCCGGCGGCTTTTTTTGTGCCCGCCGGGGGATGGGCAGGCAGGAATAAAGGGAGCGTTGAGGCGGATGGAAGACCGAAGCACATTGAACCGGCCCTGCGATCCATTGGGGAACAGAGCTTGTTGCGCATCCCTGGGTGGTGGGCACGGCCCCTCGACTGGACTCGGGGTTCAAGGCAACATGCCGTGCCCCTACAAGAGCAAGAAGGCCGCACCAGGGTGCGGCATCGGGTTTCAGTAATACGAAATAAGGAACGGAATATATGGACGAACAGGTGAAACAGCTGGTGTGCGTGACCGAGGAGGTCATTGCCGACGAGGAGACGCCGGTCAGCGTCTTCCGCAAGCTCCGCGCGGGCGCGGAGAACGCCTTCCTGCTGGAGAGCGTGGAGAAGGGGGAGATCGTCGGACGGTATTCCTTCATCGGCATCAACCCCTGCGAGGTGCTGTCGTTCAACGGCGCCAAGGTGACCATCAAGTCCAATGGGTGGGAGCGGACCGACACGGCGCCCGAGGGGCCGCTGGCCTACCTGCGCACCTACATGCGCCAGTACCGGGGCGGGGATGTGCCCGGTATCCCGCTTTCGGGCGGGGCGATCGGTTTCCTGGGTTACGACACGGTGCGGTTCATCGAAAAGATACCCGGCCATACCGACGACCGGGCGATCTTCCCCGACGGCATGATGCTCATCGTGGACACCCTGGTGGTCTTCGACCATATCAGCAAACATGTGACCATCGTGGCCAACACGCCGGCCGGCACGGGCGGGGAGGCGAAAGCGAAGCAGGCCTGCCGGGAGAAGATCGCCCAGGTCCGGGCCAAGCTTGAGAAACCCCTGGAGCCGTCGCTCGATTTCCGGTGCCCGGAGCGCGACATCGCCTTCAAGTCCAACCGCACGCGCGACGATTATATGGCCGCGGTGATGAAGGCCAAAGAGTACATCCACGAGGGCGACATTTTCCAGGTGGTCCTCTCCCAGCGGCTGGAAACAAAGGTCGATTGCGACCCGTTCAACATCTACCGCAACCTGCGCATCATGAACCCGTCGCCCTACATGTTCTATTTCCAGATGGACGGCATCCACCTGGTCGGTTCCTCGCCCGAGGTCCTGGTGCGGTGCGACGGCCGGCGCATCAATGTCCGGCCCATCGCGGGCACGCGCAGGCGCGGGGCCACGCCCGAGGAGGATCGCGCCCTCGAAGCCGAGCTCCTGGCCGACGAAAAGGAGCGCGCCGAGCACCTGATGCTCATCGACCTCGGCCGCAACGATGTCGGCCGCGTGGCGCGCTACGGCACGGTGCGGGTGGACGAGGAATTCGTGGTGGAGAAGTATTCGCATGTGATGCACATCGTCTCGAATGTCATCGGCGAAAAGCGGGAGGATGTGGATGCGTACGACATCCTGGCCGCCTGCTTTCCGGCCGGCACGCTTTCGGGCGCGCCCAAGGTCCGGGCGATGGAGATCATCAGCGAACTCGAGCCGACCCGCCGGGGGCCCTACGGCGGCGCGGTGGGGTACTTCGGGTTCAACGGGAAAATGGACACCTGCATCACGATCCGCACCATCACGGTCAAGGACGGCACGGCCTACATCCAGGCCGGTGCGGGTATTGTGGCCGATTCGGACCCGGAGCGGGAATTCGTGGAGACCATGAAC
This sequence comes from Planctomycetota bacterium, assembly GCA_043820325.1. Classification (GTDB taxonomy): domain Bacteria; phylum Planctomycetota; class JBDREB01; order JBDREB01; family JBDREB01; genus JBDREB01. The sequence goes on along the minus strand of JBDREB010000225.1, from coordinate 6,164 downwards.
AAGGCGAAGGCGCTCATGAAGGCCATACGGGGAACAAAATGAGTGTCGGGTGCCGAATGTCGAATGCCGGATCGATGGTTCGTACCTCACCAACCCTCTCCCGCAATGGGGCGAGGGATCGGAACGGGCACCCCTTGGCGGCCTTTACCCTCGCCCTTGACGGGAGAGGGGAGGGTGAGGGTGGTTTGGTTTGCGGCCGCAGGCCGGATTGAGGAGAAGTATATGGAACTGACGGACGGGCTCAAAGCCGTAGTCGAAGGCCGCGACCTCACCGAGGCGGAGGCCAAGGACTGCATGGACCGCATCATGGGCGGTGAGGCCACGCCGGCGCAGATCGGCGGCTTTCTGGTGGCCCTGCGCATGAAGGGGGAGACGGTGGCGGAGATCACCGGGTGCGCGCGGACCATGCGCGAGAAAGTGACGCGGGTCGATCTCGGCCCCGGCATCGATGCCATCGACACCTGCGGAACGGGCGGGGATGGCACCTGCACGGTTAATGTCTCCACCCTTGCGGCGCTGGTGGCCGCCGGGGCGGGGGTGAAAGTGGCCAAGCACGGCAACCGGTCGGTCTCTTCATCCTGCGGGAGCGCTGACCTGCTTGAAGCCTTGGGCGTTAAGATCGCGCTCGGGCCCGAACAGGTGGCCGCCTGCGTGCGCACGGCGGGGATCGGGTTCATGTTCGCCCCCGGGTTCCACGCGGCCATGAAACACGCCATCGGCCCGCGCAAAGAAATGAAGATCCGCACGGTCTTCAACATCCTCGGGCCGCTCACCAACCCGGCCGGGGTCAAACGCCAGGTGATCGGGGTGTTCAGCTCCGCCCTGGTCGACCCGATCGCCGAGGTCCTGCGGCGGTTGGGCGCCGAGGAAGCCCTGGTGGTCCACGGCGCCGGCGGCATGGACGAGTTCAGCCTGTCCGGTCCCACGGCCGTGGCGCACCTCAAAGGGGGCCGCATCACCCGGCGCGAAGTTACGCCCGAGGATTGCGGATTGAAACGGTCTGATGTCGACGCGATCAGGGTGCCCAACGCGGCCGAGGGCAAGTGTGCAGCCCTTGATATCCTGAACGGGAAAGCCGGTGGTCCCATGCGCGATGTGATCGTGTTGAACGCCGCCGCGGCGCTCATGGTGGCCGGCAAGGTGCGGGACTACAAAGAAGGCGCGTCGCTGGCCGCGCAGACAATCGCGTCGGGGGTGGCCAAGGCGGCGCTGGATCGGCTGGTTGCGGAGTCGAACAGGTGAAGATAATGGTCGCCGAGTCGCAAAGTCCCACAGTCGCAAAGGCCTGAGAAGGGATTTGAAATGTCGAATATCGAGCACCGAATTTTGAATGTCGAAGTGATAATGCGGACTACCGCACAATTAGCAATGTTCAATTCTCAATTTACAAGTGGGGCACAAGAGGCGGGGTCCCTTCGACAGGCTCAGGGTTCAAAGCAACAAGCCCCGCAGCTACAGGAAGCATGGTGAATATGGGATCCGAAGTCCAACCTGGCCTTTGTAGCAGCGACCCTTGCGGTCGCCCATCCGGAACAGCCCTTACGGGCTTAACTATAAACATGGATTTCCTTTGCGACCTGTGCGCCTTTGCGGTGAGTCTTTTTCCTGCTCCGAAACCTACACGGGTTCCCTTGGCGGTTAATTCAGGGATCTGATCATGGATGACATTCTCGCCCGGATCGTGGCTGCCAAGCGCAAGCGGATCGCGGCCGTCGCGCCGGTTGTCGGCACATTCAAGCCCCGGACCGGGCTCTTCCGCAAGGCGTTGCACGGGCCGGGGCTGGCGGTGATCGCCGAGTATAAGCGGGCTTCGCCTTCGAAGGGGGACATCCGGCTTGATCTCGAAGTCGAGGATGTGGTGAAATCCTATGCGGCCGGTGGTGCGGCGGCGCTTTCGATCCTTACGGAGGAGGATTTCTTCAAAGGCCGGCTCGATTTCGTGCGCCGCGCCCGGGCCGTATGCGACCTGCCCATCCTGCGCAAGGATTTCATATGCGAGGAGATCCAGGTGGCGGAAACGGCCGGGTGCGGGGCCGACGCCATATTGCTGATCGCGGCCGTACTCGGATCGAAGCTCGCGCGTTTCGCCGATCTGGCCCGGGGTGCGGGGCTCGATGTGCTCGTGGAAGTCCACGATGTCGCTGAAATGGAAGCTGCCTGTGCCATCCCCGGCGCGGTGATCGGCATCAACAACCGCGACCTGCGGACATTCACGGTCGACCTAGCCGTCACCGGCAACCTTCTGCACCTGGCCGGCGGCCGGACCGTGGTGAGCGAGAGCGGGGTCAATTCCCCGGCCGATGCCGAAGCCCTCGGCCGCATGGGCGCGAGCGCCGTTTTAGTGGGCGAGAGCCTGATGCGGAGCGCCGACATCACCGCCGCCCTGCGGGCATTGAAGGGGACCATCCGCCCCGTGGTGAAGATCTGCGGCCTCACCCGCGCAGAAGATATCGCCGCCGCGGTCGGGGCTGGCGCCGACATGGTGGGGTTCGTGTTCGCGCCAAGTCCCCGCCGGGTGACCGTGGACCGGTGCCGGGAACTTGCCCTCGGTGTGCCGGCCGGGGTGAAACGCGTCGGCGTGTTCGTCGATACACCGCTGGCCGGGGTGCGTAAAACGATAAAGACCTGTGGTCTCAGTCATGCCCAGCTCCATGGAGGCGAGGATCCCGCTTTTTGCGCCGCCCTCGGCGCCGCGGCGATCAAGGCCGTGCGGGTGCGCAGTGCGGCCGATACGGTCTGTCTGGCCGGTTATCCCTCGACCGCCTTTCTGCTTGATACTTTTGCGCCGGGCGTTGCCGGCGGCACGGGACGGCTGTTCGATCATGTCCTGGTAGTTGACGCGGCCGTCTACGGCCGGATCATCGTGGCCGGCGGCCTGACCCCCGACACGGTGGCCGACATGATCCGGCAGGTGCGGCCGTGGGGCGTGGATGTTTCCAGCGGCGTGGAGTCTTCACCGGGCATCAAGGACCATGGCAAAATTCGCGCCTTTGTGCGCAATGCGAAGGAGGCTTTATGAACTATCCCGATGAACTGGGCTTTTTCGGTCGTTTCGGCGGCCAGTATGTGCCGGAGACGCTTTTCGGTCCCCTGCGGGAACTTGAGGCCGCCTATGCGGCAGCGCGCGCCGATGCGGGTTTCCGGGCCGAACTGGAGGGCTATCTTGCTACATACAGCGGCCGGCCCACGCCGCTCTATTTCGCGGCGAACCTGTCGCGGGAGGTGGGCGCCCGCGTCTACCTCAAGCGCGAGGATCTCAACCACACCGGCGCCCACAAGATCAACAACACCCTCGGCCAGGTCATCCTGGCCCGGCGGATGGGCAAGCGGCGGGTGATCGCCGAGACGGGAGCGGGCCAGCACGGCGTGGCCACGGCCACCACGGCCGCGCTTTTCGGGCTGGAGTGCGAGGTCTACATGGGCGAGGAAGACATGCACCGCCAGGCCCTGAATGTCTACAAGATGCAGCTCCTGGGCACCACGGTCACGGCCGTGCGCTCGGGCAGTCGCACGCTCAAAGACGCCACCAACGAGGCGATCCGCAACTGGATGGAGACCGTGGGGCACACTCATTATGTGATCGGCTCGGTGATCGGGCCCCATCCGTACCCCATGATGGTGCGCGATTTCCAGGCCGTGATCGGCCGCGAGACGCGCGAACAAATATTGAAGGCCGAAGGCCGCCTGCCCGACATGGTGGTTGCCTGCGTTGGCGGAGGTTCGAACGCCATGGGCATGTTCCACCCGTTCCGCCTCGATAAAACTGTGGCCAAGGTCGGTGTCGAAGCGGCCGGCAAGGGGCTCGACATGGGCATGCACGCGGCCAGCATCACGGCCGGCCGGCCCGGTGTGCTCCATGGGAGCATGATGTTCCTGCTCCAAAGCCCCGCGGGGCAGATCGCGCCCACGCATTCAGTCTCCGCGGGCCTCGACTATCCCGGCGTGGGGCCGGAGCACTGCCAGTTCCACGACGACGGCACGGCCCGGTACGAGACGGCCGGCGACGAGGCGGCCCTGGCCGCCTTCCGCAGTGTAAGCCGCATGGAGGGGATTATCCCCGCGCTCGAAAGCGCGCACGCGCTGGCGTGGCTCATTGAAAAACGCGGAACATTCAAAAAGGACGCGGTCATCGTCATATGCCTCTCTGGCCGCGGCGACAAGGATATGGACATCATCCGCGCGCAGGAGCTCGCGGATGAACAACAGGTCGGAAAGTCGGAAGGTCCGAAAGTCGGAAAGGCCGGAAAGAAGAAAAGTCGGAAAGCCAAATCATGAAAAATGCTGAATGTCAAATGTTGACGGAATCGCAAAAAGGATAGCTTTATGTCCCATGCGTCTCGGGAAGATCGAACCGGTCACATCCCGCGCGCCCGCACGCAAGTTCTTGTAGCTGCGGGGCTTGTCCCCGCCTCCGGATGGGCGACCGCAAGGGTCGCAGCTACAGGGAAAAGCGCCGCGGATAGGTCGATTACGGACTTTTTGCGAGTCCATCAAATGTTAAATGATAAATTTACAATGATGCCCCGGTCCGGCCGGAAGCAGACAGTAAAAGGAGTGAAGACATGAGCGCCATCGGCGATATATTCAAAAACGCCAAGGGCGGGGTTTTCATCCCCTACCTGACGGCCGGTTATCCCGACCCGGAGACCTCGATCGCCCTGGGCCGCGAGGCGGCGGCCGCGGGGGCCGACATCATCGAGTTGGGCATCCCGTTCTCCGATCCGCTGGCCGACGGGCCGGTGATCCAGGCTTCGTTCCAGGCCGCGCTGGACGCGGGCGTGGATATGGAGACCTGCTTCCGCGTGGCCGAGGGTATCCGGGCCGCCCGGCCCGTACCGATCGTCTTCATGCCGGCCTACAACCTGGTATTGCAGAAGGGCGTGCAGGCCTTTGCCGACCGGTGCAAGGGCGTGGTGGACGGAGTGATCATCCCCGACCTGCCGCCCGAGGCGGTGGTGGCAGAACGGCACATCTTTGCCGCGGCGGGGATCGACATGATCTTCCTCCTTGCGCCCAATACCCCGCCGGCCCGGCGCGACCTGATCTTGAGCGCCTGCACCGGCTACCTCTACTGCCTGGCGCGGATCGGGATCACCGGCGCGCGCGACGCGCTCGATCCTGGCCTGGGCGCGTTCCTGGCCGGCCTGCGCGGCCGCACCAAACTGCCGCTGGCCGTGGGATTCGGCATATCGAAGCCCGAGCATGTCCGCGCCGTGGGCACGGCGGCTGACGGGTTCATCGTCGGCAGTGCCATTGTCAAACTGGTGACCGAACACCGTGGCGACGGGACCCGCATGCGTAAAGCCGTGGCTGATTATGTGCGGTCCATGAAAATGGCGGCCAAGGAGACACGCGCATGATCCTGATCATCGACAATTACGACTCCTTCACCTACAACCTGGTGCAGTATGTCGGCACCCTTCGGCCCGATGTGGAGGTGGTAAGGAACGACCATATCGACGCGGCCGGTGTCGCGGCCATGGTGCCTGAAAAGATCATCATCTCCCCGGGGCCCGGCCGGCCGGAGACCAGCGGGTGCATCGTCGAAGTGATCAATGTCATGGCAGGCAAGGTCCCGATCCTGGGCGTCTGCCTCGGCCACCAGGCCATCGGACATGCCTTCGGCGGGAAGGTGGTCCACGCGCCCTGCCTCATGCACGGCAAGACCTCTTCCATCCGCCACGACGGCAAAGGCGTGTTCCGCGGCCTGCCCAACCCCATCACCGCCACCCGGTACCATTCACTGGTGGTCGCGCGCGAGGGTCTGCCCGCCTGCCTGGAGATAACGGCCGAGGCCGACGACCATGTGATCATGGGTCTCCGCCATCGGGAAATGGCCGTGGAAGGCGTCCAGTTCCATCCCGAAAGCCTGATGACCAAGGACGGCATGACGATCATCCGGAATTTTATTGGGTAAGAATAGCCGGAGCCGTAGCCACGGATGCCACACGGTTGAAGATTATGAGTCGCAGGTCACAGGTCGCAGGTCATGATCCGGATTCCGGTTATGCAACATGCAACTTGTAACTTCAGATTTCCTGATCCGGGCGGAAAATGGGTTGGCGCATTTTCACATCAGGCAAGAGTGTAAATCATCCGCATTCCGGTCTCGGGATGGTGGAAAGATAATTCGTTCAGTTCGAGCAGCAAGGCGCCAATTGCCT
>JBDREB010000224.1:0-10857 GCA_043820325.1 Planctomycetota bacterium | reverse complement strand
AAATTAATATAGGCCGGGGTGAAGCCGAAGCGGTCGGCGACGACCTTGGCGGGCAGTCGGTCCACGAAGGATGTGCGGAGTGCTTCGTAACGCCGCTGCCAGTCGGCCCTGGGGTGGGTGAAGAACTTGGCGTCAATCATTCTATATTATACACCCTGACACTTATAAAGTCAACTAATTTCTCCTTAAAACATGCAGACGATGGGCGGCGTCTACGGGCCGGTCATGGCCGGCGCATCGCACCCACGAATAGAGAACTGGCAATACCAACCCGATTAAACCGGGGGCGCAGAATGGATGCTTATTGATTTAAGTTGGCGATTAGCTGTTTTAATCCGTCATACGATATAAGAAACAGGCCAACCACCAGCCGCCGGGCATACGGCCATTCTCCTCTGAAATCGAGCATGGTAGACCTTTCCCCACCCTGCCGCCATTTGTGTCGTTTTTACTGGCGCGAAAATCGCTGTTAAACCGCCTCACGGCGCGGCGGGTACCGCCGTCCCGCCCACGAGCGTTACGGGCGCGATCGCGGCCAGGGGCTCCCTGAGCGCGGCCGCGTTGCCGGCCACCACGATCACGAGCTGGCCGGGGTCGATGATCTCCTTCACGGCCGCGACCACCGCATCGGCGCCGGTGATGCGGACCTGGGCCATGAGCTTGGGCACATAATCGAGCGGCCGGCCGTTCTCGAGCGAGGCCATGAGCTCCCCCCCGATCTGCTGGGGGGTCTCGTAGCGCAGGACAAAAGAACCGATGAGGTAGTTCACCGCGGTCTGCATCTCGGCGGCCGCGGGCGGGGTCTCCCTGAGGGCTTTGATCTCGGCGATGATCGCCCGCACCGCTTCGGCCGTGGCCTCGGTCTTGCTGAAGGTGTCCACAAAGAAATGCCCCGCGTCGCGCTTGGCTGCAAAACCGCCGCCCACGGCGTAGGTGAGCCCCTTTTCCACGCGGATGCGTTCGTTCAGGCGGCTCTTGAACCCGCCGCCGAAGTATTCGTTGATGATCCGGGTCGCGACCCAGGCCGGGTCGTCGCGGGTGATGGCGGCCTGGCCCACGCGGATCTCGCTCTGCGCGGCGCCGGGCTGGTCGATGAGCCAGATGTGCGTGGCCGACCGGCCGGGGAAGGGCGGGTTCTTCACGGCCGGAGCGGGCGCTTCGACCTTCCAGGCGCCGAAGGTCGGTTCGACCAGTTTGAGAATGGCATCGAGGTCCGTGTCGCCGCAGACCAGGAGCACGGCGGTCTCGGGCCGCGCCCAGGCGGTCCACCAGCCTTTGACCGCGTCAAGGGTGAGCTTGTCCAGGTCCTTGAGCGTGCCGCCGGCGGGGCGGGCGTAGGGATGGTCGCCGTAAATGCAACGATCGAACTCCAGGTCGGCCTTGAACGAGGCCTTGGTCTCCTCGATCGCCAGGCTGGTCCTGAGCTGGCTCACGAGCAGGTTGAACTGGTCGACGGGGAAGGCGGGGCTGGCGACCACCTCCCACGCCAGGTCGAGCGTGCGGGACAGCTGGGCAGTGACGCAGTTCAGGCTGATCCGGCTGCCGTCGTTGCCCGTGTTGCTGCCCAGGCCGATGGCATAGAGCGCCGTGTACTCGGCCAGTTCCTTTTCGGTGCGTTTGGCCGTGGCCTTGACGGCCAGGTCCATGGCCATGCCGGCCGTGCCGGGCGAGGGCTCCGACCAGAGCCCACCGCGCAGCCCCAGGGAAATGCTCACAAAAGGCACCTCCCGGTTGGGGACCACGATGACCTGCAGGCCGTTGGGAAGCGTTCTGGTCGCATAGGCGGGGACCGGGATCTCAGGCGCGATCGGCGCCAGGGGCGCGGTGCGCGGGTAGCCTTCGGGCCGGGTCACGCCCGGCCGACCGGGTGCCGGTGCTTCGGTCTCCGCCGCCGCGACCGCGGTGTTCTCATCCGTGGCTTTGCCGCCACCGGTGAGCGCGCCCAGCAGATTGCGCGGCACCGTCGCCTCGATGCGGCGACCGGGGACCAGGTAGGTCGCGGCCACGCGCATCACATCGTCGGCCGTCACCGCCATGATATCGCTGATCTGCCGGTTGACGAAGGAGGCGTCCCCGAGCACCGCGGCGCAGTACCCGAGCACCTTGGCCTTGCTGCCCACGGTGAGCCCCTGCTGAACGACCCCCTTCAGTTGCCGGTTGCGCACGCCCTCGATCTTGTCGGCCGCGGGGGGCGCGGTACGGGCCGCCTCGACATGCTTGAGCATTTCGGTCAGGATGCCGGCCGTGTCGCCCGAGGCCGGGCTCAGGACCGCGCCGGCCAGAAAGATACCGTCCATCTCCATGTTGCGGCTCGAGGTGCCGGCCTCCACGGCCAGCCGGCGTTCGATCACCAGGTCGCGGTAGATGACGCTGTCCGCGCCGCCGCCGAGGATCTCGGCCAGGAAATCGAGCGCGTTCGTATCCTTGTGGCCGTCGGGCACCGTACGCCAGATCAGCCCGGCCATGGAAGTGGGGGCGTTGGCGCAGGTGATGGTGACGGCCTGCACCGCTTCGGGCACCGCTTCGCGGCCCGCGGGCCGGGGCGGCAGTTCCCGGGCGGGGATCCACCCGAAATAGCGCCTGGCCGCGGTCAGGGCGCCGGCGTGGGTCACATCGCCCACGATCACCAGCACGGCGTTGTTGGGCACATACCAGGTCGTCCAGAAGGCGCGGATCTCGGCCGCGGTGGCGGCACGGAGGTGGGCGATGGTGCCGATGGGCGGCCAGCGGTAGGGCAGGACCTTGTAGAGCGCGGCCAGCCCCTTCTCGTACAGGTCGCCGTAGGGCCGGTTCAACCCCATCCGGCGCTCCTCCTCGACCACCTTGCGCTCCGTGTCGAACCCGGCCTGGTCGATCTTGAGGAACGCCATGCGCTCCGCCTCGAGCCAGAGGACCATCTCCAGCTGGGTGACGGGCAGGACCTGGATGTAGTCCGTGAAATCAAAGGATGTGCCGGCGTTGTTGTAGCCGCCGCAGTTGTGGATCAGGTTGAAATGGTCCGTGGGGCCGAGGGTGTCCGTGCCGCGGAACATCATGTGCTCGAAGAGGTGGGCGAATCCCGTGCGCTCAGGCGCGTCGTTCTTGGAGCCCACATGGTACCAGACCTGCACGGCGACAATGGGCGCCGAATGGTCCTCGAGCGTGATCACGCGCAGGCCGTTGTCGAGCACCGTCTCGCGATAGTCGAAGAGCGGGGCCGCGGCCGGCGCGGCGGCGGGCGCCTGCGCCCACAGGGGCAGACCGGCAACCACGAACATGAGCGCGGCCAGGATCGTTTTCTTCATCGCACGGACCCTTTGTTCCAGTAGAGGGGGCAAGGATGCACACATGGTAAGCGCAGGCGGGGGGTTTGCAATCAAAAAAGACGCAGATCGTCGTTCGCGGATCGTATTCAGCGCGCCCCGTACTTAAGGCCGGCCTCGATATACCGGACCGCGTTGGCCAGGAATTTGGCCGTGGGCTTTTCGTGCGGTGCGGCCGACGGCGTAAGGACCACATTGTCGGTGCCGCCGTCACACAGGGCCGCCTTCACCAGCGTCTCGACCTGGTCGGGGGTCTTGGTCTCAAGATCGCAAAACTCGATGTTGCCGAAGAAGACGAGTTTGTCGGCGTACCGCTTTTTCGTGGCCACGAAATCGACATCGCCCTGGATCGGTGGCTCGACCGGGTCGGTGGCGTCGACGCCCATGGCCACAAAGGAGTCGAGGAGGGTCGCCACCCTCCCGTGGCAGTGGACACTGATGCGGGCCTTGGGGTCGCGCGCCTTGATGAGCCGCATGATCGCGCCGTCGTAGGGTTCCACCAGCTCGGCCCACTGCTTCGGTCCCATCATGGGGGGCGAGGCGCGTTCCACGCCGTTGAAGTGCCAGAACGGGCCCACGCCCTGGTCGAGGAGGAAGCTGACTTTGTCCCGCGTACGGCGGAGCCATTCGTCGGCCAGCCGCCGAAAGTCTTGGCGTTCACATCCCATGCGGGGTCCCACGGCAGGGGCGAGGATATCGGCGCGCGGTCAACCGCCTCGCGGCGGAATGTGGCGCACATCCGGTGCGCCGAGGCGGCGGCGTCAAACCCCGCGGCGGCAGGGGCGGGTTGCTTTTTCTTGGCCATGCGTCAGCTCCTCATGCGGGATGGTGCATCGGTGACACCGGCATTATACGCGATGACGGGGAATGTCAAGCGGGGAAGTCAAGCACATTCTGTGACGGGTACAGTTCCGCTTCGACCGGCCAGACGGACGCGCAGGTGCCCGTCCATCCAGAAGAGCCGAGCTGGTGCTCGGCGTTCCCAGGGGAAACATGAACAGCCCTGACGGGCTTGACTACGAACGGGGACGGGCGATCCGTGGATCGCCTCTACGGCTGGATCGGGCGACCGGCCGGTCGCCCCTACGGATATCCGCGTTCATCCGCGATGTGAATGGGCGTTACGCGCGCTGACGACCCGGGCACAGGAAGTTCCTCCGTGGCCGGTCTGGTCCCCGGTCGGGTCAATCCTTCGCCTGGCCGGCTTCGATCGGGTCGAGGCTGGTGCCGGTCTGGCGGGCCTTGTCGAGGGGCAGGACCGCCTCGCGCTTGGAGAGGCAGCCTTCAAGCTCGTCCTCGACATAGTATTCGACCACCACATAGGACCGCGCATCGTACCGGGCCTGTTCCTCGACATAGCCGGCCGAGGCGATCCAGGCGTCATAGGCGGCGTTGATCTGGGCGATGACCATGCAGAACTCGGCCAGGTTGCGGACGCGCTTGCCGTTGAGGGCGTAGATGTACTGGCTGATGCCCATCTCGTCGCTGAGACTGCCGCCGTCGGCGTAGGTCTGGATCACCATGCCCTCTTTGAACATATCGGTGTTCTGGATGTACGGCATGGGGTCGAGGTTGCGGTCGTGGATGTCCTGCACGATCATGCCGGCCCATTCCACGAAATCCGGGACTTCGTAGACACCCAGGTGGGCGATGGGGGCCAGGCGGCGGAACGCGAGCTTGCCGCCCACGGTCTTGATGCCGGGCACGCCCTTGCGGGCATAGGTGAGTTCCACGGTCTGGCCGGCCCGGCTCATCTTGACCAGTTCCTCGAGCGTGCGGTTCAAGGCATCGGTGTTGTCCCAGGTCCGGCCGTCCTTTTCAATACGCGCCATCCGGCCGGTGGTTTTGACCTTGGCCTCGAAGTCGAGATACGCGTTGATGTCCAGTTCCACATTGCGGAAGCTGAGGACGAGGTCGCCCGGCAGAAGCCCCCATTCCCTGGCCAGCGACCCGGGCAGGGTGTCATAGACGGCCACGCCGACCTCGAAGTCCACAAAATCGGCCGGCAGCCCCGCCAGCACGGCCATGCCGGGGAAGGTGCGTTCCGTGGCCAGACCGAGGGTGAGAATCTCGAGTTCGCGGCGGCCCTGTTCGTTCTGCGCCACCTCGTCGAAGTACCGCATGAGCACATTGGTGGGGATGAGCCAGCCGGTGCTGTCGGTCCAGTCGCCGCGGGCGGGCATGCCGATCACCTCGCCCCACCGGTTCACGGCCGCGCCGCCGCTGTTGCCCGATTTCACGGCCGAGGCGGTGGCCACCTCCAGGTACTGGAACGGGCAGTCGAGGTACTGGCGGCCCGACAGGTTGGCCGCCTTGGCGCGCAGGTCGTCGCTGTCCTCGGGGTAGCCCATGATCGCGATCTGCTCGGTCTTGGCCACGCGGTCGGAGTCGGCAACGGCCAGGAAGGGAATGCCCGCAAAGCCGGCCATCTTCAGGAAGCGCGGCTTCTCGCTCGCCTTGAGGCGCAGGAGCGCCAGGTCGACATTGTTGGTTTCGCCCACGCCGATGAGCTCGAGCTCGAACTCGGAGTTGCCCGTGGCCTGCGTGCGGCAGCGGATGGTACGGCGGTTGGCGTTGTCCACCACATGGGCATTGGTAAGGATGTACCCCGCCTCGTTGATGAAGAAGCCTGAGCCGTGGGCGTCGTACCCGCCGAAGGATTCGTTCAGGCGGGGGTCGTCCTTGATCTCGTCCAGATTCTCGATATAGGTGAAAAGGATCTTTACCACGGCCCGGCCGTATTCCTTCTCGATCTTCTCCAGGTCCAGGTCCGCGGCGCCGGCATGCTCGGCCGGAGCGGCATGGACCAGCGCCGCACGCGTCAGGGGCAGTTCACGGGCCGGCGGCCCCTGCTGGGCGGACAGCCCGGCACAGGCCAGTATTACAAGACCGATCAGAAGCAGTGTGCAATTCCGCATGGAGGTCCCTTTCCTTCGATGTTAAACCGCATTTCCTGAAAAATGCTAAACGTTAAACGCTAAATGCCAAATTTAAAATGATCATTTCTTCTTTCCCTTCTTCACCCCACCCACCTTTGTGCTCTTTGTGTCCTTTGTGGCGATCTTCAGTAATCGTGCGGCATTGCCATAATAGTACCGCTCCAGATCCTCGGGCCCGCGGCCCATGGCCTTGTGCGTGGCGGTCCAGAAATTCTCGTCATGCTTGTACCCGTCGATGTCCCACGCGCCGGCGCCGTCGGTGCCGTACATGATCTTGGTGAAATCGAGCCCCGTGAGGCCGGGCAACCGCTGTTCGAAGACCCACCGGCCCCAGCCGGGGCAGGTGTCGGCGTAGAAGTTCTTGAGCCGCAGGGTCAGGACGCAGGTCTCGAGGTAATAGGCTCCGCCGCCGAAGTGGGCCATGATGAAATTGATCCCCGGGTGGTTGCGCGCCGCACGCTCGAAGCAGAAGGGACGGGCCGTGAGCTGGTCCACATCGCGCATGGCCGGCGCCGTGCCGCCCAGCCAGCCGCAGTGGGAGAGGCACAGCAGACCCAAGTCTTCAACCGTATCCCAGATCCGGTCGTACTGCGGGTCGCTGGGGTGATACCCGATATTGGGAAAGAGCTTGATGCTCTTGAACCCGGCCGAGGCGTAGTCGCGGACCACGGCGATCACCTCGGCCGCGGGCTGGCGGAAATCGACGCACACCGAACCGTAGAGCCGGCCCGGGTGGCGTTCGCACGCCTTGCGCGTGGCCTCGTTGGCGTTGAACTTCGAGTCACCCTCCCACGCGTCGGGCAGGCCGTGGACCAGGCCGGCGGCCACATCGCCCTTGTCCATGGCCTTGACATATTTGTCCAGGCCGGGGTCGTTCTTCAGCGGGTGCAGGTGGATGTCGATCTTTTTCATGGGGCTTCCTTCAAACAGAGGTGCAGATCGGAACGGAGTCGCATGTCGCAAGTCCCAAGTCGCATGTCCGGACTCATGACTTGAGACCTGCGACCTGTGACTCATGCTCTTCTTGGGACCTGTGACCTGCGACTTGCGACCTGTGACTCTTGATCATTCGGCAGCCGCCAGGCCGAGCAGGGCCGTCTTGAGCCGGACGAAGCCATCGGCATCGAGATCGCCGAAGGTCACGGCCGAAGCATCGTCGGCGCGCGCCTGCCGGAACTCCCCGCCCAGCGGCACGAACTGCGCCGCGTACATGCCTGCCTGGGCGCGGGTCCACCCCTGCCTGGCCGCGGCCAGGCGCAGGAGTTCGCAGAGCTCGGCCCCCTCGCGCAGGGCGTGGAGGCGGTAGCTGGCCACCACCGGCACGCCGAATATCGTGCCGGGCACCAGCAGGCCGTTCTCGTCAGGCTCGGTCAGCGCCTTTTCGTCGCCGACGGTGTTCCAGGGCAGGACCCCGTCGGCGCCCATGGCAAAGGCCTTGAGGCACCACGCGGCCGTTTCCGTGTTCGGCCGGCTGGGCGCGTTGCAGGAACCGTAGACATAATGGGTCATGCCCGTGCGCCGCACGAGACCCTGCACCGTGCGGGCCATGTCGAAAGCGCCCGAATTGGTATAGATGATGTCCATCGCGTCGCAGAAATCGAACTGCCACTGCGGCCGGGAGATGTCGCCGCGGAAAACAAAGTTGCCGGCCACGGCCGCGGGCGCGGCCGTGCGCGCGGCGCGGAAGAGACGGGCGTGGTACTCGATGGCCCGGAAATCCTCCCACCACCGCGGTTCGTCCAGGCTCCACCAGGTCGTGTTGCCGGCCTTGGGCTTGTTGTTGAGGTACATCTCGGCGAGCGTGCGCGTGTACCCCGCCTCGGCGAAATGGGCGGCGAAGGCGGCCGTCACCGCGCGCAGGGCCTCGCCGTAGGCGGGGGCGATGAGTTTTTCAAGCGGCGGGGCAGCCAGGTAGAACTGCATGTCAAAGGCCTTGTGCTCGCGCGAGGGTTTGAAGGCCAGATTATCGGACAGGCTCGCGGGCCACCCCTCGCACAGCGGCAGGTAGAAGGTCTTGACCGGGACCGGTCCGCGCGGATTCTCCGCAAAGAGGGCGCCGGAGAGGATGGGCCCGATCTCGCGGTCAAAGGCCGACCAGTCGGTCACCTTCATTCCAGCCCCCTGCCCTTCGAGCGGCAGTTTGTAGGCGCCGGCCACCTGGCCCCGCTGGTTGTAGGGCAGATTGTTCAGGGTAGAGCGGTGGTAGTGGGCAAGAATGTGTGCCGCGCGCCACGGCTCACCGCCGCCGAAGGCGATGCCGTAGCAGTTCAGCTCGGGGTTGAAACCAAGCTCGGCCGGGACCGTGACGGACCGCACAGTGACCGTGACCGGCACGGTCACCGCCGCGCCGCCGGCCGCGGTGACCATCAGGCTCACCGCCAGTTCACCGGCCGGGGCGTCATAAGACACGCTGATATCGCAGGCCACGGACTGGAACTTCTGGCCGGGAACGGCGTTGTCGGCCATGGGTATGGTCATCGCTTCGGGCAGCGGGGCCGCGTATTCGGCCTGCCAGGTCTCGCCCGCCTTGACATACCACGCACGGGTCAGGCGCAGGCCGGGTGTGCCGGCCGGAACCGCCACGCGCACATCGGCCAGGGTCGCACCCGTTGCACCGATCACGAGTTGGAACCCGGCGATGCCGCCCCGGGGCGCGGCCAAGCGGACGGTGCCCGCGGCGCCGTCCCAGACGGCGTTGGGCCGGCCGGCCTCGCGGCCGTCGACCTTGCCCGTGAGCGGGTCGACCTTGGCCAGCATGGGCGCGGCGGCGACCGTCATGGTCCGGCCGGGATCGGTGAGGGTGCCCGCGGCGAAGGCCGCCGCGGCGGGCGGGGCGGGTACCTTGAGCAGGGCCGAAGTCCAGCCCGAAGCCTTTACCGGCGGCGATACCCGGCCGGCCCGGTCGACGGCCGCGACCATGAGGCCGTAATCGCGGTCGGGTTCGAGGTCGGTGAAACTGATGGTCTGGCGGGCGCCGGCCTTATCCGCCGGCGGCACCTGCCACAGCGGCGCGGGCGCGCCTTCGATGGTGATGGCATAGACGAAGGCGCGCTCGGGCACCACCACTTCCAGGGCCAGGGTGCCCATGCCGGAGGCGACCGTGCCCGGCCCGCAGGCCAGCACGGTCACCGCGGGCGGGGGGGCGGCCGGGTCGTCGGCCACGGTGATCTCCAGGTAGGGTCCCTGGGCCCCCGCCTCGCGCGAGGCGATATGGTTGTTGGCCGAACTGCCGCCGCCGGGGCCGGTCAGGTCCATCACGCACAGGCCGTCCGATGTGCCCGCCACGCAGGCCGCGATCACATCCTGTTCCACGAGCACGCGCCACCAGCCTTCGCCCACATAATCCCGTTCCCGGATGCCATAGCGGCCGAAACCGCCGGTCATGATCACATCCCAGATCCGCGACCCGTTCCAGGCCCACGGCCGCCGGCCGGTGCCGGCTTCGTTGAACGAGGCGCCGCCGCCCTCCTGGTCGGGCTGGTAGCTCTCCTCCCGGGTACCCTCCTCCCAGGGACTGGAGACGGTCGATACGGCGATATACCGCAGGCAGTCGGGCCGGTCGACGATCCCCAGCCGTTCCAGGTCGGCTTTGGGATCGAGGTTGCAGCAATAGAGCCAGGCCGTCACCACCCGTTTACCCTTGAGCTGATCGACATCGAAGTCCATCAGGCAGAATTCGCTGCGGCCCTTGAGCTTCAGCTTCGGCGTGCGGCCCATGCTGGTGCCGGCCTCGTCCTGTTCACCCGAGATCCACACATCGCGGGTCACGGGCAGTTTGATCGTGGTGGTCTTTTCCGACGGCTGCATGGGCGCCAGCTGGGGCACGGCTGCGGGCGTTGCCGGGGGCGCGGCCAGCGGCGGGGCGGCCGGGGCCTTGGGAGCGGCGGGCAGATCGGGCACGGCCGCAACAGGCGCCGGCTTGGCGGGCGCCAGGTCGGGGATGGCCGCAGGTGCGGGGGCAGGCGTCAGATCGGGCACGGCCGCGGAGGCCGCGGGTGCAAGGTCGGGGACCACCGCAGGTCCGGTCTGTCCGGCCCCCTTCTCCGGCACGGCCGGCGATGCCTTGCCGCAGCCGGCCAGTACCAGTACCGCCGCAAGGACCATTACCGCCATGATCGCCTGCTTCACCGTTCATCCTTTCAATACATCGGTTCCAATATGTGAACTTTCGCACTTTTTAACGCCCTCGCTTAACATGGCCCACGCTTCAACTATACCCTCAAAACCGTAGAATTCAACCGGATTTTCTTGCATTTCAGGTGATTATGTGTCATACTATCTAATAGTGGTATCACAATCAGATAAGGAGGTTCGTATGCCACGGACATCGAAACCGGACGCCCCCCTTGTTGCCCGGGGCACGGTCATCAAGCTGCGGCGGCTGTGCGGCAAGCCCAATTGCAGGTGCGCCGATGGCCGATTACATGAGTCCTGGGCGCTTTCCTACAGCCTGGAAGGCCGCACCCGCATGGTGTCGCTTTCCAAGGAAGTCGTGCCGGTCGCGCGGCTGGCGGTCAAGGCGTACCGCAAACAAGCCCAAAGACTGGAAGCGCGCCTTGCAGGGCATTCGGCGCCTGCGCGCCATGGTCGCGGCGGGCAAGCGGGGGCAGACATGA
>JBDREB010000223.1:0-12283 GCA_043820325.1 Planctomycetota bacterium | reverse complement strand
CGATCATAGGAGATCTGGATTGCCCGATCAAGTCGGGCAATGACAGCCAAGAATAAGCCTGATGCAAATTATCCTTCTTCATCCGTCATCCCCCGGCTTGACCGGGGGATCCAGTCCTTTCATTCCGCTAAAGTGTTGCTGAAAAATAAAGAACGATTATACGGTCCGGGATGATGGTGTCAAGCGCAGTTTGGAAGCGGCGGGAGAGGGCGCGTTGTTCACGCCGCCCGGGCGGGATCGGCCATTTCGGCCAGATTGCGGTCGATCTCCCAGCGCCACAGGGCCGTAGGCGCCTGGCGCCGGAGACCCTTGAGAATGGACCGGGCCTTGCGGCGGCGGCCCAGCCGGGCCTGGCAGCGGGCGGCCATGATATGCGCCGCCAGAGTAGCTTCGACCGATCCGCGCACGCCGCTGAAGGCGGCCAGCCCGGCGGCGGTCTCGCCCCGGAGATAGGCCGCATACCCCTGGGCGTACAGGGTCTGGCGATCCCCCCGCATCCGGCGGAACCGGATGTCCCGCACCAGGATGGAACCGAGCATGACGGCCCAGATGCCGATCAGGGTGAAACGGGCGGCGGGAAAGAGCAGCAGCCCCAGTCCGCCGCGGGGGTTCAGGACCAGGACGGTCACACCGAGCAGGATGAACGCCCAGGTGGCCAGCACCACGCCCACGGCGCCCATGACATACCGCCCGGCATACAGGTGGCCCGCACCGGGGAAGAGGATCGACAGCAGGATGGCGACGGCATGGTCACGGTCGAATCGCATGGTCCGTTTCTCCTTCGTCGCCGGCGGAACGGCGGGTGAAAAGCAGGATGAGGGCGGCGATGACCGACAGGAACATCAGCCGCAGGTCCTTCTGCATAACAATGAAGAAGATGAGCGTCAGCAGCACGCCCCCGGCCAGGCCGTGGGGGAAGATCGCCAGAAGCGGCTGCGCCCGCACGGTCCGGACGGCCGCCAGGGGCGGCAGGGCCACGACCAGCAGAAGCAGCAGGGTGAGGATCATGACGATGAGTGTGCTGGTGCTGTTGTCCAGGGTGTAGGTGAAGCGGTAAAAAAGCCAGATCATCAGCCCCATGATGCCTACGAAACCGGCCAGGATGGTCAGGCGGGCGCCCTTGGTCGCGGCGCTCCAGCGCATGAACTCGCACAGGACATGAAAGATGAGGTACCCGTACAGGAGGTAGGTGACATCGCCGGGCAGGGCCCACGGCGAGACCGTGCCGGCCATGATCGCGCCGGCCATGACCCCGAGCCCCCGCACGGTGCCGTAGGCGGCCGCGCCCAGAAGCGGTGTGTTGCGCAGGAGACCGTAATACAGGAACTGGGCCACGATGAACGACACGAAGACCAGAAAGAAGGCATGGTTGACCATGGGGTCGAAACTCACGGTCCCCGCCGCGGCGACACCCGCCAGCAGGGCCCATACGGCCAGCCACAGCCGCCGGTGCTTGCGCCGGTACTCATCGGCGGAGACCGCCTCCAGGTTCACGAAGAGGTGCAGCCCCACGCCGGCCAAAAACAGGGCCATGCCCGCCCACAGGAGCGGGGCGGCCGTATCGGCGGTGATCACCCCGCCGGCCAGGATGTAGCCGAAGGCGGCCTCGTACACCACCAGGAGGTGGCTCATCAGGCGGCTGGTCTCGTCGTCGTGGATCGCCATGGTTCAGGGCTGCTCCTTGAGAATGTCGTGCAGGAACTCCACCCTCCGGCCGTTCGGCATGACGATGATGACGGAACAGGGCGTGATGCGCGCCACGATCAGGCCGAGGATGACATCCCCCTCCCGCGCGGTGTAGACCGCGCCGCTCTGCTTGTCGGCCAGGATCGCCTTGCGGTCGGTGTCGGTCCCTTCGCCGAGCCGGGCGAAACCGACCAGGTAGACCGGGAGCGATTCGTCTTTGCGGGCCTGGGCCGGATCGATCTTTTCGGCCGGCTCCGTGCCGGGCTTGGCGGGCAGATCGATCAGGGGGACAGCGGATACCGGCTGCGGCCGGGGAAAATCGAACTGGGAACTGACGGGCTGGACCGCCGTGGGCGCGCCGGCCGCGGGCGGCTGAAAGGGCACGAACGGATTGCGCCGGGCCGGGGCGTAGTAGACGCTGAACGGGGTGTTGTCGATGACGGCCCCCAGGTTGAAATCGGCCTTGAGCGGCACCCCGCCCTGCACGGTCAGGTCACCGAAGGCCGCGGGAGTCGCCGGCATCAGTCCCAGGTAGGCCCCGGTCCACGCGGCAAAGGCCAGCATGGCGAACGAGAGGGCTTTTTCAAGGTTCATGGTCAGATCCCCAACGGCACGCCCGAAGGCCCCGGTTTCGGTTCCACCGCGGCCGGCCGGAGGTCCCCGGCCCGCACCTCGTCGAACGACATGCCGGCCACATCCACCGTCACGCCCAGGCTCTCCTCCCGGCCGTTGCGGTCCCGGTTGGCGGAGGCGATCTCCAGGTTACGCAGCACGAAGAACTGGTCCCCGCCGCGCATCCGGTAGAGAATGCCTAGGGTCGCGGCCAGGGTGCCCCGGAATTTCATGGTCACGGGATATTCGTTGATGAAACGCATCTCCCGGGACGGACCGGTGCGGACCATTTCGGCATGCCCGATCGCGGTCACGGCCTGCACGCCCGCCTCCAGCGCGATCCGCATCAGCCGCTCCTTGATGTACAGGATGCGGAGCAGGTCGGCGGCCTGCGCGTCGGGCGGCAGCGCCTCGCCGAATCCCAGGTCATCGGGGATCTCGATATTGCGGCGCGCCGCTTCCTGCAGGAGATCATTGCGCTTGCGGTCGAGGATCTTCTTGAAATAGGCGCCCGGGAACTTCTCCTCCGGGCCCACCAGGAATTCCGCGGACGGTTTGATGGCCAGGCGGTCCTTCAGCCGGGTCACATTGGCCGCCTTGCTTTCCTTGAAGGCCCGGACCTCCGTGAGGTAGGGCTGCATGACCATGCGGCCGCGTTCCTTGTCGGCCGGATGCAGGAACGCGCCCAGTTCATAGGCGACCGCACGGTCGGCCTCCTCCCCGGCCAGGCGCTCGAGCGCCCGGGGCCGGAAGAGGGTGAAATAGAACACCGCCATCGCGGCCAGCCAGCCCACCAGCGTCAGGATGATGTATTTATTGTTTTTCCAGCCCATGGCCTTCATCCTGATCGGCGATCATGACCTTGTATTTGAAATGGAACTTGGTCTTGTCCGACTCATCGTATTCCTTCTTGAGCGGAATGAACGCGCTGAATTGGGGATAACCGGCCTTGAGACCGGCGGTGTAATCGTCCAGAAGCTGGTGGGGATCGGTTATCCCCCGGGCATCCACATGCACCAGCCCGGTGACGAAGACCGTACCGCGGTCCTGGAGCGTTTCCCGCGCCGCGGGTTCCGGGGCCGCCCCCCCGCCGCCTGGGCGCCGGACGGGCGGGGCCGCCCCGAGGTCCTCAGTGGAAAAGCCCGTGATCCAGATGTCCTGGGGCAGGGTCTCCTGCAGGACCCGGAAGACCCGCAGCATGTCCGTGCTCGAATGGACCCGGTCCTCGAGGGCCTGTTCCATGGACAGGCAGGCGGCGTAGAACCGCTCCTCCACCGCCACGGCGGCGGCCCCCGCCCGGGCATCCTTGAGCAAGTTCTCCTTGCGGACGGTGTCGGCCCGGACCGTCCCGGCGGCATTGACGATATACCAGCCCCACATGGCCAGCGCGGCGGCCAGCAGGACCGAAGCCAGCACCAGGTGCACTTCACGGGCCATGAATCGCCGGCGGAGGCGGATCCGTTCGGGCATCGGGTCCAAGACCGCACCGCGCGGGTCGAGGGCGCCGGCCGCCAGCCCCACGGCCGTGGTCAGGCTGTGGATGTGTTCCCGGAAATGGGCGGCCCGCGCCGGCGGCAGACCGGAGAGATCGAGCCCGGGCAGGATGTCCAGAGGCCGCACCGGCAGGCCGAAGCGTTCCTCAAGGAACGCGTTCAAGCCCCGCAGCTGGCTGGCGCCGCCCGTGGTGAAAACACGGTTGATGGAAACCTCGTAGAACCGCGCCTGTTCCTTGCAGAACTGAACGGCCGAGGCGATATGGGTGAAAAGCATGCGGGCGTCGGCCGTGATCGCCTCGTTCAGGATGGCGGCGTCGCGGACCTCTGTATCTCCGCGGGGCGTGGCCTTGGTCCAGACCTGCCCTTTTTCGATCTTCAGCTTCTCCGCCTGGGCGATGTCGATGTTCAGGGCGGTCACGATATCGGCGTCGAAATTGTTGCCGCCGTACTGGACCGAACGGCCGAAGAGGAGGGTCCGGCCCCGCATGATGGCGATCTCCGTGTTGGCGGCGCCGATGTCGACCAGGAGGACGATCTCCTCCTCGCCGATGCCGGGGGCCAGTAGGCCCGCCCCGTGCAGTCCCAGGGCGTTGAAATTGAAATGGGCGATGCGGGGGATGCTCTCCAGGAAGAACTCGATCTGGTCCCGCGAGGTCACCCCGATCATCATCACATTGTATTTGCGCAGGCCGGGGATGTCGACCTTGCGGTAGTCGCAGTAGGAATCCTTGGCGAATTTGGTGGTCTGTTCGTCGATCTCGAAGTCCATCATCATGTCCAGTTTCCAGTCGGGCACGATGGGGACCTTGAGATACCGGATCATGGTAGTGCGGCCGGACAACCCCACCACGGTCTGGCGGGGCCGGACGCCCTCGGCGCGGCAGAAGTCACGGAAGGTCCGGCCGAAATGGGCATCGTCCACCGGAGCGAAACTGGGCACCAGGCCATACGCGCGTACGCGCACCAGTCCCCCCTGCCGCGCCAGGCGCACGGCCGCGAGATGGGTGGTCCCGCCGTCGAACCCGGTGACATCCCCTATCAGCGCGTTCACGGCTGGCGCTGCCCCTGCCGGATGCGGTCAAGGAGTTCCTCGCGGGTCAGGGTGCGGCCATCGGGCGCCGTGACCGTGACCGCCCGCTGCGGGGTGCTGTCCTTGTACATGTTGCCGCTGGGCGCGAGGATGTGGGCGGTGACGAAAATGAGCAGGTTCGAGGAGACGGTACTGGTGGAATTGCGGCTGAACAGGCGGCCTAAAAGCGGGATGTTGCCCAGGATCGGCACCCGCGATATGGACCGGATCTCCCGTTCGCGCTTCAATCCGCCCAGGACCACGGTGCAGCCGTCCTGGATCGAGAGTTTGGTCACAAAAGTGCGGCGGTTCATGATCGGCCGCACGATCTCGGCCGTGCCGGAATAGTTGGGGATCACCAGGTTGAAGGACTGCTCACCCACCTTCTCCGTCACCTCCGGCTGCAGGGTCATGGTGATGATCTCGCCGTCCAAGCCGATGCTCGGCAGGACCTTGAGGATCACGCCCTCGAAGTCCGTGGCAAAGACGGGTATGATCACCGGTTCCGACCCCAGGCCCGAGGGCGTGGTGTTCATGTAGTCCCACGGCAGGCCGTCTTCGTCGAAGTTGCCGTCACCGTCATTGTCGATGCCGTCGGGCGGGTCCTCGTTGGCCACGCCGTCGGCATCATCATCGCCCAGGGTGTAGTTGGTCGTGGGCGCCGTACCGCTGGTGACCTGCCGCTGGATATTGCTGCGGTCGACCGTGTAGGACTCGATGTAGATCAGGTCGGTCGTGACCTTGATGGTGCCCAGGAAATTGTTCATGGTCAGCAGGGTCGGCGAGGAAAGGGTGTGGCTCGAATCCTTGGTATCGATGGCGTGAAGCACGGCGTCGAACGCGGGAGCGTCGAGCACGCCGGTCAAAAAAAGATCCATGCCCGTGGTATTGCTGGTGAAGTCCACCTTGCCGCTGCCCCGGGCGGGGAAGCCGAAGTTCGTGCCCGAACCCGTCTCCAGGGCCACGCCCTCCGCGCCCGCGCCCCGGATACGGACCTGCTCGGCGAACTGCCATTCAATGCCCACATCGCGCAGGTCGCCGTCGGAGATCTCGATGAACTTGGCCTCGATGAGGACCTGCAAGGGCGCCCCGTCGACCGCGGCGATCACCTTCTCGAACTTGTCCAGCGCGTCCGAGGTGCTGCGCACGAAAACGGTGTTGGTCTTGCGGTCGAGCACCCAGTTGGAACCGGCCGGCCAGTCGATGATATCGGCGACGCGGTTGAGGACCCGCTCCAGGTCGGACTGGGCGATGGAGGGGCGGGCGCCCGCGGCGGCGGCGGCGGGCGCGGCCTGCGCTTGGGCCGCCCCGGCCCCGGCCGAAGCGCTCTGGGTGGAGAGTCCGGCATCGAGCTGTTCCAGCACATCCGTAAGGCCGGTCCGCAGACGGATGATGCGCGTCTCGAGCATCGGGCGGTCGGAAGTGGTGATCCATACGGTCTCATAGCTAATCGAATAGGAGATGCCCTGCATGCGCGCGATGTAGTTCAGGATCGCCTCGAGCGGGATGTTCTCCACCTGGATGGTGAGGAGTTTCCCGGCCAGCACGGACTGGTCGGCGATGATGTTGATGCCCGTGCCCCGGAAGAGCAGGTTCAGGACATACGGCAGCTGGGCGTCGACCAGATTCAGGGAGATCCGCTGCTGCAGCCGGGCCCGGACCTGCTCGCGCTGGTCGCGGTTCATACCCGAGACCAGCTCGATCACCGGCGCGCCGGCCGGCCGGTCGACGGCCGCCGGCTGGTCGCCGGCGAAGCTGCTGACGCCCACCTGGTTCAAGGCCGCGTCCGCATCCACATATTTGCGGAGCGTGTTGAGATCGCTCTGGGCGGCCTGGATGCGGCCGCGGAACTCGATCAGCCGCCGGTCCTCGGGCGCGTCCTTCAAAAGGAGCACCACCACTTCCAGCGCCTCCTCGAACCGGCCGCTGTCGTAGAGCAGGCGGGCGTAGCGTTTGAGCACCTCATCGGCCTGCCGCGCGCTGAGCTGGTCAGGGGCCGGCGGTTCCGGATCGGCCGGGGCCGCCTCGACCGCAATGACCGCTTCCGCGGGAACGACCGCCTCCGCGGGAGCGGCGGCCTCGGGTGCGGGACCGGCCGCGGCTTCAGCGGCGGGCGGAGCGGCCGCTTCCTGGGCCGGAAGGGTCATCACCGCCCCCGCCAGAAGCAGACCGCAACACATGACAATTGACAAACGGATCATGCCGAATCCTTTCGATCTACCGGTATCATTCAATGGCCGTTTCTTCCCACTTGGGCGTGCTTTCGAAGATGCGGCCCGAGTAGGAGAGATTGAGGACCCTCTTTTTCTGGTTCGCATCGGGGTTCGTGTGGTGCCACCAGCAGCGCACCACTGGAAACCGATCGGGCGGATACGGAACCTTACCGTTGAAACTGTCACCGTGGTAGAGCTGGTAATACTTGACCTGGTTCCAGCTCGCTTCCGTGGCCCCGACCGTTCCGGTCACCTCCTCGGCTGTTCCGATGTAGCCCGAAAAACCCCACCCGCAGGGCTTGGATGAGAATTCGTAGAAAAAGGAGCAGGCGGTCTCGTCGACCTCCTTCTGCCACGCATCCCCCGCGGTCTCGATGGAATCGGGATAACCACCTTCCTTGCCCTGGCTCATGTCGGCCGGGCAGAGGAACAGCTTCAGGTTGTCGCAATAGGTGGGATAGAGCGACATGAGCGAACCGGGCAGCCGTTCATCGTTCTGGGTCTTGGCCATCTCTAGGGCATTGCCGAACTGCCGCATGTTGTTCTTGCACTTGACCGTGTTGCCCTCCTTGCGGGCCTGCATGAGCACCGGCAGGACCATCGACGCCAGGATGACGATGATGGCGATCACCACCAGCATTTCAATGAGGGTGAATCCCGCGCGTTTCATGTGGCGCCCTTTATACTTAAACCATGCCTCTGGCCCTTCGCGGGCCGGCTCAGAACGGCAACTGGAACAGCAATTGGCCCCGGACCCGGCCGGCCTTGACCTCCCAGAACCGGCGACCGCCCGCCGCGGCACAGCTGTCGATGAGCAGCAGCGACCCGGCGGGCACATCAAATCGTTCCCGGCCGCCCTCCGACCAGACCGCGGCGAGTTCGACCTCCAGAGCGAGCGCCACCCCGTCGACCAGGAATTTCCGCGTGGCGGGTTCATACACCACCGTCTGGCCGCCATGGCCCACCACAATGGAGATGTGATAGGCGGGTTTCCCGCCGGGAGTGTCGAACGCGAAGATGAGCCGGCTCCCCGGCTTGACGCGCACAATGCCGTCATGGATCACCCGGTAGACCCAGTGCTGGCCCGGCAGGACCCGGGGATGCAGCGCCACATAGTCGTCGGGGATCACGATCAGCCGGAACGAAATGCAGATATAAAAGAGCGTCAGGGCCAGACCGATCACAATGACGATCCGCCCCCACCTAGCCATGGTGCCGGCGGCGACCGGTTGATCCGGTGGGACAGGATCGATCGGCTCTTCCGGCATACCTCGGCCCAAAAAACTGCATTGGTACCTGCAACCCATGGGGGATGTTGAGACTATTTACCCTTTTTCTCGGTTTCCTCTTTCGGGGTATAGGTCGCATACTGCACCGTGAGATCGAATTCGTTGGTCTTGCCCCGGCCCTGGCTGAGGCTTAAAAGCTTGATCCGGCCGGCTGGACTGTAATCTTCGAGCCCTTTGAGGAACTTGAACACTGCCTCGCCATCGGCGCCGTTGAGCTTGACCTCGCTTAAGGTCTCACTGATGTCGGCCTGACGGGTGGTCCCGGCCCACTGGCGCACATTGGGCGCGGCTTTAATGCCCGCCATTCGGGCCAGTTCCTGGATGTCGTTGATCGCCGGAATCCCCCGATTCAGGTCACGGGTACCGCCCCCGCCCTGCCGGACGAATCTGATCTCTTCGATGTCCTTATGGATGCGGTCGTATGCCGCCTTGGCATCGGGGACCACACTGGCCCGCAGTCCGCTGACCCGGCTGACAAGGGCATGTACGAAAATCGCCTCGATCGCCACCAACACGAGGATGGTGAAGGTCAAGGCGATCCGAACTTGCCGGTTCATGCCGACTCCCGGTCAGGTGTTATGCAACTACCCATAAATAGGAACATTATAGTGGCCGCCGTATGATATGCAAGTTTTTTCCGGGGCGTTTGGACCGGTTCAGCCGGTTTTTGCTCGATTTATCAAAACCGCAGGCTGGGTTAAGAGGGTACCGGCCGGTTGTTCCCGGCCCGGGCCTTTGGCAGAGAAGGAAGCCACCATGGAACGGAAGATCGGCGTGATCATCGATTCGTTCAAGCTGGGCGTGCGCCCCGGCATTAAAAAGGCCGCGGAACTGGGCGCCGACGGGTTCCAGGTCTACTGCACCCGCGGCGAAATGGCGCCCGAGAACATGAACAGGGATGCGCGCAAGGAGTTCAAAAAGTTCGTCGCCGACCAGGGGTTGGTGATCAGCGCCCTGTGCGGCGACCTCGGCAAGGGGTTTTTAAACCCGGAGGCCAACAAGACCAGCGTGCCGCGGTCGAAGGAATTCGTCGACCTGGCCGTCGACCTCGGCACCAAGATCGTCACCACCCACATCGGCCACCTGAGCGAGGACGAGAACACCCCCGAGTGGAAGACCGGGATCAAGGCCGTGCAGGAGCTCTCCGATTACGCCGAGTCCAAGGGGTGCTTCTTCGCCTCGGAAACCGGGCCCGAATCCCCCGTCTGCCTGAAAAAGTTCCTCGACAAGCTCACCTCCAAGGGCATCAAGGTCAACTTCGATCCCGCCAACTTCGTCATGTGCGGCCCCTTCGACCAGATCGGCGGCGTCTCCGTGCTCAAGGACTACATCGTCCACACCCACGCCAAGGACGGCGTCTGCCTGATGAAGGGCGAGGCCGGCAAGGGCAACAAGTGCCTTGAAGTCCCCTTGGGCGAAGGCGGCGTGGCCTGGAAATACTACCTCAAGGCCCTCGATGATATCGGCTATCTGACAAAACATTGTCGGAATCTTCAGGGAAATACTTATCCGCACCCTACCCCGCCCCGATTTTACTTTGTGTCCTTTGTGGCATATCTTCATCTTCTCCGCACCCTACCCCGCTCTGTGGTTCTCTGTGACCACTGTGGCTGGTCCTGTCTTCGCCAGGATCCTCCGCGCGATCACGAACTGCACGGCCGTGCCGAAGGCGATGAAGGCCGCCACGGACCCATAGGCAAGCAGGTAATCGGTCTTCCCGTCCCGGACGGCGTAGAGGGCAACAGCCTGCGCGGCCAGGGGTCCGACCAGGAACCCGATCCCCACGCAGGTCTCGTTCACGGCCACGCGCCAACGGCTTTGGCCGGGTCGAGCAGGGCGTGGAACGGGATCAGTGAAAAATAAGCGGCCGAATAGACGCCGAAGAGCGCGCCGCCGGCGATGAAGATGGCCGGATGGCCGCCGGATGCAAAGAGCAGCGCCCCACCGATCCCGCCGAGGGCGAAGAGCGCCGTCCCGGACGGCCGGAAATGCCACACGGGCAGGTAGGCGAAGGACAGGCCGACCAGCGCCTGCATGGCCGCGGCGGCGAATTCAGCCGCGCCCTTGATGCGCGTGGAATAATGGAGCGCCTCGGCCTGCACGGGCCAGAAGGTACTGATCATGCTCCACCCGCATAACCCCACGACGATGCCGATCCAGGCCGGCACGCAGAGCGAGGGTGTTCCCACCGCCTCGGCCGGCAGGATGGGCGCGGGGGCCGGCCGGCTGACATCCGCAGGCACGGGCCGCGGTTTGAACCGCAGGGCCACCACAAAGAGAACCGCGGTGATGGACGCGGCCGTGTAATAGACCGCCGACCAGCTGCCCATCTCCCGGGCCATGACGGTGATGGCCGGGCCGAGGGCGTACCCGATCGACCAGGCGAAGGTGTAGTGGCCGATCATGCGCACGAACGGCTTGGCCCCGCCCTGGTCGACGCTCAGCATGAAGGACTGGAAGGAATTGAAGAACAGGCTGGTGGCCACCGGGATGCCGGCAAAAAGGGCCAGGATGAGTGCGTCATCGTGGGCGTTGGCGAGAAAGACCAGCAGTACAACGGCCAGGGCCGCCGCGGCGAGCATGAGCGGCCGGGCCCGGTGGGGCCGCACAACGCGGCTCATGATCATGCTGGAGATCGTATACCCCACGCCGTAGATGAGCCACACGCCGCCGACCGTGCCGATCCCCCGGCCGCCCTCGCCGAACGCGTGCCGGCCGGCGAAAAGCGTGAGCCCCACGATGATGTCGAAGACCATGGGGAAAGTGTACATGATCCAGCGGGGCATTTTCGATTCCTGGTGTCAGCGCCGCGGAACGGCGATCGTTCCAGTCCGTGGACCAACCGGACAGAGATCCATTGCAAATTTATCATTTATCATTTAGCATTTTTCATGGCTCAAGCTTTCCGACTTGCCGACCTTCCGACTTTTCGACCTCATGTCACAGCTCTATTCCAGCCATGTCTCATACACCGCCGCGATGTTGGCCTGCGGGTCCTTGACGCCCCACTCGCACTGGGCGATCACGCCGCCGGTGCCGCGGTCGAGGGCTGTGCGCACGCGGCGTACCGCGGCGCGGACCTCGTCGACCGTGCCGAAGGGCAGGACATGCTGGCGGTCGATCTCGCCCCAGAAGGTGACGCGGCCCTGATGGCACCGGCCCAGTTCCTCGATGTCCATGCAGAAGAGCTGGGAGTTCACCGCGTGGACGCCGATCTCGATCAGATCGGGGTAGATGGCGGTGATGTGCCCGTCCGAGTGGAAAAAGACATACTTGCCATTGACGCGCAGGATGGCGCAGTATTCCCGGTAGAGGGGCTTGAAGATCGCGCGCCACATGTCGGGCGCGATGAGAAGCGCCGTCTGGGAGCCCCAGTCGTCCATGAACCCCAAGCCGTCGACATCGGTCGCGGCCCACATGGTCATTTCGCGGCAGTAAAATTCATGGAGCCGCCCGAAGAGCTTGAGGACTTCCGGCGTGCCGTAGGCCAGGTCCATGAACAGGTTCTCCGAGCCGCGCAGGAACTGGAGCCGTTCGAAGGGCCGGACATGGGTGCCCGTCTTCACGAACCGGTCGGTCGCGGCACAACTCGCGTTCACGCGGCTATAATCGGCGCCGTCGAGGAGTTCGAAGGGCGGATCATATTTGCGAACATCGTCCAGGGTCGATAGGAGCGGCTCTTTGACCTCGCCCACCACGCCGGGCTCGGCCACATGGAAAGTACAGCCCCATTCGTCCGTGGAGACGCCGACCGTGTTGGGCACGCCCCGCCTGCGCGTGGAGGCGCCGTAGGCGAAATCGGGCCCGGCGGTGTCGGCCGGGAACCGGGCCGAAACCGCGTCAAGCTCCGCCTTGCGGAACATCCCCACCCCGGGCAGAGCCCAGAGTTCACGCGGAACGCGGTCAACGGGTCTGTGG
>JBDREB010000222.1:0-2143 GCA_043820325.1 Planctomycetota bacterium | reverse complement strand
ATCCTGGTTTACTTCATGCCGACCGGCGCCGGCCCCTGCCGCTTCGGCCAGTACGCCATTTACATGGAGGATCTTATCCGACGGCTGAAAATACCGGACATGGCGCTGCTTTCACTCTCCTCGGATAATTCCTATACAGGTATGGGCAACCATTTCGAACGTCATGCCTGGTGGGCGGTGGTTGTGTCCGATGTGATGGAGGACATCCGCTCGATGCTTCTAACCAACAGCGTCGATCCCATGGCCTCCGAGACCATCTATAATGAAGAATGGCGGAAAATTCTTCTGGCCCTGGAAAAGGGAAACTTCAAGATTCTGGCAGCGCAGCTGTCCGAGTGCGCCGAACGCCTGAGTTCCATACCTCTGAAGCGTTCAGTGCACAGTGTCGCCGTGATAACTCTGACCGGGGAAATATTTGTTCGCCGGGATGCCCTCTCCCGCCAGTATCTGACAGAATACCTCGCAGAAAAAGGATTTGCCGCCGTCTGTGCGCCTGTGGCCGAGTGGGTTTACTATTGCCATTACCTTACGGATCGGGGGTTCAATCAGGATCATTTGACGATTGCTCAGAAATTCAAGCTCAAGATCCGCAATCGCTTCCAGAGACATTACGAGAAACGGATAAAGTCGATACTCTCCAGGTCCGGGCTTATTCATGCCGAAGCGCTTGATATCGCCGGCATCATCAAAAATGCCAGTCCGTATATTTCGCTCGCCCTTCCCGGCGAGGCCATCCTCACGATAGGCGGTTCCCTCACAGAGGTTGTCACCCGCTCCTGCGGGGTTATCGCCATAGGGCCATTCGGTTGCATGCCGAATCGCATTTCGGAGGCCATTCTCGGGGAAATTATGACGGCAGGGAAGAAACTGGCGGCCGATCCGACAAACAAGGCGTTGCAGGCCGTCCTGACAGAGATCGACGATCTGCCGTTTTTAGCCATAGAGAGCGACGGCTCACCGTTCCCGCAGCTGATCACCGCCAAGCTGGAGGCCTTCCTGCTCAGAGCGGAACGTCTCCAGCAGCGGATGATGGAGAATTCAACGGCGGAAAAAAGGGGAACATCTCCCTAAATTTCAAGGAAAAATAGGGGAATGCTCTCCTTTTTTAGTTGCAAAAGCCGCATCTATACGGTAGCTTGACTGCCATGAAACCCATTGGCCGCATCGTTTCGATCGGGAGCATGATTCTCTTTCTGGCCGTCACGGCGTGCGGCCCGAAGGAGCCGGGGCGCGCCCCGGCGGGGAGCGCCGCCGCCGCACCCGCCTATGGGGACATCATGGTCGAGGGGTCCATCGGCGACGCATCGAACCTCATCCCGCTGCTTGCTTCGGACTCCACCTCCCACGAGATCGCGGGGCTCGTCTTCAACGGCCTCATCAAGTACGACAAGGATATCCGCATTGTGGGAGACCTGGCCGAATCATGGGAGATCTCCGGAGACGGCCTCGTCATCACCTTTCACCTGCGCAAGGGGGTGCGGTGGCACGACGGACGCCCCTTCACCGCGGCGGACGTCCTCTACACCTACCAGGTCACGGTCGATCCGAAAACGCCCACGGCTTATGCGGGCGACTTTCTTAAAGTGAAGAAGGCCGAGGTCCTCGACGATTGGACCTTCCGGGCAACCTACGACAAGCCCTTCGCCCCGGCGCTGATGAGCTGGTCGGTCGGCATCCTGCCGAAGCATCTGCTGGCCGGCAAGGAGATCACCACCTCCCCGCTCGGTCGACACCCGATCGGCACGGGGCCGTACAAGTTCAAGGAGTGGGTTACCGGCCAGAAGATCGTTCTCGTCTCCAATCCCGACTATTTCGAAGGTCGGCCCTATATCGACGGCTTCATCCTGCGGATCATCCCCGATACGGCAACCATGTTCCTGGAACTCCGCGCGAACGGCATCGACCGGATGGGGTTGACGCCGCTCCAGTACATGCGGCAGACGGAGAACGACCTCTTCCGGGAGAATTTTAACAAGTACCGTTATCTCTCCTTTGCCTACACCTACATGGGCTACAATTTGAAAAACCCGCTCTTCACCGACAAACGGGTCCGCCAAGCGATCGCCCATGCGGTGAATCGAGTGGAGATGATCGACGGCGTCCTGATCGGCCTCGGAAAACCCGCCACCGGACCCTACAAGCC
>JBDREB010000221.1:0-8271 GCA_043820325.1 Planctomycetota bacterium | reverse complement strand
TGCGCTAACTGCTGTATTGTCAATATGTTAAGTATACCCCAATCCCATCCTTTGTCAAGTGCTTTTTGCTTTTTTCTTGAATATCGTTCCAGCATTGTTATCATGTTTGGGTCAGATGAAAATGTTTGTGCAACAGGCTCGAATATGGGATAAAACCGTCTTTCGTATCACTCTGACCGTGCCCGGAACGGGCTTCGTCACCCTTGCCGCCACCAAGGATAACCCGCTCCGCTTTTCATTTGACACGGTTTGTATTCCCGCTATAATAATAAAACATTTATTGTATTGTGCTTATTGGTGGTTGGAGATCCGCGGCGCATGGGCAATGTCTTCGATACGCTCAAGGAACGGGGGTTCATCTACCAGACCACGGACGATGCCGGTCTTCTGGGGCTCCTGGGCCGGGATAAAGTCACATTTTACATCGGGTATGACCCCACCGCCACTTCGCTCCATGCGGGCAATCTCCTCACGATCATGGCCGCGGCCCACATGCAGCGCGCCGGCCACAAGCCCATCATGATCGTGGGCGGCGGCACGGGGATGGTGGGCGACCCCAGCGGCAAGACCGAAATGCGCAAAATGCTCACCATGGACGATATCGAGACCAATGTGGCGGCGATCAGGGCCCAGCTCGCCCGGTACATCGACTTCGGCCCCGGCAAGGCGCTCATGCTCAACAACGCCGCCTGGCTTGCCGACCTCAAATACATCGAGTTCCTGCGTGACATCGGGGCCCATTTCAGCGTCAACCGCATGCTGGCGGCCGAGTCGGTCCAGCTGCGGCTGGAGAAGGGGCTCTCGTTCATCGAGTTCAATTACACCCTGCTCCAGGCCTATGACTTCTATGTCCTGATGCGCGATCACGGGTGCACGCTCCAGATGGGCGGCCAGGACCAGTGGGGCAACATCGTGGCCGGCACCGACCTGTGCCGCCGCATGCTCAACAGGCAGGGGTACGGGATCACTTTCCCGCTGGTGACCGACGCGCAGGGCCGCAAGTTCGGCAAGTCGGTCGCCGGTGCCGTGTGGCTTGACGCCGCCCGGTTGGCGCCCTTCGAGTACTACCAGTTCTGGCGCAACGCCGAGGACGCGGATGTGGCCAAGCTTCTGGCGCTTTTCACCTTCCTGCCCATGGAGGAGGTCCGGCGGCTGGGGGCGCTCACTTCGCCGATGCTGAACCGCGCTAAAGAGATCCTGGCCTTTGAGGCCACGGCCATCACCCACGGCGCGGCGGCGGCGGCCGAGGCTTATGGCGCGGCCGTGCGGCAGTTCGGCCCGGCCGATCCCAAGGGCGAGGTGGCCACCTCATCGGCGATCACCGCCGTGGCTGGCGGCGATGCCGATGTGCCCGTGATCACCCTCTCCCGCGCCGAGCTGGAACAAGGCTACTGGGTGGTCAAGCTGGTGCGCGACGCGGGGCTGGCCGCGACCAACGGCGAGGCCCGGCGCCTCATCGAACAGGGCGGCTGTTACCTGGGCGATACGCGGGTGGCCGCCGTCGACCTGAGCGTTACGCCCGCGCTGGCGCCCGAAGGCACGCTCGTGGTGCGGTCGGGCAAGAAGAAGGTCCGCAAGGTGGTGTTCGCATGATCCGCCGGATCATTCTGGGACTGGCGCTGGCCGCGCTTCTGGGCGCGGCCTGCGGTCCGGTGACCGTGAACCGGCCGTCGGTCTCGAGCAACCGCAAGCTGGCCTTCGCCCTCGATCACAAGGGCCGCTATACCTTCCTGCCCGAGTCGCTGGACCGCGGGATCTATCTCACCGACATTTTCGGCAATTTCCTCACCCCGCTGGCGGGCATGGACCGCCTGTGCGGGTGGTGCGAGTTCGCGCCCTCCAACGACATGATCCTCTTCGTGGAAAAGGAGATCCGGGACGACGGCGAGGACCGGTATCTGCTCAAGGTGTTCAACCTGAAGACCGAGGAGGAGGAGGTCGAATTCATCTCCACCCGGTTTATCTGGTTCCCGTCGTGGTCGCCCAACGGCAAGTACATCGCCTTCTGCGGCGAGGGGCGCAACGAGATCACGGTGGTCAACTGGCGCGACAACCAGGTGGCCTACCGCGTGCCGACCAACGCCGTGTTCTACCGTTGGCTGCCCGACGCCACCGGGTTCCTGACGATGGAAGTGCTCGATGAGATCGACGCCATGGAAGGCGGCACGCTCCAGTATTTCGTGATCCGCCGGGTCGACTTCGAGAAGAACGAGCCGCCCGAGGACCTGGTGCGGGGGTATTCCCGCGCCTGCTGGCCCGACCTTTCCGACGACGGCACCAAGATCGTCTTCAACGCCGTGGAGTTCTCCGGCCCCAGTTCCTTCCTGATCGACAAGATCGAGGGCCGGGAGAATGTCTACCTCTACGACTGCGCCACGCGCGCGGTCACCCGGCTGACCAAGAGCGGGATCAACGCCTTTTACGCGGTGCTCTCGCCCGACGCCTCCACCGTCGCCTTTATCGACTACGACCAGGACCCGCTGAACGGCGGCGATGTCTGGACCTGCGACCTCAACGATCCCACCCGCCGTCTGCGCAAAGTCTGGGGCAAGGGTGACGCGGTCTATCCCTTCTGGGTCGAGAACGGCATCCTGGGCTACATCGTCATGGACAAGAGCGACAAGATCCGCAAGGGGTTCGACAACATCATCATCCACAACCTGGCCAATGACAGCCAGGTGCCCCTCCGCAAACGGATCGAGGAGCTCTTCAAACCCGCCGGTCCGCCGGCGGAGTGAACCATGCGGGCCGCTTCCGGCGTCTTTGAACGCCTCCACGCCATCGGCAAACGGATCACCGGTT
Source organism: Planctomycetota bacterium (assembly GCA_043820325.1). GTDB lineage: Bacteria > Planctomycetota > JBDREB01 > JBDREB01 > JBDREB01 > JBDREB01. The sequence continues at coordinate 5,469 of JBDREB010000221.1, read as the reverse complement.
CCCTTGACACGCACGAGGTGCTTCATGCCATCCTCACCTGCGCCATCGAGGCCACCGGCGCCGAGCTGGGCTGGATCAGCCTGGCCGAGGAGGGGGAGACCCTGCGCGTGGCGACCTCCCACGGCGTGCCGGCCGGCCACCTGCCCGAGCGCATCCGTTTTGACGAGGGTATCACCGGCCTAGCGGCCCAGACGGGGAAACTCTATTACGCCCCGGATGTGCGCCGCGAGCCCCGGTTCATCAATGTCAACGACGCCATCCGCTGTGAGCTGGCCGTGCCGCTTGCGGCCCGCGGCCGCCTGCTGGGCGTCTTCAACCTCGAAGGCACCACCGTGGACGCGTTCGATCCCGAGGCGCTGGAACTGGCGGCCGCCCTGGCCGACCAGGCCGCGATCGCGCTCGACAACGCCGCGCAATACACCCGGGTCGACCAGGCGCTGCGCGCGTCGCATGTGGCGCTGGAACGCCAGGTGCGGGCCCTGCGGGCGCTCTCGGCGGTGACCGCGGCGATCAACGCTTCGCTGGAACGCGACGCGGTCCTGGCCGAGGTGATCCGCGCCGTGCGCGAACTCACCGACGGCGCCGCCTGCCAGCTCCTTCTGCGCGACCACGAAACGGGCGGGCTGATCATCCACACGCCCTTTGCCCTGGAGGGCGGCCTGGCCGAAGGCGCGGTTGTGGACGATACGACCGGCATCACCGGCTGGGTCGTCCGGCACCGCCGGGCGCTCAATATCCCCGATGTGCGCCGCGATGACCGCTACCGCTGTTGGATCGTCGACACCCGCGCCGAGATCGCCCTGCCACTGGTAAAGGACGACCGCCTGATCGGCGTGCTGAACTGCGAGTCGCCCCGCCTGAACGCCTTCGACGGTGAGATGGCGGAGATGCTCCAGCTCCTGGCCGACCACGCCGCCACGGCGATCGCCAACGCCGGGCTTTTTGCCAGGTACAAGCGCACGCGCGAGCGGCTGGAGTTCGCCGGCCACCTGGCGAGCGTGGGCGAATCCACCGCCGACCTGATCCACTGGTTCGGCAACAAGGCCGGGCTGATCATGGGCTGCGCCGAGAACATCCGGGCCGCGGCCGGGAGCGATCCCTCCGTGGCCGAGGATGTGGACATCATCCGGCGCCACATGGCCGAGGTGCTCGACATGAAAAAGCGTGTGGTCGGCGGCAAGGAGACCGAGCCGCTCGAGCCCGTGCCCGCGGCCGCCGTCATCGCCGCGGCCGTGCGGGACCTGCCCGCGGGGGTGACCGTGGAACCGGTGCCCGACGGCCTGGTCTGCCGGGCCCGGCCCCGCGCCCTGCGGAATGTGCTGGCCGCCCTGATCGGGAACGGCCTCGACGCGGTGCGCGGTCGCGCCGGGGGCCGGGTGACCGTTTCGGCCGCGCCGGCCGGCGAACGGGTGATGATCCGGGTGGCCGACAACGGGCCGGGGTATCCCCGCGAACAGCTGGCCCGGCTCTTCAAGCCCTTTTTCTCCACCAAGCGCGAAGGCCCCGGCACCGGCATGGGGCTGTGGCTGGCCTACCGGTCGCTCAAAGGCATGAACGGCGAGATCCTCGCCGAAGGCGATACGGGCATCGGATTGTCATTCACCATCTGGTTGGAAGCACTGGCATGAACAAGAGCGAATTCCGCATCCTGGTCGTGGACGATGAACCCGACTGGGTCACCACGAACCGCAAGGCCCTGGTCCGCGGCGGTTACACTGTCGACGGCGCCGCCAGCCCCGACGAAGCGCTGGCACGGGCGAAAAAGACCGTCTACCACATGGCCTTCCTGGACATCGACATGCCGGGCATGGAGGGGATCGCGCTCATCGACCACCTGCGCGCAACAAGCTCCGGGCTGGCCGTGGTCATGCTCACCGGCTACGCCACCCCCGAAAAGAGCGCCCAGGCGCGGCAGAAGGGGATCACCGATTTCCTCGAAAAGATCGGCCCCTCGGGCGACCGCATGCTGGGCGAGGAGATGCTCGCGCTCGCGGACGAGGTGTTCGCCCGGGCCGCGGCGGGGAAGGGCCGCGGATGAAAACCGACCGCGACGACTTTCTGCGCGCGCCCGTCGCCGCCGAAGCGGCCCGCGTGGTCAAGGCGCGCCATGATCTCCACCGCATCCCCGAACCGGGGCTCGAAGAGGTGAAAACCTCGGCCTACATCCGGCGCGAACTCGACCGGGCCGGCATCCGCTACAAGGCCGGCATCGCGCGCACGGGCATCGTGGCCGAGATCAGGGGCGCGGGCCGGGGCCCGGGCGTCCTCTTGCGGGCCGATATCGACGGACTGGCCATCCCGGCCGAAGCCACGGGACTCGCTTATGCCTCGCGCCACCCCGGGTATATGCACGCCTGCGGCCACGATGCGCACGCGGCCATGCTCATCTCCGCGGCGCGGGTGCTGCAGCGGGTGCGGGACCGGTTTTCCGGACGGGTGGTCTGTGTCTTCCAGCCGGCCGAGGAGGGCAAGGGCGGGGGGCGCGAAGTGGTCCGTTCGGGCGCGATCGATTTCAGCACCCTCGCCGCCGCGGCCGCCATCCATGTGTGGGGCGCCCTGCCGGCCAATGTGTTCGGCTGGAACGCCGGGCCGTCGTTCGCCTTTGCCGACGAGTTCTGGGTCGATATCATCGGCCGGGGCGGGCACGGTTCCGCGCCCTCCCAGACCCTCGACCCGATCGCCGCGGCGGCCCAGGCCGTCACCGCCGCCAACGCCATCATCAGCCGCCGGGTGAGCATCCACGACATGGCCGTGATCTCCATCTGCGCCCTGAACGGCGGGTCGACCTTCAATGTGATCCCCGACCGGGTGGCCATCAAGGGGACGGTTCGCACCCTCAAGCGCGATCTGCGCGAACGGCTGGCGCGCGAGCTGCGCGCCGTCTTTGTCCACACCGCCCGCGCGGCGGGACTGCGCGCCAGGTTCACCTACGACCGCAGTTACCCGCTTCTTATCAACGACACGGCCGTGGCCGAGCGGGGCCGCGACATCGCCCGGTCCATCTTCGGCCCCGGTCGCGTGCGTGAAGTCGAACCCACCATGGGCGGGGAGGATTTTTCCTTCTTCCTGCAGAAGGTGCCGGGCGCCATGTTCCGGCTGGGCTCCTCGCCCACGCGCGCGGCCACCCCGCACCACAACGCGCATTTCGATATCGATGAACGCGTCCTGCCCAGGGGCGTGGAGTTCCTGTGCCGTTTCGCCTGCAGTTATTTGAAACGGGGATGATGTGGCACTGAAAGATCTCGCCCAGAAGTCCGACGAGGAGCTGATGCTCGCCTGCAAGGAGGGCGACCTGGCGGGGTTCGATGTCCTCTTCGAACGCTACCGCCGGCCCATCCTGGCCTATGTCTACCAGCTGGTGGGCGATTCGGCCGATGTGGAGAGCATCACGCAGGAGGCCTTTATCCGGGTCTTCAAATACATCAATACCTACCAGTACCCCCGGAAGTTCTCCACCTGGTTCTACACCATCGTGCGCAACCTGTGCATCGACCGTTTGAAGTCGATGCGCCGGGAACGCGACAATGTGATCTCCGACTTCATCGTCTACGGCCAGAACTCCAAGTCGGAGTTCCTGAAGCTCCTGCCCGACAAGACCCTGTCGGCCGATGAGATCGCCCACCGCAACCAGCGCATCGTGGCCGTGCGCGAGGCCATCGACGAGCTCGATCCCATCTACAAGGAAGTGATCACCCTCTTCCTCCTGCAGAAGCTCCCCTACGAGGAGATCGTCGAGATCCTGGCCGTGCCGTCGGGCACCCTGCGGTCGCGCGTCCACCACGGCCTCAAGATCCTGCGGGATATCATGGGAAGGAAGGGGATCACTTTCTAGGACGAAGAGGGGTCGGAAAGTCGGAAGGTCGGGAAGTCGACAAGCCGGAAGGGAAAAGGGCACTATGACGCGCAAAGTGAAAATACTTGCCACGCTCGGGCCGGCGTCGGGGACGCAGGCGGCGATCGAGCGGTTGATCAAGGCCGGGGCCAACGGCGTGCGGCTGAATTTTTCGCACGGCGACCATGCCGGCCACAAGGCGGTCTATAATGCGGTGCGGCGGGCTGCGGCCCGGCTGGGTGCGCCCCTGGCCGTGGTTGCCGACCTGCAGGGGCCCAAGATCCGGGTGGGGGCGCTCGATGCGCCGGTGAACCTTAAGACCGGCGATACCGTCCAGATCGGCGGCCGGCAGGCGGCACCGGGCCTTCTGCCCTGCACCTACGGCGGTTTGAGCCGCGATGTGAAGCCGGGTGATCGGGTGCTTATCGACGACGGGCTGGTGGAGCTTCGCGCCCTGCGAGTGCGGGGGGGCCGGGTGGTGTGCAAGGTGACGCACGGCGGCACGGTCAAGTCGCACAAGGGGATCAACCTGCCCGGCGGGGCGGTGAGCGCCGCCTCGGTGACACCCAAGGATCGCCGCGACCTGGCGTTCGCCATCGGCCTGGGCGTGGATTACATTGCCGTTTCATTCGTCCGCACGGGCCGGGGATTGCGCACGGTACGGCAGCTCATCCGGCGCCTTGGGTCGGACACGCCGGTGATCGCCAAGATCGAAAAACCGGAAGCCTTGGCGAACCTCGACGCCATCCTGGCCGAGTGCGAGGGGCTCATGGTGGCCCGGGGCGACCTGGCCGTGGAAACGGCGCCCGAGGCCGTCCCCGTATACCAGAAGGACCTGGTGAAGGCCGCCAACGCCGCGGGCAAGCTGGACATCGTGGCCACGCAGATGCTCGATTCGATGACCAAAAACCTCACGCCCACCCGGGCCGAGATCACCGATGTGGCCAACGCGGTCTTTGACGGCGCCGATGTGGTGATGCTCTCGCAGGAGACGGCCATCGGCGACCATCCGCCGAAGGTGGTGGCCATGATGGACCGTATCGTACGGCGGGCCGAAACGAGCAGTTATTTCCACCCGCACGCCTATGTGCCCGACCCGCACGACCAGAGCGCCTTGAACGGCATTACCCACGCCGCGGGGCTGGCCGCCGACGAAACGATGGCCGCGGCCCTGGTGGTATACTCGCGCGACGGCGCCGAAACCTTCATGATCGCCAACAAGCGGCCGCATACGCCGGTGATCGCCGTGACACCCGAGCCCCGGCTATGGCGGCGGTTCAGCCTCTATTACAATATCACGCCCTGCCTCGGGCCGCGGCTGGGATCAGTGGAAGCCGTGTTCGCCGGCCTGCGCCGGCTGGTGCGTGAGCGCCGCCTGGTGCGCAAGGGGGCGACGGTGGTCCTGTTGGCATCGGCGAGCGATGGACGGTATGTGCTGCGCATTGATAAGGTGTGATGGGGAAAACTCTAAGCACAAAACTCTAAACTCTAAACAATGACGGACTCGCAAAAAGGATCTTTGTCATGCTCCACAGGTCCCGGGACGGTCCTGCCGGTGGTAACCATGCTTCCTCGCAAGTCCTTGTAGCTGCGGGGCTTGCCCCGCCTCCGGATGGGCGACCGCAAGGGTCGCAGCT
>JBDREB010000220.1:0-11613 GCA_043820325.1 Planctomycetota bacterium | reverse complement strand
CAGAGCGCGTAACTCCGTAATCCGCAATCAGCAATTCGCAATTGGATTAACCATCCCGGGTCCTGTCGCCATTCCGCAATCCGCATTCTGCAATCCGCAATTGAACGGGGCGTCCGCCCTCATATCGGCCCCATTTACCCTTGACAACCCCGGCCATGGGGCTACAATGGGAAGTCGCGGCATGGGGATCGACCAGTACCGTCCGGCAGGCGCCAGGAAGGATGGAAAGGCATGGAAGATGGGAAACAGCGGGTCCAAATTCCCATCCAGCGCGATCGCCAGGTTGCCATCCACATCGATCTCGACCCGCGCGTTAACTATGCGATGCAGCAAAACGATGTCCCCGTCGTTAAGCGTCTGTGCATTGAGAACCTCTCCACCGAACCCCTGCGCGATGTAGTCGTCCGCGTCCGCACCGAGCCCCCGCTTTCCGCGCCTTGGGAGGCTCGCGTCGAGTCCATCGCCCCCGGCGCCACCCATGGCTTCGAGTCTGTGCCCCTCGTGTTCGACCCCGGCCGCCTCGTGCAACAGGTGGAGCGGGAGAAAGCCCTTCTCCGTGTCGAGGTCGATGCGGCGGGCACCGTCGTCGCATCCAGCAACCATCCGATCGAGGTCCTCGCCTATAACGAGTGGAACGGTTCCGGGTCGCTGCCGGAAATCCTCGCGGCCTTCGTGCTCCCCAACCACCCTGCGCTGCCCCCCCTGCTGGCGCGGGCGGGGGATATCCTCGAAGCGAAATCCGGTAGCCGGAGCCTGGCGGGGTACCAGACCGGCGATCCCGACCGCGTCCGTGCGGTCGCGGGGGCGCTGTTCGAGGCAGTCCGTGAGAAGGGGCTCACCTATGTCGAGCCGCCGGCGAGTTTTGAAGAGCGTGGGCAGAAGATTCGCACCCCGGACCAGGTGCTCGAGACCCGGCTCGGCACCTGCCTCGATCTGGCGACCCTGCTGGCGGCCCTCTACGAGCAGGCGGGGCTTCACTCTCTCGTGGTGATCCTCAAGGGCCACGCATTCACGGGCGTGTGGCTCGCCAACGGCTCGTTCCCCGAACCGGCGGTACTGGATCCGCTCGCGCTCCGTAAGCGCGTGGACCTCGACGCCATCCTCCTCGTGGAGACCACGGTGCTCGGGGCATCCGGTGAAGCGGGGTTTCTCGAATCGGTCGTGGCCGGGCGGCGCCACCTCGATAATCCGGAGAAGTTCCTCTTCGCCATAGACCTCAAGGCGGCGCGGCGGGCCCGGATCCGCCCCCTGCCAGCCCGCGTGTCGGGGGCCTTCCGGGTTCTGGAGCCGCCAGCGGGGGAGGCGGGGCCCGGGGCATCTTCCGCTGCCGGACCGGGCGCATCCCCGACGGAGTCCCTGCCGGCAGGGCCGCCCGGCGGGCCCGCCGACCCCCCCGAGACGCCCCACGCCCGGATTCTGCGGTGGAAGCGGCATCTGCTCGACCTCTCACTGCGCAACCGACTCCTCCACTTTCGCGAGACGAAGACCACCATCCCACTCCTCTGCCCCGACCTCGGCGCCTTCGAAGATGTCCTCGCCGACGGGAAGGCCTTTGCCCTCCATCCCAAGCCCGCGCTCATGGAGGGGAACGACCCGCGGGATGCGGCAGCCCACCGCGCGCGGACGGGGGAAGATGCGCTGAAGGCCTATCTCATGGACGAGATCCGGGACCGGCGACTCCGGACGGGCCTGGGGGCAGAGGAGTTGACCAAGCGGCTCATCGGTATCGACCGCGCCGCGCGCCTGAGCCTCGAGGAGTCGGGGGCCAACACCCTCTACCTCTCCCTCGGGTTTCTCCGTTGGTACGAGACGGAGACGAGCACCCAGGAGCGCCGGGCGCCGCTGCTGCTGCTGCCCCTCTCCCTGAAGCGGACCTCCGTGCGATCGGCGTTCCAGTTGACGCTCGCCGAGGAGGAGGCGCGGGTCAACGTGACCCTCCTGCAGAAGCTCACCACGGACTACGGCATCCGCGTCGAGGGCGTAGACACGCCCCCCGAAGACGCGCACGGCTACGATGTCCCGGCGATCCTCCGGGCCTTCCGCACCGCCGTCGTAAACATGCCGCGCTGGGATGTGGCGGAGGAAGCGGCCATAGGCTTCTTCTCCTTCACGAAGTTTCTTATGTGGAACGACCTTGAGGAGCGGACCGCCGACCTGATGAAGAACGCCCTCGTCCATCACCTGGTCGAGACCCCCGATGCCCCCTTCGAAGCGGGCGGGGAGTTCCCGGATCCCGCGACTCTTGACGACAAGCGGCGCCCCGTAGACACCTTCTGCCTTATGGACGCCGACTCCTCCCAGTTGGCGGCAGTCTTCGCCGCAGCGGATGGACGGAGCTTCGTGCTCGAGGGCCCGCCGGGGACGGGCAAGTCCCAGACCATCACCAACATCATCGCCCACGGGCTGGCCTTGGGGAAACGGGTGCTCTTCGTGGCCGAGAAACAGGCGGCCCTCAATGTGGTCTTCGACCGCCTGCAGAAGGTTGGGCTCGGTCCCTTCTGCCTCGAACTCCACTCCAACAAGGCCAGCAAGCACGGGGTGATGGAGCAGTTGCAGGCCTCGATGGCCACGGCCGGTGCTCTGGCGCCCCCGGAGTGGGAGGAGCGGGCGCAGAGGCTGGGTGCCCTGCGGCTCCAGCTCAACGGGTACGCGCGGGCCCTACACCTGCCGCGGGAGTTTGGGATGACCGCATTCGAGGCGACCGCGACACTCGTTCGCCACCGGGAGTCGCCCCGGGTGGCGTTCGGCCCCGGGCTCCCCGACCCACTCACGCGGGAGACCTACCAGGGGCTTGTCGAGGGGGCTCGGCGACTCGCTGCCACGGGGGCGGAGGTCGGCGACCTTCCATCCCACCCGTGGCGGAGCGTGCGGCGCGGGGAGTGGGAGCCATCGGTCGGCACCGAGGCGGAGCGGAAGGCTACGGCGATCGAGGAGAAGGCCGCTGCCCTTGAGGCGGCAATCGAGGCCGTCGGTGTGCGCCTTCCCGGCGTGAGTGTGGGGCTCAGCGGGGAGGGGCTCACCCTGCTGGTCGAGGGGATCCCTCTCCTCCTCGAGACGCCGGGGCCCGCGCCGGCCCTGCTCCTCGATGCGGGCTGGGAGGGGACGCGGGAAACCCTGCTCGGGGTCGTCTCCCGGATGCGCCGGCGGAACGATCTCCGAAAGCGGCTCTTCGAGATCTACGAGAAGCGGATCCTCGACCTCGACCTCGATGTCCTCCACCGCCGTCTCGCCGGGGCCCTCGACACATGGCCGCCGATGTCCTGGATCGGCATCTTCCGGGTGCGGAATGTGGTGAAGCCGGTGACCCGCGGTGGGGCGGTACCCCCGGCAGCGAAACTCCTCAAGGACCTGAATGCCGCACGGGAACTGCGCGACTTGGAAGCCGATCTCCGGTCCGCCGCCGACCCCGTCCGACTCCTCGGTGGGCACTGGAAGGGAGGCGAGGTCGACCCCGACGCCGTGGAGGCCCAGGTCGAATGGGCCGGGAAGTTCCGGTCGTTCCTACACCGGTTCGTCGAGGCCTCGGCTCCGGCCGGCGAGGGCCGCCCGGCCTGGGCGGATCTGGCGGCGGGAGAGCCCGCGGGCCGCCCCCTCCGCGACCTCCGGGATCGGCTCATCGCCTTCGAGAAGGAACGGCAGGCGCTGACCGCCTTCCTCGAACTCGACGAGGTCGTCGCTTGGGGAGGAAACGCCGAGCCCGGCCACATCGCCCGGGTCCGCGCGGCCTGCGCCCCGTGGAAGACGAGCGGCTCGCGCCTCCGCCCCTGGTGCGCGTGGCGCCGGGCCCGGATCGAGGCCGCTGCCGCAGGGTTGGATCCCCTGGCCGCCGCCTGCGAAAAGGGGGAGATCCCCCCTCACCGCCTCCCTGAGGCCTTCGCCCGCTCCTTCTTCCAGTGGTGGTTCGAGAAGGTCCTCCACGGGGAGCCGGTGCTCCGGGACTTCTTCAGCGCCGACCACGAGGAACGGATCCGGGAGTTCCGAGCACTCGACGCTCACGTTCTCGAACTCACCCGGGGCGTGGTGCTGGCACGTCTCGCCGCCAGGGTCCCCCAAGCGAACCAGGGGAACGCCCCGGCCAACTCTGAGGTGGGGATTCTGCTCCGGGAGACGAAGCGCCAGCGGGGCCACATGCCGCTCCGGAAGCTGGTAGGCAAGGTGCCCAACCTTCTTTCGATGCTCAAGCCCTGTCTCCTCATGAGCCCACTCTCCATCGCCCAGTACCTTGACCCGGCATTCGCGAAGGTGGACCTCGTCGTCTTCGACGAGGCGAGCCAGATCCCCGTCTGGGACGCCGTTGGAGCCATCGCCCGCGGGCGACAGGTCGTTGTGGTGGGGGACTCCAAGCAACTCCCGCCGACGATGTTCTTCGAGAAGGGGGAGGGGGACGAGCCGGAGGAGGTCGCGGAGGGGGACGTCCGCGAACTGGAGAGCGTGCTCGACGACTGCGTCGCTTCCCAGGTCCGGCGGCTCTATCTCGAGTGGCACTACCGTAGCCGCCACGAGAGTCTCATCGCCTTCAGCAACCACCACTACTACGACAACCGCCTCCTGACCTTCCCCTCCTCGGTGAAGGAGTCCCCGCGCGTGGGCGTCTCCCTCGTCCGTGTACCCGGCGTCTACGACCGCGGGGGGAGCTCCACCAACCGCGCCGAAGCGGAAGCCGTGGTGGCCGAGATCCTCCGGCGCCTTCACGATCCGGATGAGCGCCACCGCTCCATCGGCGTCGTCACCTTCAGCCAGGTCCAGCAGACCCTCGTCGAGGACCTCCTCGAGGAGGCCCGCAAGAAGGACCTCTCCGTGGATCCGTGGTTCACCGATGCCGTGCCGGAGCCGGTCTTCATCAAGAACCTCGAGAACGTCCAGGGGGATGAGCGGGATGTCATCCTCTTCTCTGTTTGCTACGGCCCCGACGCGGCGGGGAAGATGATGATGAACTTCGGCCCCCTCAACCGCGACGGGGGGGAGCGGCGCCTTAATGTCGCCGTCACGCGGGCCCGTGAGCAAGTCGTCGTCTTTTCCAGCATCGGGCCCGAGGCCATCGACCGCTCCAAGACGCGGGCGCGGGGGGTGGCCGACCTCAAGACCTTCCTCGACTACGCGGCGCGGGGCCAGGTCGCCCTGGTTTCGGCGGTGGGCCGTGGACGGGGGGCGGATTACGAGTCCCCCCTCGAGAAGGCCGTGGCGGACGCGCTCCGGGCGAAGGGCTGGGAGGTCGAGGCGCAGGTCGGCTGCTCCGGCTACCGCATTGACCTCGCGGTGAAGGACCCCGGCCGGCCGGGCGAGTACCTCTGCGGCATTGAGTGCGACGGCGCCTCTTATCACTCTGCGCGCACGGCTCGGGACCGCGATCGCCTCCGGGAGGAAGTCCTTCGCCGAATTGGCTGGACCATCCTTCGTGTCTGGTCCACCGACTGGTGGTACGAGCCGGGAAAGATGATTGAGGTCCTGGATCGGCGTCTCGGGGACCTCCGGGATGCAGCGAAGGCGCGGGGCCGGGACCCCCTCGACCTCGGGCACACGAATCCGCTGGAGGCTGCACCGCCCCCCGCCGGCGAGGCTCCTCCCGCTCCGCGGCCCGAAGCCCCGCGGCCGATCGTGAGCCCCATCGCAGGCGCATCGGCCGCTCCCGAGATCACCGCCCCCGCTCTCCCCGGTCAGTCGGAGTACCGGGCGTGGAAGGGAGAGGGGCCGCAGGGGACTCCCGACGATTTCTACGAGCCCCGGCAGAACAGGGCCATCGCCGGACTCATACGGGCGGTGGTGGCGGTGGAGGGACCTGTGGCGGTCGATCTCGCCTGCCGCCGCGTGGCCGGTGCCTGGTCGATCGAGCGGATTACGGAGCGGGTGCGCCACCGCCTGCTCGGGGTGATCCGCCAGTCCTGTCCGGAGGTGCGCGTCGAGGGGGCGTTCCTGTGGCCCCGGGAGCAGAAGGCGGAGGCTTACTCCGGTTTCCGCGTTCCCGGCACGGACTGCATCTCAGCGCGGGAGGCGGAGGCGATCCCCCCCGAGGAGGCCGCCAACGCCGCCGCGGCGCTCTTGCCTCGCCTCGTCAGCCTTCCCCGACGGGACCTCGTCCGCGAGATGGCGAAGCTCTTCGGCTTCCACCGCCTCGGCCAGCGTGTCGAGGAAAGGATGGAGGAAGGGGTCTCGCTGCTGGCCAATCGCGGGGGGTGTTCGGTAGAGGGGGACTTGGTGAGCGTCCCAAGGCGTTGAGTCCTCATAGCGCCCTTGCCCTGGAACCGGAGCCGGCCTGTTACCTTGAAACAGCCGAAGATGCCCGCCGTTTCTTCCTGGAAGAACTCCTTCCGCAGGGCTGTACCTGGCTGGGTGAAGCGGGAGTACGCCGGACCGATGCGGAAAAGATCATCCGCCACCGCATCGGCATCTGCTACGATCTGGTCCATGCCGCGGTCATGTTCGAAGACCCGGTGCAGGCCCTTGCCGGACTCAGCCGTGACGGCATCCGGGTGCTCAAACTGCATATCGGATCCGCGGTCCAAGCCGAGGTCGGGGCGGACGGGCCGTCACCGGAGTTCAAGCGGTTCAATGAAGCGGTCTACCTGCACCAGGTGACCGTCCGCACGCAGGATGGCGGGTTCCGGCATTACCCGGACATGCCCGAGGCCATTGAGCAGGCGTTGCCGGGAACATGGCGGGTGCATTTCCATGTGCCGCCTGAGTTGGGGACAGTGGTACTTTAGCACATTATCTCCGATAAAAACACTTGACAAATTTCCAGTGTGGATATCATGTAAGGCATGGCACGGAGATCGCGGATCGATTTTCAGGGCGGCCAGGACCGCGAATTGTTCCTCCACCGGCTTGAGACCGCCCTGGAGCGGACCGAAGTCAAGTGCCACGCCTTCGCCCTCATGCCCAACCACGCCCATCTGCTGGTAACGAAGGGCGTAGCCCCGTACATCCGTGGTGTGTAACAGCACCGGCGATGGAGGGGCATCTGCCCTCATATCGGTCCATTTACCCTTGACAACCCCGGCCCTGGGATTACAATGGGGGCGTTCGCGGCATGGAGCTCGTCCAGTACCGTCCGGCAGGGGGCCAGGGGGGGATGAAAGGCATGAAGGATGGAAAACTGCCGTTCCAAGTTCCTATCCAGCGGAGACAATAGTCGGTGCCTGTCCCTGGTTATTTCGGGGGGAAACTCATGCAGCCAATTACAACCAGCGTATTGTACTACCTCGCGTCCAGCGAAAACCCGGTAACGCACCAGATCCAGCTTGGCGAAGAATTCGAAGCCATGATGCAGATGAATGCCGGCCCGTGGATCGATCGGCTGACGCCTGAAGAGCAGGCGGACTGGAACCGAAAAATCACCGGCCCCAATCCGTCCAGTGGGTGCGTCTTTGTCAAGGGGGTTGGTCCGGGAGATGTGCTGAGTATCGAGTTCGGACCGATTCAGCTTGAGCCGATCGGGTACACGAAATTCGGCGGCAACAACGGCGCGATGCCCGGCTTGCTGGACATCGGCCCGCAACAAAAAGTCGTTCAGATCAAAGATGGGTTGATCCACTGGAGCGAGAGCATCCGCATTCCCGTGAAGCCCATGCTGGGCTTTGTCGCGGTCGCTCCCGCATGGATCGAAAGCTACCCCAACACCTGGGGCGGCTACTGGGGTGGCAACCTCGACGCTCAGGAAGTCACGACGGGTACAACTTTGCATCTGCGCGTTCATCATCCCGGCGCACTCCTGAGCGTCGGCGACATGCATGCAATCCAGGGCGATGGGGAGATCTGCGGTTCAGGCGGTATTGAAACCGGGGGGCGCGTGCGCCTGCGCTGCAAACTCAACCACGGTCCCAGTCGACGGCAGCAGTGGCCCCGTTTTGAGAACCAGACGCACATAGGCGCAATCGCTACTGGCGTGCCCGCTCAACACGCCTTCCACCTGGCGTTGACGGAACTGCTGAACTGGCTCAACGAGGCGTACAAACTGCCTCTGGGGGAAGCTTACATGCTGCTGGGCTAGGTTTTGGAGGCCCGGTGCACTCAGTTTGTAAATCCCTCGTTATGCTTATTGACTTAGTGCCCGTGTATATTGGGGACATGGCTAAGCAATACGAGGCTTTTAGTTTTCCGGAGGGCTTTCGCGGGCGGGGAAGCGTGTTAGGACCACCCTCAGGTGGCCAGACAGCTTCGTATGCCCCCGCTGTGGTCATGACAAGGCTATGTCGGAAGGCGCCAGTTATGAGCCAAGTCAATAAGCATTTCCTTCGTATACATACATCGCCAAGATCGATCGTCGATGGCTGCCAGATCTTGCCGGTTGATATCGTTTGCGACGGGAGATATATGCGAACCCATTGCGTTTCTGCACTTCTGGCCGCGATGGTGGCTGTTTGCGGGTGTTCCGGCGGTCCCCGTGTCGCTGAGGTGGCAAGCCCGACCGTGGACATCAACCAGGCGGTGGCGGCGTGGTTCGACAGGGCGATCAGCCGGGTCGACGAGATGACGCCCGCCGCCGAGGCGGTGGCCGACCGACTGCTTGACGGCGGATGGATCCTCACGGCGGGCAACGCCGGTTTCGGCGAGGAGATGTTCTTCCGGGTGGGCGGGTTTCCCTTTCTGAAACCATGGCCGGGCAGTGGGCATGTGGCCGGGAAGGATGTCTTCCTCTACGGACGGGTGACCCCCAACGACCCGGTGCCGAACTACGAGCGGTTCACCACAATGCTTTCCGGCGCCCGGTTCAAGAACAACATCACGGTCGCCTTCATCAGCAGGCAATGGCCGCAGGTGTCGCGGGTGCTGGACATTGTGCCGTCCGAGACCTATGTCAAGCGGGTGTTCCTGATCGACATCGATGTGCCCTGGGACGGATCGATCAAAGACACCTGCGTGGCGCAGGTGGCGGCAGGGGCGCTCGCCTGGGCCTTCTAGGGCGAGGTGGTGGCCGCGGTCACCCGCAGGGGGAAGATGCTTGCGACCTATTCCAGCGAATATGAACCGCCGCCGCTCCAGGCCGACGACGCGGTCAAGGATATGATCGTCAATCCCAACTACACCGTTGCGCCGGTCGGCGCCGGGGTTCTCGGCCGCGCATATCTTATGGCCTGCCGCGACCAACTGGCCGGCTTCGCCAGGGACGAGGCCGGTAACATGCGCCTGGCCGCCGGGCAGGTGGCGCGCTGTGTTGACAACGGCGGCATGGTGTGGGCCGTCATGCACGGCCATTATCACCAGCAGGCCACGCAGGTGCCGCAGGAACTGCCGATCATGAAGTTCGGCCGCGAATTCGACTGGGAGAAGTTCTACCAGGATAAAGTGCCCAAGGGCGACCTGGTCCTGTGGCTCGGGTATGTGCAATACCCCGACAAGCAGGTGGCCGCGGCGCTGGCGCGCGGCTGTGAGGCCATTGCGGTCGCAAGCATGGCAGGGCCGGTGCGACGGGGCGTCACCAATATCCGCGCCCCGTACGGCAGTGTCGATGCCTGTATTTCGATCCCCGGCTACCCGCTCCACTTCCTGCCGACATCCGGTGTGGTCCAGACCGCGATATGGTATAGCCTGATGGCCGAGGTTGAGGCGGTCCGCACGGCACGGTGACCGGATCATGCGGGCGGGTTTAAAACCCGCCCCTACCACAAAAAAGGTTTGACAGGTCCCCGGTTTGAATTCGCTTGTCAAACCGCCGGGAAAGGGTATAATCGCTACTGATCGAAAATGCCTGTAGACAAAGGTTGGCTTATGAACACGCGCATGCTTATGCCGGTGGTACTGCTTGGGATCGGTTTGATCGGGGCGGGGTGCGGGCAGTCGGGGCCGGCGAAGGGGACGCCGCCGGAACCGGTGCAGACGGAAACGCCCGGGACGGTCAATGAGGGGGCACCCATGGATGTGTTATCGAAAGATATGATCCCCACCGCGGCCGGCAACCTGTCGATCGGGTTCATCGGTCACGCGTCGCTCATGTTCGAGTTCGGCGGCAAGGTGATCCATGTCGATCCTTACGGCAAGCTGGCCGATTATGCCAGACTGCCCAAGGCCGACCTGGTGCTTATTACCCACGGGCATCCGGATCACCTTGACCCGGCGGCGATCGCCGGCATCCGCAAGCCCGACACGGTCGTGATAGCCGCCGCATCATGCGCCGCCCAGGTGACGGGCGCGTTCAGCATGGCCAACGGCGAGACGCGCGAAGCGCTGGGGATCAGGATCGAGGCCGTCCCCGCCTACAATATCGTGAACAAGCGCGACAACGGTACGCCGTTCCATCCCAAGGGCGAGGGGAACGGGTATGTGCTCACCTTCGGCACCACGCGCGTCTATGTGGCCGGCGACACGGAGAACACGCCTGAAATGAAGGCGCTGACGGACATCAACATCGCTTTCCTGCCGATGAACCTGCCCTATACCATGACGCCTGAGATGGTCGCCGACGCGGTCACGGCCTTCAAGCCGAAGGTCCTCTACCCGTACCATTTCGACGAGACCGACACGGCGCGACTGGTGGAATTGCTCAAGGATGCGCACGGGGTCGAGGTGCGGTTGCGGGCGATGCAGTAGGCCTGGAACCGGGTCGAAAAGACGAGCCAGCACTCGGCCACGAGAGGCCAGGGTTACGAGGCCGGTATCGGTTACGGCAAAGGTCCGGTGAAAAGCCCCGGATATCCGTAATCCTATAGCGTGCGCATGAGAAACAGATCGAAGTGTTCCCCCATGGTCATTACAACCAAACCCGATCGGGAACTGGATCCCCCGGTCAAGCCGTGGGATGACAGACAAATGACGGGCCGCCAACTGTTTTTTTATTTTTTCATGTCATTGCCCGACTTGATCGGGCAATCCAGTCTGCGTATCCGTTCTATTGCCTCATTCGACCAATCAGTCACGGATACTCCTATTCCCAAGCCGTAACCGTTGCCCTTGCCGATACGGGCATCGTTACCGTAACCCCTTATCCTGTTATTATATCATCATCCCCGCCCCCCGCCTTGGGCACGGCATGCCGCAATGCCGTTCACTTAAGCGAGACGAAGCGACACCTTCCCTGTAGAGGATGTTGCGTTTCTTTGCGAAAGCTTCATCCACGGTCTTCGGCACAACGCGACGCTTGCTTGGCCGAACGCATTGCCGGCACAGGACTGATTGGTCAGTGGGCGACTTTCAACAGGAGTCAAGCCGGGCCAGTTTCAACCGGCACTTGATCGGTTCATCACTGGTCTGTTCCATCTTTTGGATGATCCGTTTGAGTTTCTTGTGATTGGCCGAGTATTCTCTGTACAGTTTCAATGCCTTTGAATCGAGTTTTCGGCCTAGTGATTTGCCTGCCGCCTTGGAAGTCCAAAACCAATAAGGACCATGCCTGGCGCGGGCATCGCGGTGGCAGCGGCATCCTGGCGTCCCGCAACGCAATGCCGCCTTGTAGATACTGCCGCGCTTGATCGGTCCAAGACGAGCTGGCAGGTCGCACAGGTTGCGGTAAGTGCCTTGGTATGTGGCGAGTTGCTTCCCGATCCGGTTTTCTTCTCCCGTCTTTATCCTTCCCGTGTAAAAACAGCGCCGAAAAAGACTTGACAACCAAGTGGCCTTATCTATAATGGCACAAGGGTACTGAATGTCAAGCTGTTTTTGTATTTGTTTTATCGAACCGGC
>JBDREB010000219.1:0-15979 GCA_043820325.1 Planctomycetota bacterium | reverse complement strand
GAGGGCGGGTTTCAAACCCGCCCCTACACGGTTGACATCCGGATGTTCCCCGCACAATCACCTGTGGGTCGGAAAAAGCGCCAAACCTTTTTCCGAAAAACATGCCCGGTTACGGATAGGGATCAGGAAATCTGAAATGAGGTTGCTTTATCATCGGAAAGTGTTACATAATATCAGAACAATGTTCATTCCGGAGGAAAACGCATGCGCACCCCGATACTGAGCCTTCTGGCGCTTATGATGCTCCTCGTATGGGGTTGTTCGGACAGCGGGTCCGACAAAGGGGTGGCGATCCTCCATGGATCCATCACCACACCGGCCTCGGATGTGACCATCCTGGCCGGCGGCACGGTCGATTTCCAGGCCGCGGCGACTGGTGGTGAGCCCCCTCTTGCCTATTCTTGGGATTTTGACGGCGGCGCCGCCAGTGTAATGGCCCAGGACCCGGGCGTTACGGCCTTCCCAGCCCCGGGTATGTACCTTGTGACATTCACGGTCACGGACAACGCGGGAACCGATGTCACGGACACGGTCACTGTCACGGTCAAATCCCTTCTCGCCGATATCGCCGCCCCGTCGGGCAATGTCACCGTCTACCAGAGCGAATCGGTCGACTTCCAGGCCACGGTCACCGGCGGCACCGGCCCCTTCACCCATGCCTGGGATTTCGACGGCGGCGCATCCAATGTGACGGTCGAAGACCCGGGGTTAGTGGCATTCAACACGATCGGTGTCTACACGGTGACCTATACGGTGACGGACAGCATCCCGAAGAGCGATACGGACACGGTGACCGTGACCGTGCTCAAGGCGCTCGTGTCGATCGACATCACCCCCGCGACCGCCGACCTCATGCAGGGCGCCACCCTCGACTTTATAGTCATGGCCACCTATTCCGATACATCCACCGGCAATGTCACGACCGGCGCGTCATATGCGAGCGCTGACGAAACCGCGATCACCATGAACGGCCACACGGCCACGGCCCTCCCCAGTGGCCCCATCAGACCGGTGACGATCACCGCCTCGTATACACTCGGCACGACCACGGTCCCGGATACGGCCGTGATCACCACCACCCCGGGGGTGGGGTACACCAAGGCCGCCATCAAGGCCCAGTGGAATCTCCTCAAGCCGGTCAATACCATCATCAGCTACAGTTCGAACCCGGTCATGACCGTGAACGATTCGGGCTACGAAGGCCGCATCGACACCCAGTCGGTCACCGACGGCCTGAACATGCTCAACTTCTACCGCTGGCTGGCCGGCCTGCCCTCCGGTGTCACCGACAACGCCACCTACGCGGCCCGGTGCCAGAAAGGCGCGCATGTGCTGGTGATGCTGGAAGCGCTTTCCCAATCGTATAGTTCACCACATGATCCGCCCCTCCCCACCGGTTCGACATCCAACTATCAAACGAACATTTTCGGTGGCCCGGAACCCGCCACTACAATCAACAATACGGGGGGATGGATCGCTTGCGCTAAAAGCAACATCTTCCGCGGCTGGGGCGGTTCGGCCTACACCGCGGACGAATGCATCCACGGGTGGATGGACGACTTCGGCAACCTCACCACACTCGGCCACCGGCGCTGGATCCTCCACCCCCGGCTCAACACCTCGGCCTTCGGATCGGTCTGGTACAACCTCAAATGGGCGAGCCTGCTCTATGTCTTCGACACCACCGCCGCCACGCCAACCTATGATTTCGTGGCCTTCCCCTCCCCCGGGTACTTCCCCAAACAGTGCTTCGCCGACCCGGCCGATGCCGAACGCGTGCGGTGGAGTTTCTCGGCCAACTCGGCCGAATACGACCTCGATGGCTCCACCTATGTGACCGTGGTCCGCCAGTCGGACAGCCACAATTTCACCATCACCACCACGATCATGCCGGCCAACTACGGCATCACACCCACGATCAGCTTCAACCCGAACGAATCAACTTTGGACGAGACCTACCAGGTCACGGTCCACGACATTCTGAAATACGGCCCACCCGATACGCGGATCGATTACAGCTACTGGGTGGGTTTCTTCGATGTGACGCTGTAAAAGACCAGGAGTCACGAAGTTAAGACCTTGGCTATGGTTTAAATCCGGATCAGAAACCATCCACCCTTTGTGACTTCGTGACTTTGTGGCGAAAACTCCGGCTCAAGATCATTTGCCACCAAGTCACGAAGTGGTGAAAATGCAGGCGACCGCAAGGGTCGCGGCTACAAGAGGAGATCGGTAGTCTTTGGATTTGTAGCTGCGGGGCTCGACCCCGCCCTCATGGGCTGTTTGGTAAACTGGTCGCAGGTTGCAGGTCAGGAAAAGAGGCCGGACCACCTGAAGCAGGCGGTCGGAGATTCGGGACAAGCCATCCGCATCCCACCACCAACCCCGACTACTCTTCCTTTGTGCCCTTTGTGCCCGGAGTTTACCCCGAGTGCACTGCGCGCCTCGGGGAGGCGCGTCCTTCTCCCTCAAGCAGGCGACCGCCTTTCGACAGGCTCAAGGTCGCAGCTACAAGAGGGAACGGGATCTTCGGTCCTGTAGCCGCGGGGCTCGACCCCGCCCTCTTGTCTCCCATCCGCACCCTCACCCCTTTGTGTACTTTGTGACCTTTGTGGCAGATCATCTCTTCTCCGCACCATACCCCCCTCTGTGGTTCTCTGTGCCCTCTGTGGCCTGCCCGGTCTTTTCTGTCTTCGGCTCCCCGCCCCACACCATCAGCGCCGCGGGCAGGAAGATGATCGCGGCCAGGAGGCAGAAGGCCACGCCGAAGGCGGCGATCATGCCGAGGCCGATGATGCCGCGGTATTCGGCGATCACCAGCGAGCCGAACCCGGCGATGGTGGTGAGCGCGGTCATGATCACCGGCCGGCTCACCAGGCAGACGGCCGAGCGCACCCCCGCCCGTCCCCGGCATGAGTTCAGGTAATTCTGGACGATGTGGATGCCATTGTCGGCGCCGATGCCGATGACCATGGGGATGATGCCGAAGTTCATCACATTGAACGGCACCTCCGTGAACTTCATGACCGCCAGGAGAAAGGCGACGCCGAAGGCCAGGGGGGCCGCGGCCAGGAGGGTGTAGCGCACCGACCGGAAGGTGGCATAGAGGAAGAGGGTGTTCACCAGCGCCACCACGGGAAAGATCCAGCGCATGGTCGCGGCGATCCGCTCCGTGACCACCCGGTTGATGATGTTCACACCCGTCACGAACACATGTTCGCCGTCGGCGCCCACGGCCGCGCCGATCAGGCCGGCGTCGAACCGCCGTTCCTCGCCGGGCATGGTGTAGAAGACCGAGAGCGCCCGGAATTTTCCCGCGGCCGGGTCGACCTTGAAGAATGCGCCGATGCGCGCATGCACCGCCGGATCATTGAACTCTTCGGCCGCCAGCCCCCGGCCCGCGGCCGCGCGCGCCGCCAGCCGGTCAAGCCAGGCCAAGGTCTCCCCGAAAGCCGCGGGTTTGAAACCGCTTTGGGCCAGGGCTTCGGCGAACGCCGTGCGCGCGGCCGGGAAATCGACCCTGGCCAGCCGCGCCAGGTTGCGGGCCTGCCGGTCGGGCGGGGCCAGCAGGTCGCCCGGACTCATGTAGCCGGCGATCCGCCCTTCGGCCTTGAGCCGCTGGAGCCCGGCCGCCACGCCATCGAGCCGCGTGAGCAGGTCGTCGAACGAATCGGCGCTCACCATCACCGGGAAGCGGACCAGGCTGCCGCCGATGCGCGCGCCGCACCGGTCATCGGCCGCGATGGCCGGATCATTTTTGGGCCGCAGGTTGCGCGGATCGTTCTCAAACCCGATCGGCCGTCCCACGGCGACATAGATCACCGCCGCCAGGCTGGCGGCGATGAAGATCCCCGCCGCCAGCCGCGGCGCGCGCGCCAGGATGTCGCACACCCGGCCCATGCCGCAATCGGCCCCCAGGTCGCGTTTGAACCCCCGGACGCCCGCGCGGTAGGTCATGGCCGCGAAACCGGTGAAATAGACCAGCGCGGCGATGAGCACGCCGCAACCCACGATCAGGCCGAACTCGCGCACGCCCGGGAAATCGGTGATCGCCAGGACAAAGAAGGCGGCGGCCGTGGTGATGGCGCCCATCCAGACCGCGGGCCCGGCCTCGATCTGGGTGCGCACCATGGCCGCCTCCGGCGTGAGGCCGGCGGCGATTTCCACCCGGAACCGGTTGTAGACATGGATGGCGAAATCGATCCCCAGCCCCACCAGGATGGCGGCGAAAGCGGCGCTCACCGCGGTGATGTCGCCGAACCAGAGCCGGGCGCACCCGGCCGTCCAGAAGACGGCCACCCCCAGCCAGAGGGCGGCCAGGCCGACGAAGAGGAACTCGCGGTAGGCCAGGGCCAGGATCACCACCACCGCGGCCACGGATGAGACCACGGTGCTCAGAAGGGCGGCGGTCAGCCGCTGCATGTCGCCGGCCGCCTGGGCGTAGCCGCCGGCGATAATGACCTCGGGTACGGGTACGGCCGCATCCCGGGCGGCCGCGGCCGCGCATTCCCGCGCGAACGCGGTCAAGGTGCGCGAGAACGCCCCGTCCTGGGGCGGTCGCACCGGGTGGAACTCGAGGAGCATGAACCGCCCGTCGGCCGACCGGCGCAGGGTATCGACCCCCGTCGCCCGCATGGCCGGCGGCACCCGGTCGAGAAGGATCCCGGCCAGGCCGAGCGGGTCCTTCTTGATCCGTTCCCGATCGATGACGCCACCGCTGCGCATGCGTACGCCCGCCTCGGCCACGGCCGCGGTCACACCCGCGGGCGTGAGGCGCGCGAGGAGCTTGTCCATGGCCGGCCCGTCGGCCAGAAGCGGCGCGCGATCGAAGAGGAACCGGATCAGGGCGTCGCGGTCGGCCTCCGCAACTTCGGCGGCCGGTTCAAGAAGCGGTTCGGCCCGGACCGCGTCGCGTTCCCGGATGAGCGCCGCGACCCGCCGCAGGTGGTCCTCGGCCGCGGGGATCCCCGCGTCATCGGCCGCCTCCACCGCAATGACCAGCCGGTCATCGCCGCCGAAATCCTCCATGAGCATACGGAGATCCCTGACCTCGGGCGCGTGCGCGGGCAGAAGATTGACCAGGTCGAAATCGGCCCGCAGGTGGAGGGCTGGCCATGCCAGCGCCAGGGTGACGGCCGCGCACAGGACCAGCACCAGGCCCGGGCGGCGGATCACGAGGCGGGCGTTCAGTTCAAAGAGGCGTTTGATCATCGGCTGATAAATCCTAAATGGCCAAACAATATCCAATGTTCAAAATGCCAAGCCGTAAACATAACTGGCGGTCCAACGGCGAACGCCCCTGGCGCATTATTGATATTTGCAAGTTTGATGAACTCGCAAAAAGTTGCATTGCATGTCCCGTGCGTCCCGGAAAAGTCGTGCCGGTCGCATCCCGCGCGGTACACGCAAGCTCTTGTAGCTGCGGGGCTTGCCCCCGCCTCCGGATGGGCGACCGCAAGGGTCGCAGCTACGGAGAAAAGTGCGCTTTGTCTGGTGCTTCTAATTCGTTTAGCCATTTAGAGGTTAGGTTTTAGAGCTTCCCCGGGTCCATCCGCGGACCCGGGTGTTTCTTCGATCGTCCCGAAAAGCTCCTCCAGTTTCGCCGGCAGTTCGGCCAGTTTGACGGTTCCTTCCGGCCAGGCGGCGCGGAAAGCGGCCGCGGGCGCCGGGCGGTTGAAATTGACCTGGGCCAGGTAGATCTCCACCGTGACCGCCGGCAGGGGATCGGTCCCCTTGCACGCGGTCAGGGTGAATTTGCGCGGGAACCGGTGGTCCCCCATGGTCTCATACTGGTCGAACGCCACCCCGATCGCCCACTCCTCCCGTCCCGCGAAACGGCAGGTGCGGCTGCGCACGGCCCCGGTGCGGCCGTCCACGGCCAGGCGCAGGGTGCCGCCCTGGATCGGCGCCGCGTAGGTATAGACGCCTTTGACCTCCCCTTCCAGCGTATAGGCGCCGAGGGGATGGAGGGGGAACGGCCCCTGGACCAGGATAAGCGTCATCTCAAGCGCCGCGGCCAGCGGGTCGGCCGTTTCACCCCCGAGTACCGGCCGGTTCAGTTCGACATCCAGCGCCTTGCTTGTGCGGGGGAAATGGAGCGCGGCCGCGTGGCCGTTGACCACCAGGGTGACCAGGTGGATGTCGGCCTTGGTGAGCTTCAGGCGCAGTTTGTCCGGCCATTCGGCCACGGCCTGGCCGCTCAAGAAGAGGCTGCGCGTCTTGGCGCCCTCGCGCACGGCCACATTCATCCGGATGAGCGGGAGCGCGACCGTGGCGGGCGCGCCGTACCCGGCCGAGGCGGTGCGCAGGGCCGCCTCCGGACTGGAAAGCGCGGTGCAGCTGGCCAGGGCGAGGGCGAAACCCAGGCACGAAATTCGAAGCACGGATCCCGTAACACCTCCGGACCGGAGGGATGTATTCCATGACCCAACCCTCACATTTCTTCCTTTGTGTTCTTTGTGCCCTTTGTGGCAAATCAAATTCTCCATTATGCCTCTTTCAGTAATGCCCGGAACTCCTGTTCATCCAGCACCTTCACACCCAGCTTGCGCGCCTTGTCGAGCTTGGAGCCCGGATCGGTCCCGGCCACCACAAATGCGGTCCTGGCGCTCACGCTCTCGGCGACCGTGCCGCCCCGCGCCTTGATGGCCGCCTCGGCCTCGCGCCGCGGCATGC
The DNA here is from genome assembly GCA_043820325.1 of Planctomycetota bacterium. GTDB lineage: Bacteria > Planctomycetota > JBDREB01 > JBDREB01 > JBDREB01 > JBDREB01. The sequence goes on along the minus strand of JBDREB010000219.1, from coordinate 9,304 downwards.
CGATGGTCCCGGTAAGGACGAATTTCATGCCGGCCAGCGGGCCGCCGGCCGCCCCGCCCATGGGTCCGGCCAGCACCACGCCCCGGGCCCGGAGCCGGTCGACCAGCGCGCGGTTGCGCGGTGCGGCGAACCAGGCCGTGATGGAAGCGGCGGTCTCATCCTTGACCCCCTCCACTTCCATGAGCCGCACGGCGTCGGCCGCGGCCAGGGCGTCGATGGTGCCGAAGGAAGCGGCCAGCGCTTCGGCCAGGGTCTTGCCCACATTGTCGATACCTATCCCGGTCAGCACGGCCGCCAGCCCGCGGGCCTTGCTCTGTTCGATCTCCGCCGTGAGGTTCGCGGCCGACACGGGCCCCATCCGTTCCAGCCCGGCCAGGACCTCGACCGTAAGGTCATAGATATCGGCCGGGTCGCGTACGAGCCCCGCCTTGAAGAGCTGGTCCACCAGCGCCCATCCCAGGCCGGCGATATTCATGGCGTCGCCCGAGCCGAAAAAAAGGAGCGCGGCCCGCAGCCGGCCCGGGCAGGCGGCATTGCCGCAGCGCAGGAACTTGTCGCGCCCCTCCTTCACGGCCGGGCCGCCGCATTCGGGGCACGCGGCCGGCAGGGTGAGCGAGCCGGCGCCGGCGGGCCGTTTTTCGGGCAGGACGCGGACCAGCTGGGGGATGATCTCCCCGGCCTTTTCGATGATCACCGCGTCGCCCCGCCGCACGCCCTTGTTCACGAGGTCGTCGACATTATGCAGCGAGGCGCGGCTGACCGTGGTCCCGGCCAGGAAGACCGGGGCCAAGAGCCCCACGGGCGTCAGCAGGCCGGTGCGGCCCACCTGGAAGGAGATGTCGTCCAGCACGGTCTCCTTCTGTTCGGCCCGGTACTTGTAGGCGATGAGCCAGCGCGGGTGGTGCGCCGTGCGGCCCAGGGCGCCATAGAGATCGATCGCGTTCAGTTTCACCACGATGCCGTCGATGTCGAAGTCCAGCGCGTGGCGCCGGTCCTCCCATTCGTCGCACAAATCCATCACGGCCGCGATGGTCGTCACTTTGCGCGCGTGCGGGCTCACCGGCAGCCCCATGGCCGCAAAGAGCGCGTGGGCCTCGAACTGCCCGGCCCCGGGGGGGAGGAAATCGGTGGTGCCCACGGAATGGATGCAGATCCGCAGGCCCCGGCCGGCGAAGAGGCCGGCATCCAGAAGACGGAGCGACCCGGCCGCCGCATTGCGGGCGTTCACAAAAAGCGGTTCGCCCCGGGCCGCCCGGTCGCGGTTGACCGCCTCAAGCGCGGCGCGGGTCATGTAGATCTCACCCCGGATCTCGGCGAAGGCGGGCAGTGCCAGGCCGGGGACGGGCTTGAGCGCGGCGGGCAGGCCGGGGATCGCCCGGACATTCGCGGTGATGTCGTCCCCTTCCACCCCGTCGCCGCGGGTCACCGCTCGGGTGAACCGGCCCGCCTCGTACCAGAGGGAGACGGCGGCGCCGTCGATCTTGAGTTCCACCGTGTATTCTAGGTCGGCGCGGCCCGTCTCGCGGCGCAGGGTCTCGTCGAATTTGAGGAGGTCCTCCCGGGTCCGGGCCTTGTCGATCGAGAGCATGGGCACGCGGTGGCGCACCTTGACATACCCGGCCACCGGCGTCTCACCGACCTTCTGCGTGGGCGAATCGGCCGCGGCGAGGGCGGGAAACTCCGTCTCAAGGGCGCGGAGCTCGTCGATCAGGGCGTCGAACTCCGTGTCCGTGATCTCGGGCGCGTTGTCGGTGAAATACCGGGCGTTGTGATGGGCGACGAGCCGGCGGAGCTCCGCGGCCCGCGCGCGGGCCGCGGCCGTCTGCGCGTTCTCCCTGCGAGGCGCCATCTCAGGCCTCCGGCCCGGCAATGAGCATGCGCACGAGATCGAACACATCCACGGTGCGCTCCCACCGCTCGACCAGGCGGCCCGACCCGGGATCGGCCGTGAGCAGGCGGCAGGCCAGGGCCCGCGCGACCGGCGTGCTGTCGCGGGTGACCTGCAGGCAGGCCGTGACCCGCACCGCCGGGCCCCCGGTGATGGCCTCATAGGCCTCCCGATGGTCATAAACCGTGTGGCCGCGCCGGAACTGGAACCGCCAGCCCTGCCGGTGTTTGACCGGATCGATGTCGAACGCCGCGCGGAAGGTGTCGGGCACGCACATGGCCCAGCCCCGCGCGTAGCCCGTGATACCGGCCGTGCCGGCCGCGGCCGGGTCGTCGAACTCCGTCAGGACCCCGGCCAGCCGCCGGCTGGTCCCCGCGTCGGCCAGCACCCGGAGCTCGGCCAGCACCGCCAGGGCGCGGGCACGCTCGGCGGCGGCTTCGGGGACCGGGTGGTCATACATGGCGGCGGCCCTGATCGATTGCGGATTGCGAATTGCGGATTGCGGATTGCCAGATTGAAGAACACGAAAAAGCCGATGACCGATCTTGTCCATTCTTTAATTCCGCAATCGGCAATCTGCAATCGACAATCCTCACATGTTCCCCCTCGCCAGCCCCAGAAAGATGCCCCGCACCTCGGCGGGGGTCCGCGCGGCCAGGAGGGCGTCGCGCAGCCAGGTGCACTCGCCGAACATGCGGCCGACCCACTTGAGCACCTCAAAATAGAGCCGGTCCTCATAGGGGGGCGTCACAATCCCGAACATGAAGAAGACGGGCTCGTCGTCGACACTGCAGAATTCGATCCCCTGGCTGAACCGCACGAACCCCATCACCAGCCCCCGGGGCTGCATGGTGCGGACATGGGGGATGGCGATCCCCTCCCCGATCCCGGTGGAGGTGCATTTTTCGCGAAAGATCAGGTCCTTGAAGAGCTTGGTGGGATTGCGCACCTCGTCCGACCGGCACATGATATCCACCAGCACCCGCAGGGCCGCCTCCTTGCATTGCCAGGGGTAATGTTCCGTCGGTGCGGGCGGTTCCGGCATCGGCGGCAGCACCAGCTCCGGCTCGAGGGCGATCATCTCCTCGCGCAGCAGGCTGGGAATGTCGGCTTTCATGCGTTTACACCAGTACCGGGCCTTCCAAAGTCAAATAACGCCGGGGCCCGGCCATACCGGAACCGCGTTGCCGGCCAAACCAACAGTTTATCCTCCGCGACGCAAAGCGCAAGGAAAAAGTAATGCGGAGAAAGGATTTGCCACAAAGTTCACAAAGGGGGTAAGGGTGCGGAGAAGAGCGGAAAAGAGGTTTGGCCACAAAGTCACGAAGTCACAAAGGGTGGATGGTTTCTGATCTGAACAAAAACCAGGTCTTAACTTCGTGACTTTGTGACTTGGTGGCGAATATTCTTGTTTGCTTTGTGGCAAAATTCCCGCTCTTGGGTCTTACATGTTCCGTTTGAGGGTGAAGATGAACAGGGTGCCGTCGTTGGGACTGCTGGCGGCCTGGATGGTGCCGCCGTGCATGTCGATGATATTCTTCACGATCGAGAGTCCCACGCCCATGACGCCGCCGCGCGCGGCATCCTCCTCGGTGCGTTCCAAAAGACCGGCAAAGACCGTCTCCACCGCCCGGGGCGGCAGATACAGGCGCCGATCGTGGTAGCGCACCTCCAGAATGCGGTCGGGCCGGGCGGCGGCCGTGATGCCCACCGACGGGGCCCGGTCGGGCGCGTGGGCCTTGGAAAAGAAGACCAGGTTGCTGAAGACCCGCGACAGCAGGAAATCGTCGGCCTGCACAACGGCCACCGGCACGGGGATATTGAGGACGAACTCCACGGTCTTGTCGGCCAGTTCATCCTTGAGCCACACGGGCAGGCGGTCGGCCAGGTTCACGGGGACCAGGTCGGCCGCGTGTTCGCTCTCGGCGAGACGGGAGATCGAGAGCAGGTTGTCGATCATGAGGCCCAGCTTCTTGAGGTTGCGGTGGGAGATCTGCAGGTAGTTCTGCACATCGCCGCCCACCGGCCCGGTGTCGCCGTTGAGAACGAGGTCGATGTAGCCCATGCCGGCGATGAGGGGGGTCTTCAGCTCCTGGGACAGGTTGGCGATGAAGGCGTTCTTGACCTTGTTGAGTTTTTCCAGTTCCGCCTTGGAATGCCGCAGGTCCTTCTGCTGTTCCATGAGTTTGGTATTGAGTTTTTCCAGCTCCGACCGCGATTCGAGGAGCTGGTGGGTGTACGATTCCAGACTCCGGGTGCTCTCGCGCACGGCGGTGAGGTCCTTGATCAGTCCCACCGAACCGGCCTCCCGGCCGGCCTCGCGGATCGTGGAGAGCGTCAGGGCGATGGGGATGCGCTTGCCCGACTTGTGGACCAGGAAGACATCGGCCGCCCACGAGGAGTGGTCCTTGAAGTGCGTCTCGCCCTGCTCGCTGAACACGAAGACCGCGTCCGGCTTGGTGCCGCCCAAAAGCTCGGCCATGGTGTAGCCCGACAGGTCCAGGAAGTACTGGTTGGCCCAGGTGAAATTGCCCCCGTGGTCGATCGTCACCAAGCTGTCGCGCAGGGCCTCCAAAAACCCCTTGTAGCGCACTTCGGCCTCCTGCAGGCGGTGGTTGAGGCCTTCGCGGGCGGTGGTGTCGTGGATCACGAGGATGAACCCGGGCGGCTCGTCCTCCATGGCCGTCATGCGCGAAATGGTGATCTCGCCGCAGAATTCCTCGCCCGTGCGGCGGACCAGGGTGACGCGGGTATCGGAAAGCTGGTCGACGCCCGGCTGTTCGTTGAAGGTCTTGCGGGCGCGCTCGATGAGCCGCTGGACCGCGGCGCCACCGGTGTTCGGTTGCAGCCGGTCGATGGCGGCCCCGGTGATTTCGGACGGCTGCCAGCCGAAGATGCCCTTGGGGCCCTCGTGGAACGAACGGATGTTGCCGTCCAGGGATATGGTGAGGATGGCGAATTCGCGGATGCTGTGGACCAGCCGGTCCAGCTGGGTCTGGGTGCGGTTGAGATGCCCGCTCTGCTGCCGGATGTTGCGTTCCATGGTCGCGGAAAAATCGCCGATGGTGGAATTCTTGTTGCGCAGGGTCTCCAGGATCATGATGGCCGTCACGCCGGCGTAGAGGATGACGAGGGTGTTCAGGGCGCCGAAGAACATGAAGTAGGTCCGGGAGGGCAGGGCGCCGCCCAGGTGCGAACCGGCGTCGGGAATGAGCCCCCGGTACTGCAGGAAGATCAGCCCGAGATACATGCCCATCGCCATGAGCGTGGCGGCGATGGCCGCTCCGCGGCTGTAAAAGACCGCGGCATAGACGATGGCCAGGGCATAGGCCGCCACGAACCCGTGCGCCCGGATGCCGCCCATGGTGTGGATGAAGAAGGTGATGAGCAGGAGGTGCAGCACCCGGCTGACAATGTTGATGGGCAGGTTGGCGGGGAGGGGAAAGATCAGGACGACCAGGTTGAGCAGGATGAAGGCCGTGCTGATCAGGGCGATATAGAAGACCGACAGCCCGGCATCGCACAGGAAATCCAGACCGATGACACTGAGCATGATGACCGCGGTGGACGCGACCCGCTGGATGGACGATTGCCGCAGACGATTCTCTTCAACGGTCACGCTCCGGTTCCTCCACGCACTATTTGACCAGTTCCGGTCAGTCGCTGTATTTATATCAATTAAGTCGGCATTGTCAACTGGATTCCGGACGGCGATTTGCAGTGGTAAAAACTTCCGACCAGGAATATTCGCCACCAAGTCACAAAGTCACGAAGTTAAGACCTGGCTGGGGTTTAAATCCGGATCAGAACCATCCACCCTTTGTGTCTTTGTGACTTCGTGGCGAAAACTCCGGCTCAAGATTATTTGCCACGAAGTCACAAAGTCACGAAGGTAAGAACAGGTTTGGGTTTGGATCAAAAACTGCACCCCTTTGTGCCTTCGTGACTTCGTGGCAAAATATCCTTCTCCACCTCCGCACCCAAATCCAAACTTTGTGACTTCGTGACTTTGTGGCAATATCTCTTGTCCGCACCCTTACCCCTTTGTGGCTTTGTGACTTCGTGGCAGATCCTTCCGCGTCCGCGGCGGTCACCGGCTCAGTTTCTGGATGTCCTCGTCCTTGCCCACGACGATGATCGCCATGGTGCGCTTGAGCTTGACATCGGGCGCGGGCAGAAGATCGATGGTGCCGGTGGCGTAGTCGCCCTTGAGGCCCGCCTCCTTGGTGGCGATCACCACCACGCCGTGCTGGCGCCGCAGATCGAGCTCGCGCAGGGTCTTGCCCACGAATTCGGACGGCATGGCGATCTCCATCAGGCTGTAGCCCTTGTGGATGGGGAGGTAATCGAGCAGGTTGGGCCGGGTGAGGCTGGTGGCCAGCCGCCGGGCGATCTCGGCCGAGGGGTAGACCACCCGCGTGGCGCCGATGTGCCCCAGGATCTTGCCGTGGTCCTCGTTGCCCGCCTCGGTGATCACATTGGCGATGCCGGTCTCCTTGGCGTAGAGGGTGGCCAGGACCGAATCTTCGAGGTTGTTGCCGAAACTCACGATCACGCACTCGAAGTCCTTGTTGATGAACCGGTCGAAGGTGGCCCGGTCGGCGGCGTTGCCGATCACGGCCATGGTGACCGCGTCCTTGACCGCCTCCACGCGCTCGTGGTCGCGGTCCATGGCCAGCACCTCGGCGTTGTTCTCCACCAGCGTGCGCGCCATCCACATGCCGAACTGACCCAGTCCCAGTACCGCGAACTTCTTCATGTGTTGTTCCTTAGTGGTATGTAACCGACGGCAGGGATATCATCCCTCTGCCCGCTTCCACCCGGCCTTGACCTGCGACCTGTGACCTGCGACTCCTGGTCATTACGGCGTCTCAAGTCGCAAGTCGGAAATCCTGATCCCGACCTGCGACTCCTCCTCCCCCCGACCTGCGACCTGTGACTCTTTCTCTTCCCGACCTGCGACTCCTCCTCCCCCCGACCTGCGACTCTTGATCATGCCGTCACCCCACCATCACATTCTCTTCGGGGAACCGATACTTGCCCTGGCCCTCGGGCCGGATGAAAAGGCGGGCGACCACGAGCGGTCCCAGGCGGCCCAGGAGCATGAGCGCCGTGAGGACGAGCTTGCCGGTCACGGAAAGCTGGGCGGTGATCCCCAGCGAGAGGCCCACCGTGGCAAGGGCGGAGATGGTCTCGAACATGGCGATCTCGAACGAAAGCCGGCCCGCCGCGCCTCCGCCGAACAAAAGAAGGAGCATGGTCCCGGTGAAAATGAGCGCCACAAAAAGCACGGTCAGGGTGATGGCCTTGACCGCGTTGCCGTCCGGGATGAGGCGCGATGCCAGCTCGGTCCGCGACCGGCCCCGTAGGTGGGTGACGGCCAGAAGGAGGATCACCAGCATGGTGGTGGTCTTCAACCCGCCCGCTGTGGACCCAGGGGAACCGCCGATGAACATCAGACTGCAGGTGAGCAGGTTGGCGGCCCCGGTGGTGCGTGAAAAATCGATCGTGTTGAATCCCGCCGTGCGCGTGGTGACCGACTGGAAAAAAGCGGTCAGCAGGCCGTGGCTTTCGGCGTCGCGGCATTGGGGTTCGGCCAGGTAGAACCCCAGCGTGCCCACCAGAAGGAGCGTGACCGTCATGCCGACTACGATCATAGTGTGCAAATTCAGCCGGGAGGACCGGTGTTTACGCCGGGCCTGGATGTGGCGGACGAGCTCGGAGATCACCGGGAAGCCGATACCGCCGATGATGATGAGGCCGGTGATGACCAGGTTGACCGTCCAGGAGATCCGGTAGCCGCAGAGACTGTCGCTGTAGAGGCTGAACCCCGCGTTGCAGAAGGTGGATACGGAATGGAACACGGCGCTCCAGGCGGCGAACCCGGCCTGGTGCTGACCCCGGAAAACGGGATAGAGGAGGAGGGCGCCGGCCGTCTCGGCGGCCAGGGTGAACAGGAAGACGATCATCAGCAGGCGGCCGATGCGGAGCGTCTGTTCGGAATAGCTGTATTCCACGATGTAACTGTCATTCATGCTGGCGCGGCGGCCCAGGATGAGCAGGACCAGGGTGGAGAAGGTCATGAGCCCCACCCCGCCCACCTGGATCAGGAGCAGGATCACCGCCTGGCCGAAGCCCGTGAACACCGCGCCCGTATCCTGCACCGCGAGGCCGGTGACACACAGGGCCGAGGTGGCGGTAAAGAGCGCGTCGTGCCACGGCACCAGCCCCCCCGCCGTTGCGAACGGGAGCATCAGCAGGGCCGTGCCGATGACCGCCAGCAGGGCGAAGGAGGCCACAAATGTCTGCAGGGGGTTCAGTTCGGTCCGGAAGAGGCGCATGGCTCACCCTTTCCGGCAGATGCTGCCCGGGTTGGATTTGATGAAGGCATCGGCGAAATCCGGGTCGAATTGCGTGCTGCGGCAGGCCTCGATCTCCTCCAGCACATCCCGCACCGTCTCCTTTTTGGCGGAGAACTCACGGGTCTCCATCATGGCCGAATAGGCGTCCACGACGGTGATCAGGCGGCTGAACCAGTGGATCTGGTCGCCTTTGAGGCCCAGCGGATACCCGTTGCCGGCAAAGTATTCATGGTGCTGGAGCACGCCGAAAAGAATGGGCGCATCGAAATACCCGCAATAGGTGACCACCAGCTGAAAACTCTCCACCGGATGGTGCGGGATCCGCTGGTCGGGCCGGTGCAGTTTGCGGATGAAAAAATCATTGTCGTACTTGATCTTGGCGATGTCATGGAAAAAGGCCGATACCGTGATGGAATGCGCCTCCCGGTCGGTGAGGTCTAGGTGGCGGCTGAACGCCAGCGCGGCCCGCGCGGTCCCCATGAAATGGTATTTGATCCCCCATTCCAGGCGCGCAAAATGCCTGGGGGATTCCTTGAAGATCTTCAGTTTCGTCTTGTAGAAGTCGAACAGGGTCATCAGTCCCATCCGCTCCTGTACGCCGGAGATGCAGCTGGTGTAGCCCCCGTGGTCGAGGCCGAGCAAATGACAGAACGCGGCCTCCTTGTCGGCCAATTCGGTCACAAAACCGCTCCCCATGGCCGGCCTCCCTGCGGGTTCGGCTTTGGTCAAGCGGTCGGCTCGTTCCGCCATAGAGTGGACCATGCCGGTGTGCGGATCGGGGACGGGACAAATGCCCGCGCCTCCCGTAAAGACGCACGGATCCCGGGCCTTTCACCCCCATATTATATAGGAAAAACAACAGTTATCAAGCAAAAAGAACGCAATAAAGGCATGGGGAATTTGGCCTTTGTAGCTGCGGGGCTTGACCCGAATGGCACATAGATAAGGATCAAGAAGCCACCCCCGTAAGTTTTTGTTGTAGAACAAACCTTGGCTGATTGATCAAGTCATACGCCTTCTTGCGTCTTTTGATGGCTCTGGGTTCGACTCGGAA
>JBDREB010000218.1:0-5219 GCA_043820325.1 Planctomycetota bacterium | reverse complement strand
GAGGGCGGGTTTCAAACCCGCCCCTACACGGTTGACATCCGGATGTTCCCCGCACAATCACCTGTGGGTCGGAAAAAGCGCCAAACCTTTTTCCGAAAAACATGCCCGGTTACGGATAGGGATCAGGAAATCTGAAATGATAAATGTTAAATTTGAAATGGATCGTTCCCCGGCCTTTGTCCCCGGAATTTGCCTTGCAATTTGCCCCCCTCCCGCTACCATAAGGGGAGTCAGTTTCACTCCGGTTGTCAAGGAATTGATCTGATGGGTGCCTACGCCGAGTACGGCCGTTTTGTCATCACGCGCGAGCGCGACACCCTTACCGGCCTGGCGGCGATGGTGGACGACAGTTTCGACCGTGCCGTGGATCGTATCCGCGCGGCGACGGGACGGGTATGCGTGACCGGCATGGGCAAGGCGGGCATCATCGCGCAGAAGATCGCCGGCACGCTCGCCAGCACCGGCACGCGCGCCTTCTGCCTCCACCCGGCCGAGGCCGCCCACGGCGACTTGGGCATGCTCGACAAGGATGATGTGCTGCTGGTCCTCTCCAACAGCGGCGAATCGCGCGAAGTGGTGGAGATCATCCCGGCCGTCAAGGCGATCGGCGCGGCCATCATCGCCATCACCGGCCAGCCGGGCTCGACCCTGGCCCGGGAGGCCGATGTGGTCCTTGCCATCGGCCGCATCGAGGAGGCCTGCCCGCTCGGCCTGGCGCCCACTTCCAGCACCACGGCCATGCTCGCCCTCGGCGACGCCCTGGCGCTCACGATCATGAAGTTCAACCCGTCCTTCGACCAGGCCCGGTACGCCTTTTTCCATCCCGGCGGCGCGCTGGGCAAGAAACTCCTGCGCGTCGACGAAGTCATGCGCACCGGCGCCGATTGCCCGGTCATGCCCGCGGGCACGGCCGTCAAGGAGGTCCTTTTCGCCATCACCAAGGCCCGCGCGGGCGGGGCGATGATCACGGACCGCGACGGCCGCGTGGCCGGCTTCTTCGCCGACGGCGACCTCCGGCGCGGCATGGAGACTCACGCCGACATCCTCACCCGGCCCGTGGACGGCTTCATGACCAAAAACCCCAAGGTGATCGCCGCGGGCAGTTTCGCCCTTGAGGCGCTCACGCTGATGAAACGGCACATGATCGGCGAACTGCCCGTGGTCGACGCCGACCGCCGCCCGGCGGGCATGCTGGCGCTCAAAGACCTCATTGCCATCGGGCTCCTGGCATGAGCGCCACCCCCTTGGCCGGCGTGCGCATGCTCGTCATGGATGTGGACGGCGTGCTCACCGACGGTCTGCTCTATTACTCCGCCGAGGGCGAAGCGCTCAAAGCCTTCCATGTGCGCGACGGCGCGGCCATCACCTTCCTGCACAAGGCGGGCCTCACCAGCGCGGTGATCACCGGCCGCAGCGCCCAAGCCACCGTGAAGCGCCTGACCGAACTCGGCGTGCACCATGTCTTCACCGGCACGGCCGACAAACTGGCCGCCCTGCGGGAACTGGCCCACGACACGGGCATCCCCCCCGCCGAGACGGCCTACATCGGCGATGACCTCCACGATCTCGCCCCCATGCGCGCCTGCGCCATCTCGTTCGCGCCGGCCGATGCCGCGCCCGAGGTCCGCGCGGCCTGCACGCACCCGCTGGCCGCCAGCGGCGGGCGCGGCGCGGTGCGGGAAGCGGTGGAGATGATCCTCAAGGCCCACGGAACATGGGACACGGTCCTCGCGACCTACTGCTCGTAGCGGTCCTGGCCTGGGCCGGATGCGGCCGGGACCCCGGCCCGGACCCGGCGGCGGCCGCCGCCGTCCCGGTCAGCCAGGCCACCGAGTTCACTTGGACCCGTTCCCGCCGCGACACCGCGGCCGGCACGCTGGTCACCGCCTGGCGCCTGACCGGGCTGGCCGTCACCGAGGCCACCCCCGAGCCGGGCCGGACCGAAGTCGCCATGACCGCCCCCCGCATCGTCTATCATCCCGAACCGGGCCGGCCGGGGACCGTGTGCATTCAGGCCCCCGCCGGTACCTTCAACGAAGCGGAGGGCCGGATTACATTTGAGCGCGCCGCCCTCCTGGAGGCCCGGCCGGGTGCCGCCGAACCGGCCACCACGCTTTCGACCGGGGACATGGTCTACTGGTCCGAGCGGCAGGTCATCGTTTCCGCCGCCCCCTTCGTACTCGTCCATGCCAACGCCGCGCTGACCGGGACGGGGTTCACCTATGACCTCGCGACCGGCCGGGCCGACCTCGCGGCCGGGACCGTCCTGCGCCTCCGCCACGCCCTCGCCCGCACCGCCCTTTCCGGCCCCCTCCCGCCCGCCCCGGATGACATCGGGGCGGTCTGCGACGAACTCGACCGCATGGCCGCCGCGGCGATCGACGCCGAATACGAAATGCGGAATACCGGACCGACCATCCTGGACCCGGGGCAGGGGGTGATCGACCTGGCCGGGCCCGTGACCTTCACGACCACCCGCTTCACGGTGACGGCCGGCACGATGCGGATCAGCCGGGGCGCGGTCCATCCCCTCCTGCGCGGCAGCGGTCCCGCCTTCACGGCCGTCAATGCCGCGGGCGCCGTGCGGTTCACCGAACTCACCGGCGCCAAACGCACGGTGCAGTGCGGCCGCCTCTCGTATGACCTGATCGCGGCCGAGGCCGTGATGACGGGGGACCCCGTGCTGACCAGCGCCACGGAAACGATCCGGTCGGCGCGGATCACCTACCAGCCCGACCGGGCCCGGTTCGCCTTCGCCAAGCCCTACCGGATCGAGACCCGCCCCGGCGGGCCCCTCCCATGACCGGCGCCGACGGCACCCTCCCGGTCCGCATGGGCTGGAACGCCACCCCGACGGTCAAATGGCTGGTGATCATCAATGTCGCGGTCTATCTCCTGAGCCTCATCATCGGCGCCGTTTCCCGACCCCTCCAATTCCGCATATTCGACATGGTATCACTCTATTCCGACCATCCTTTCACCTGGGAACTCTGGCGGTATGTATCCTACAGTTTCTTGCATGACCCCACCAATATCTGGCACCTGATCGGCAACATGCTGGGGCTCTTTTTCCTGGGCCCCATGGCTGAACGGCCGCTCGGCCGTAGCCGGTTCATCATGCTTTTCCTGGGCGCAGCGGCGGTAAGCGGTCTGTGCGAGGCCCTGCTGGCCGGAAAGGGCGGTTTCATCATGGGCGCCTCGGGCGCGGTCATGGCCGTCACCGTGGCCGCGGCGGTCATCGCCCCGCGTGCCATTGTCATCCTCTTCATCGTGCCCATGTACCTCATGCACCTGGCCATCCTGTTCGTGGCCGCGGATGTGGTCATGGCCCTGGTCGACATGCAGGGCGGCCGGGGCGGGATCGCCCGATTCGCGCACCTGGCGGGGGCGGCGTTCGGTTTTCTCTTCGTCCGGGCCCAACCGTGGCCGGCCGCCCTGGGGGTCCGTTTCCAGGCGCGGCGCCGGTCGCGGGCGCGGGCCCGGACGGCGGCCGATTCGGCCGAGATCGACCGCCTGCTCGCCAAGATCAAGGCCGAGGGCATGCCGGCCATCACCGGCCGCGAGCGCCGCTTTCTCCTGGACCATTCCGGCGACACCGGCCGCGCCCCCGGCGCCTGAGAGCCCACCCGCGCCTTCCACATTCGGCGGCCGGATTTCAGTTGACACTTCCCCCCATCGTTCTACAATACAAGTGTCTCTCATTCGTCAGGTTGGAACAATGACCGAACCCGCCACACCTCCGCCGGTGAACAATGCCCCTCCCGCGGCCGTACCCCCGCCGCCGCCCGGCGCGCCGCCCTCACCGAAAAAAAGCCGTTTCTGGTGGCGGGTGCTCATCGGCGCCCAGATCCTCCTGGTAGTGGCCATCCTCGGCCGCCTCCTGCTCGTCCCCCTGTTCAGCACCATATACGAACGGTTCGATTTCGCCGACCGGCCCATCGAATGGGCCACCCGGCAATTGCCCGTCGACATGGCGGGCCGGGAACTCCTGAACCGCAAAAGCGAGCTCATCCGGGTCCTGGGCGACAAGGGCGTGGCGGCCATACCCTACCTGCGCCAGGCCCTCCAGAGCGGCAACCCCAACCTCATGAACGCCGGGGCCATGGGCATCTGCACACTGGGTCCCGCCGGAAGTGAAGCCCTGCCCGACCTGGTGGCGGCCCTTAAACACCCCCACCCCTTCGCCCGCCTGGGGCCGATCCTGGCCCTCGGCCGGATCGGCCCCAAAGCGCAACCCGCCCTGCCGGAACTGTGCACCGCCCTCCGGGACCCTTTTGCCCATATCCGGATGGTCACGGCCGAGGCGCTCCAGGCGATCGGCGATCCCGCCGCCCTGCCCTACCTCGCCGAAGCGCTTGGCCATGAACAGCGTGAGTTGTGCGTCGAATTCATCCAGCTGGCGATCCTCGACCTGCGCGGGGCGCCGCGCCGCTCCCTCCCCCGGGATGAACGGATCACGCCGGACCTTTAACTCCTGCCGCCCCCGGGCCGGGGGAACGGTTTTCCGGATGGGTTCATGGTGGCGCAGGATCCCGTTCCAGGGCAGATCCGCAGAATGACAGGCGATTTGGATTGACTGCCCCGGCATGTGGATAAGCCCCGGACCGTGACCGAGGCTGGCGTCACGGCGGGTACGGCCGGGTTCATGCCGCCCGAGGCCATTTTCGAGGATGGGCCGCTCGACATCCGGTCCGACATCTATTCCGCGGGGGCCACCATCTATTTCATGCTCACCGGTGAACTGCCCTTCGATGGGGACAGCCGCGCCATTTTCGACCTCCAGCGCCGGCTGGTGCCTTCCGCGCGCAAACTCAATGCGGAGGTCAGTCCCGAACTCGACGCTTTCGTGCTCAAGATGATGGCCATCAAGCGCGCCGACCGCCACCAGACGCCCGAGGCGCTGATCAGCGCCTTCGATGCTCTTTTCAACACCGGCTACGGGATCACGGAGATCTATCCCCAGTTCAGATTTCCTGATCCCTATCCGTAACCGGTCATGTTTTTCGGAAAAAGGTTTGGCACTTTTTTCGACCCACAGGTGATTGTACGGGGAACATCCGGATGTCAACTGTGTAGGGGCGGGTTTGAAACCCGCCCTCCCGTCTAATCGCGAAACGGCAATAAAGGGCGGGTTTCAAACCCGCCCCTACGGTAACCACCCAAACCGGCCTATGGTTGATTCACGCGCCTGGCTGACGCCAAAAAGTGCCAAAGCATTT
>JBDREB010000217.1:0-8115 GCA_043820325.1 Planctomycetota bacterium | reverse complement strand
GAGGGCGGGTTTCAAACCCGCCCCTACACGGTTGACATCCGGATGTTCCCCGCACAATCACCTGTGGGTCGGAAAAAGCGCCAAACCTTTTTCCGAAAAACATGCCCGGTTACGGATAGGGATCAGGAAATCTGAAATGCCAAATTAAAAATGGATTTCCTGCCACGCCCCCGTGGCTTCCGCCATCCGGCGCCACCCTACCCGGCCGGCCGTAAAATAAAAAGAGGGCGAGCGCGTGCCCACCCTCCTTGACTGCCCGTGCTGTTATTTGCAGCACTTCTTTGCCTTCTCGGCCTTCTTTACCGGCTTTTTAGCCGCTTTCTTTGCTTTTGCCATCCTGTCTCACCTCCTTCCACTGGTATCAAATGACTGCGAATGAATTGGGTTGTTCATGGTGTCGCGTGGCGGGACCGAGAGTGCCGGTGACAACGGAAAGGGGCCGATGTTCGGCCGGCCGTTTGAGCAGCACCCCGGAAGTCGTTGCATGGATATACATATACCCTATGATACCGACGAACACGGGTAAGTCAAGCGCCAATCAGAAAAGATTTCACTTTGTATGCATCCGATACCACGATGGTTGACTGATCGAATTCGCTTGACTATCCCACCGGCCCGCTCTATAATGGCCGGCATGTTGGGACCGGCGCGTGATCGCCGGCCGCGGCCCTTGGATGAATGGAGCAGGTGAATGGCACGCAAACACTTCGTCCTCGACACCAATGTCCTCCTGCACAGCGCGGATGCGATCCACTCGTTCGGCGACAATGTGGTGGTCCTGCCCATGGCGGTGATGGAGGAGCTCGACAATTTCAAGACCCACAACGATGAACTCGGCCGCAACGCCCGACAGACCATCCGCGCGCTCGACGCCCTGCGCGAGGCGGGCAACCTGCGCGAGGGCGTGCCCATGACGAACGGCGGCCTGGTGCGCATCATCACCGGCAAGGGCGACATCGGCGTCAACGACCTGAACATCGATGTGGCCGACAACCGCATCCTGCGCGTGGCGGTGAACCTGCACCAGGCGGGCGAAAAGGTCATTTTTGTGTCCAAGGACATCAACGCGCGTCTGAAAGCGGACGCGATCGGCATCGAAGCCCAGGATTTTGAAAAGCAGAAGATCAATTTTGACGAACTCTACACCGGGCTCCGCGAGATCCAGGTGGCGGGGGCGTTGATCGACGCTTTTTACGAGGACGCATTGAGCGGGCTGGACGGGCATGACTTCATCCCGAACGAATATATCCTCCTGGTCGACGATGGCAACCCCAAGCATACGGCGTTGACACGCGTATCGCCCAACCGCAAATTGATGCATATGAACCCCAAGGCCGAGCAGGCCTGGAGCATCAAACCGCGCAGCGTGGAACAGCGCATCGCGCTCGACCTCCTCATGGACCCGATGGTCCAGGTCGTGACGCTGGTGGGCCAGGCTGGCACGGGCAAGACCCTCCTGGCGCTGGCGGCCGGCCTGGAGGGGGTCGTCCACATGCAGAAATACGACAAGATCCTGGTGACCCGGCCGATCATCCCGTTCGGCAAGGACATCGGCTACCTGCCCGGTTCCAAGAACGAAAAGATCAGCCAGTGGATGCAGCCGATCTTCGACAACCTGATCTATCTCCTGCGGACCAACAAGCGCAAGGACGAATGGGTCTCCGGGCAGGCCAAGGTGGAGGAGCTCATGAAGAGCGACACGATCGAACTGGAGGCCCTCACCTACATCCGCGGCCGGTCGATCCCCCAGCAGTTCGTCATTGTGGACGAGGCCCAGAACCTCACGCCGCACGAGGTCAAGACCATCATCAGCCGGGCGGGCGAGGGGACCAAGATGGTGCTCACGGGCGATCCCTACCAGATCGACAATCCGTACCTCGATTCGGCCTCCAACGGCCTTACCTACGCGGCCGAGCGGCTCAAGGGCCAGCCTCTCCACGGCCACATCACCCTGCACAAGAGCGAGCGGAGCCCGCTGGCCGCCATCGCCGCCGAGGTGCTCTAAGGCCCCGTCAAGAAATAACCTTTACATCTCGCGTGCGGAGCATCGCATGGCATTGATATACAGGTGGCGTATGGCCGTGGCATTGCGTAGTAGCCGCCATGCGCATCGGCCCACGCCACCAAACCCCGCACGCCCGAATGGGACATGGCCTTCCGTCCGCATCCGGCGTTGCGCGTCGTCGCCATATCTTTCCATTGATATGCCTCCTCCGCACGCCTTGGCTGCGGACGGAATTCCTATGTCGAGATGTAAACTTTATTCCTTGATGGGGCCTAAGGCCATGCGCGGGTTGACGCCGGGGTCCGCAGTCCGGTGATGCCCTCATCATCCTGCCTGGGATCGTGAGATGGAAGGCAAGCACAGGACCATCCTGCCTCTTCTGGGCGCGGTGGCGGGATTCACCAGCGCCGGCCTCGGCATCGGCGGCGGTGTGGTCATGGTCCCGGTCCTGACCCAGTTCCTCGGAGTCGACATCAAAAAGGCGATCGGCACATCGCCGGCCGCCATGTGGCCGTTCGCGGCCGCGGGTATCGTCACCCATTATTTCCGGCAGGGGAGCAACATCCATTGGCCCGCGGTGCTGATGGTCACCATGGGCGCCGTGGCCGGGGCTTGGTTCGGCGCCCTGCTGGCCCGCCGCCTGCCCCGCCGGACGCTGACCGTGATCTTCGCCGTGCTCATGCTCGCGGTGAGTCTCAAGTACCTGCAGGTGTTGCCCATCCCGGAACGGGCGATCGATGTGCCGCGGGTGTGGCACCCGCTCCTCATGGTCCTCGGCCTCGTGGCCGGCCTGGCCGCGGCCATGCTCGGTATCGGCGGCGGGGTGATCATGGTGCCGGTCTTCAACCTCTTTTTCGGGTTCGCGATGCACGCAGCCGTGGCCACCTCGCTCACCGTGATCCTGCCCACCACCGTGGCCGGCGCCCTGTTCCACCATAAAATGGCGGGCGTGGATACGGGTATCCTGCGGTGGCTCATGCCCACCGCGATCCCGGCGGCGGTCATCGGTGCGCTCACGGCCGATGCCCTGCCGGCCGTCTGGCTCAAGTTCGCGTTCGGGGCCTACCTGTTCCTCATTTCGGCGCAGATGCTCCTGAGCCGTCCCGCGGCGCCCGCGGGCGGCGATGGAAAAGGAGACAATCCATGACCGGACGGACCCTGATCACCATTCTGGCCGCGGGTCTCATCGGGCTGGCGGGCTGCGGCCAGCCGTCCGCGGTGCCGGCCACTGCCGCGTCCGCCCCGGCCACGGGACCCGCGCCGCGCCTTGATGACTGGCGTGTCCTCGGCATGGGCGGGGGCGGCACCACGCGCATGGTGAAGGTAAGTCCCCACGATCCGGACCTCATGGTGGCGCAGAGCGACATGACCTGCGCCTTTGTGTCGGAGAACGGCGGTGCGTCGTGGCGCATGTTCAACCTGCTCGACGGCGTGAACGCCCTCGCCTTCGATGCCGCCGACCCGGCCGTGATCTATGCCGGCAACCAGGCGCTCTGGCGCAGCGCCGACCGCGGCCGCACCTGGAGCATGGTCTTCCCCGCGCCGGCGGCCGTCAAGGACCTGGTCTGGGTCACGGACGACGCCGAATGTCATCTCCGGACCGACGATCCGCTCTATCCCGGTTCCTGGCGCCGGATCACCGCCATCCTGGCCGGGCCGGGCGGCAAACTCCTGGCCGCCTGGGATGGTGATCCGCCCGCGGTGCTCGCCGGCGCCGACCGGGGCGTCACCTGGCGGTCCCTGCCGCTCAAGGAATTCAAGGCGGGCGGGGTGATCGGGATGTTCGCCCACCCGGGCCGGTACAACGAGGGGATCGTGGCCGTGATCGTGCGCGCCGGCGGCGTCTATGCCGAAAGCGCCAAACGCACGGTGCGCAATCCCGGCCCCGCGGGGCTGGCGCTGACGGCGGCCGACGCGGCGCCGGACCCTCTCACCGGCGAGCTTGTGCTCTATGCCGCCACGCCCGTGACTTGGAAGGACGGGGTGATGCAGGGCGGCCTGTATGTCACGCGCGACTACGGTTCGACCTAGCGGCCGGTGCATGCCGGCCTTGAACGGGACGGCCTGAAGTTCGGCGCCGACGACCCGGAGGGCCGCCACACGGTGCGTTTCCGCGCCATCGCCTGCGTGCCCGGCGACGGCAACGCGGCCTGGCTGGGATTCCGGGGACTGCGCGACGCCGACGGCGCGCCCGTGTCGGGGATCGCCCGCACCGTGGATGCGGGCCGCACCTGGCGGATCGTCTTTGCGGAGACCGACCGGCATTCCGACCCGCGGATGGCCGTTTCGTACATCGAGGGACGGGCGCCCGATTCCTATCCCAATGTGTGGTTCGACGACCCGACGACGCTGGCGGCTTCAGCCGATGGCCGGCGGTGCACGGCCGGCGACCTCTTCCGCGTCTACGGCACCCGCGACGGCGGCGGTTCGTGGCGGTCGTACCATTCCCGGCGCACCGGCGACGACCTGTGGCGCACCGGAGGCATCGATCTTACCAACTGCTACGGCGTCCATTTCGACCCGTTCGACCCTAGGCACCTCTACTTCTCCTACACGGACATGGGGCTCCAGCAGTCCTGGGACGGCGGCCTGTCCTTCCAGGGCGCCACACGGGGCATGCCCAACACCTGGCGCAACACGACATACTGGCTCGCACTCGACCCGGAGGTGGAGGGGCTGGTGTGGGCCGCCTGTTCGGCCGCGCACGATCTGCCCCGGCCGCGGATGTTCCGCAACCGCGACACCGACACATTTGAGGGCGGTGTGTGCAATTCCACCGACGGCGGCCGCACCTGGCAGGTGACGAGCGACGGCCTGCCGCCCATGGCCTGCACCCACATCCTGCTTGACCCGGCCGGCGGCCCGGCGGGCGCGCGTACGCTGTGGGCCTGCGGGTTCGGCCGCGGTGTCTTCCGCTCCACGGACGACGGCCGCACCTGGGCGGCCGTGAACGCGGGGATCGCGGGCGACAAGCCCCTGTGCCGGCGTCTCACGCGCGACCCGAAAGGCGCGCTCTACCTGGTGGTGGCGCGGCGGAGCGAGAAGGGGGAGATCGGCGACGAACGCGACGGCGCCCTCTACCGCCTCGAACCCGGCGCGGACGCATGGCAACGGCTGGCATTGCCGGAGGACACCAACGGCCCCAATGACCTGCAGGTCGACCCGACCGCCCCCGATCACCTCTATCTCGCTATGTGGGGCCGGTACCGGCCGGAGGGCGACATCGGCGGCGGTGTTTTCATGTCGACCGACCGGGGAACCACCTGGACCCGGATCTTCGACGGCGACCAGCATGTCTACTCCACCACCGTCGATCCCTCAACCCCCAACATCATCTACGCGGCCGGGTTCGAGTCATCGGTCTACCGTTCGGCCGACCGCGGCGCCACCTGGGGCCGCCTGCGGGGGTTCACCTTCAAATCCGCTTACCGCGTGATCCCCGATCCCATGCGGCCTGACCGGATCTTTGTCACCACATTCGGCGGCAGTGTCTGGCACGGTCCGGCGGGCGGAGACCCGGCGGCGGTCGAGGACATCATCACGCCCCTGCCCGGCAAACGGGCCGGACCGCTCCCCGCGCGGTGAAAGAATGCTTGACAAACGGGGCGGCCGGGTGATAATGCCTGTCGCGTTACCAACCTGACCGGGGACCCGACGATGGCTGACTTCACCACGCGTGACCTATGCTTCGGCGAATATTTCGCCAAGACCCTGCGCCCCAACCTGCCGGAGACCCTGTTCAAAGATGAGACGCACCTTGAGGCCGACCTGTATGACGCGGTCCTGGCCCGCAATCCGCGGGATGTGCCCGCGCTCAAGCTCGCCGGCCACCTGTACACGACGATCGGCGAATACCGCAAGGGGCTCGAAGCCGACCTGGCGCTTTGCTGGCTCTGCCCGGAGGAACCGCTGGTGTGGTACAATCTGGGCTGTTCCCACGCCCTGCTCGATCAGCCTGACGAGGCGTTCGCCGCCCTCGACCGGTCGGTCGACCTCGGTTACAAGGAACTCAAGCATATCAGCCAGGACAAGGACCTGGGATCCCTGCGCCAGGATCCCCGTTACACCCAGCTGTTGCGGCGCATCATGGCTTCCAAGCCGCGCCGGAAGGGCTGAAACCGCCCCCGCCGGCCGGTATTGCGGCCGGGGAGAAATTTTACTTGACACTTCCCCATCCGCATCCTACAATATGGGTGCTGGTAATCAAAGGATGGGCGTATGAAGATCAATGTCCAGTGCACCAAATGCAGCCACAAGCTCGCTGTCGACGACCAATTCGCGGGTAAGAAGGGGAAGTGCCCCAAATGCGGGAATGTATTCGTCATCCCGGCACCCGCGGGCGCGGCCAGACCGGCCGGCGCTCCGGCGCCCGCGGCGAAAACCGCACCGGCGGCCGCTCCCAAAGTCGCCGCCGGTACGGTGAGCGAAGGTCCCAAGGCGTGCCCGGGGTGCGGCAAGGCGGTTGACGCCAAGGCCGTGATCTGCATGGGGTGCGGATTTAATTTCCGCACGGGCAAGAAGCTCCAGACCCTCATTGAAAAAGCCGCGCCCGAGCCGGAAACTCCGGACGAACAAGCGGACGATACAGTGAAGTAAACCGTTCCGCGCAGATCATTCCCCGCCCAGCGTGGAACGAGGCGAACGGTGCCGCGCCGGCTGCCAGTGTCACGCGCAGGCGGAAGGCTGAAAGCCCGCGCACTTGGTCGAACAGCCGGATGCGCTTCCCGTCATCCGTGCCGCCCTGCGGATAGACCGGGCGAAACTGGCCATCCTTGCCAGCCAGTTCGACCGTGAGGCCCTGCTCCGGCAGGGGCTTGTCGATCATCCACGCGTCGCCGTACTGGTAGGGGAGTTTGAAATCGAGCTCGAACGAGCCGGACTGGGCCGGGTCGGCCAGGCCGATGCCGTCGGCCTGCACGGTAACATTATTCGATGACGCCATCATGTCGAGAGCGTGGGCCCAGGTATCCCGGCCGAGATCGAAGACCAGCCGCCCGGTGCCGCAGGTGCCGGCCCATTCGCCGAGCGGGTTGGGCGCGAGGCCGCCGCGGCGGCCGCCCCACGACCAGGCCGGCTTGCCGTCGGTGTTGGTGTAATAATCGTAAGTGTCCTTGAGGTAGGCCCCGAGCTCCTTGTGCCCCCGCGGATTGCGGACATCGGGCACATGCGAGAGGCTGACGGAGCCGATGTCGGGGTCCGGGTACCAGGACCACTCGATCTCCATCCCGGGCTTGAGGCGCAGGTCATAGGTCCAATTCCAGGGATGGGGCTTGTAAGGCGCATTCACCGCGGCCTTGTCGTACATCGCGGCCACGCCGTCGAGGGTGTCGGGACCGATGTACCAGGGATACGACTTCACCGGCGGCCCGGTACGCAGGGTCCACGAGCCGTCGGTGTTCTTCAGGTCGCGGATCTCCATGGGCGAGGCGAGGATCCCGTCGGCACGCGGGTAGAGGTCCCACATGTCGGGATCGATCATATGCCACTGGCCCCAGTACTCGACCGCGGCGACCACATGGCCGTTCAGGTAGACGGTCGAGGCGGTGAGGCCGGCGTCAGCCGCCAGGGCGGCGTAATGATTGCCCCATGAGCCGCATAAAGTGTAGGCCGTCTTGGTCATGAGCTCGGCCGCGTTGCCGTCATCCTCGAGTTGCGCTTCCTCCGCCGAGGTCGATGTCGTAGTAGTGCCATTTCCCGTCGTAGAACGCGTCGCAGACCGAATGGACGATCCCGGCCAGAAACCACCGCCGCGCCTCGATGGCCGGTTTGCCCGGAGTTCCGCCCGGCCGGCTCTGGTAGATGCCCTCCAAGAGACCCGACTGGATGCCGCAGTACCCGGTGCCGTGGACATTGAGCAGGAGGACCGGGTCAAGCTCGATGATGGCGGGGTTGGCGTGCGGTTCCTGGGGCGTATGGGCCCACAGGGTCAACCCCTTCTGGAAGGCGCCCCAGTCCTTGCGCCGGCCGTCGTAATAGCAGATTTCCTGATCCGGGCGGAAAATGGGTTGGCGCATTTTCATGTCAGGCAAGAGTGTAAATCATCCGCATTCCGGTCTCGGGATGGTGGAAAGATAATTCGTTCAGTTCGAGTAGCAAGGCGCCAATTGCCT
>JBDREB010000216.1:0-11014 GCA_043820325.1 Planctomycetota bacterium | reverse complement strand
GAGGGCGGGTTTCAAACCCGCCCCTACACGGTTGACATCCGGATGTTCCCCGCACAATCACCTGTGGGTCGGAAAAAGCGCCAAACCTTTTTCCGAAAAACATGCCCGGTTACGGATAGGGATCAGGAAATCTGAATTGATGAGTTCGCCGTTGTCCGTGCGGTAGGCCCGGATATCGATGCCGAAGTTGTGGACCCGCTCCCATTCCCCGGAAATCGCGTTCCGTACCCAGATATAATTATACATGGTATCGGAGGTGCGGGGGGCGAAATCGACCTTGATGTGGGCGTTTTCAAGGATGACACGGGGTTCAGGTGTGGTGCGCGTGGAAAGGAGCATGCCGGATCTCCAACAAGTCATTATGGCACGGTCCCGACGATCGCATAATGTCGATAGTATAACCGTCCCGTCCCATTTTGTAACAAAAACCGGTGCGTTTCGGCCCGGTCGGGCCGGAACCGGGGTGACACCGGGGACGGGCGTGCTTGTTTTTCCCTTGAACGGCGCGGTAATTCGGGTATAATAAACAATTTGTGCTGAACCAGTCCACTTCAACTGCAAGGAGCGATACCATGCGCATGCGGAGCGATGAGGCCAAAAAAGGGTTGGATCGGATGGCGAACCGGGTGCTTTTGATGGCCACCGGGCTTTCCCAGGAGGACATCGCCAAGCCGCTGGTGGGCGTCTGCACGAGTTACACGGACCTCATTCCCGGCCACATCGGCATGCGCCGCATGGAACAGTTCATCCGCGAAGGGGTGGTCGAGGGCGGCGGCACCCCGTTCATCTTCGGCGTGCCGGGCGTGTGCGACGGCATCGCCATGGGGCATACGGGTATGCATTTCGCCCTGCCCTCGCGCGAACTCATCGCCGACATGGTCGAATCGATCGTGCAGGCGCATCGCCTGGACGGCATCGTTCTCCTGACCAACTGCGACAAGATCACTCCCGGCATGCTCATGGCCGCCGGCCGGCTCGATGTGCCGACCATCGTGGTCACGGCCGGGCCGATGTATTCGGGCCGGTACCGCGGTCGCCGCCTCGACCTTGTGCACGACACTTGGGAGGTGGTGGGCCAGGTCCGGACCGGCAAGATGACCGAGGCCGAGGCCAAGGAGCTGGAATGCGAGGTCTGTCCCAGCCAGGGGTCGTGCCAGGGGCTCTACACGGCCAACACCATGGCCTGCCTTACGGAGACCATGGGCATGAGCCTCACCGGCTGTGCCACCGCGCTTTCGGGCTCGGCCAAGAAGGAACGGATCGCCAAGGCCTCGGGCAAGCGGGTGGTGGAACTGATCCGCAAGGGGATCACGGCCCGCAGGATCATGACCGCGAAGGCGCTGGAGAACGCGATCCGCATGGACATGGCCATCGGCGGTTCGACGAACACCTGCCTGCATATCCCGGCCATCGCCCACGCGGCGCAGGTCGACATCGGCCTTGACGATTTCGACCGGCTGAGCAAGGTGACGCCCAATATCACCAAGCTCCGCCCGGCGGGCGAGCACATGATGGAGGACCTGGAATGGGCGGGCGGCGTGCCGGCCATCCTGAAGGTCCTGGGCAGCCGCATGAACGACTGCATGACCGTGAACGGCCGTACGATCCGCCAGATCGCCGCGGCCGTGAAATGGATCAATTACGATGTGATCCACCCGGTGGATAAGGCCTATTACCCCGAGGGCGGCATCGCGATCCTCAAGGGCAGCCTGGCGCCCGAGGGCGCGGTGGTGAAGCAGTCGGCCGTCGAGGCCAAACTGCTCAAAATGACGGGTACGGCCAGGGTGTTCGAGTGCGAAGACGACGCGATGAAGGCCCTGTCGGCCGGGAAGATCAAGCCCATGGATGTGATCATCGTGCGCAATGAAGGGCCCAAAGGCGGTCCCGGCATGCGCGAGTCGCTGGCCCTTACCGGCGCCGTCGCCGGCGCGGGGCTGGGCGGCTCGGTGGCCGTGGTCACGGACGGCCGGTTTTCGGGCGGTTCGCGCAACCTGAGCGTGGGGCATGTGTCACCAGAGGCGGTCTGCGGCGGTCCCATCGCGTTCGTGAAGAACGGCGACAGGATCTTCATCGACCTGCCCAGACGAAAACTCGACCTGCTGGTCTCCGCGGCCGAGATGAAGAAGCGCCACAAGGGCTGGAAAGCGCCCAGGCCGGTCTTCACCCGCGGCTGGCTGGCGCGTTACGCCCGCTTGGTCCAGTCGGCCTCCACGGGCGCCATTTTGAAAGAGGATTGACGCGTGAAGATCGCCGTTTTCGCGTTCATGGCGCTTTCCGTACTTTTCAATTCGGGCGCGCACATCATCCTCAAGTATAACGCCCGGCTGGACGGACCCTGGACGCGGAACCTCAACCCGCTGGTCAATCCGCAGGTCTCCGTGCTCTTCATCCTCGGCGCGCTCTGTTTCGCCACCTCGATCTTCTTTTACCAGGCCGTGCTCAGGACGGCTCAGCTCAGCGTGGCCTTCGCCGTGCTCACGGGGTTCAACTACATCATCATCATGATCTTTTCCCTGGCCTTTTTGCGCGAAGGGTTGCGGCCGATGCAGTATGTCGGCCTGGCGCTCACCTTCATCGGCCTGTGCCTGCTGTTAGCCTGGTACGAACCGGAGAAGAAACCGGCCCCGCCCGCCGTCCCGTCCGCCGGACCGGAGGCCGCGCCATGAAAAAGACGGCCGGCCGCCCGCGCCGGATCGGCGTGATCATGGGGGGCGCCTCCAACGAGCGCGACATCTCCCTGATGTCCGGCAAAAATGTGCTGGCCGCCCTGGTGCGGCTGGGGTATGACGCGGTGGGCATCGACGCCCGCGACTACCTGCCTGACCAGGTGCGCAAACGCGGCATTGACGCGGCCTTTATCGCCCTGCACGGCCGCGGCGGGGAGGATGGCACGATCCAGGGTTTCCTGGAATGCCTCGACCTGCCGTATACCGGATCCGGGGTGACGGCCAGCGCGCTGGCCATGGACAAGATGGCCACCAAGCGGATCCTGCGGGCCGAGGGGATGCCCACGCCCGACTTCATGCCCATCGGGCGCGAAGGGGAACTGGGGGCCGTGTGCACCGCGGTCCTGGACCGTTTCGGCCTGCCGGTGGTGATCAAGCCCAACGATGACGGGTCGAGCATCGGCGTGAAGATCGTCAACGACAAGGGGCTTTTGTTCCGGGCCGTGCAGGAGGTCCGCAACGAATACGAGACGCTCTTCGCCGAAAAGTTCATCAAGGGCCAGGAACTCACCGTGGGGGTCATCGGCACCGGGGCGCAGGCCGTGGCCCTGCCGTCGCTGGAACTGGCGCCCAAGCAGGATTTCTACACCTACGAGGCCAAGTACACCGAGGGGCTCACGGATTTCATCATCCCGGCCGCCATCGGCGACGCGATGGAGACCACCGTCCAGGAACTGGCCGTCAAACTCCACAACCTGCTGGGTTGCCGCGACCTTTCGCGCACGGACTTCATCCTTGAGGCCGGCACCGGCGTTCCCCAGATCCTGGAGATCAACACCATCCCGGGCTTCACCAACCTGAGCGACCTGCCGGCCGAGGCCCGCGCCGCCGGCCTGACCTTCGATGACCTGGTGGAGCGGATCATGCAGAGCGCGTTCGGCGAAAAGGCCGAACGGGGAGGGAAAGCATGAAAACTCCAAGCTCCAAGTTCCAAGTCCCAAATAATGATGAAGTCGCCAAAAGTGGCATTGCATGTTCCATGCATCCCGGAAAGGTCGTACCGGTCACTTCCCGCGCGGTGCACACAAGCTCTTGTAGCTGCGGGGCTTGCCCCCGCCTCCGGATGGGCGACCGCAAGGGTCGCAGCTACGGGGAAAAGCGCCGCGGACAGGTCGATTACGGACTTTTTGCGAGTCCATTAAAAAATGGATCCCAAACGGGCATAATAAAACCCAAACGGGCACAATGGGGAAGCGTCTTCTTTTGGGAATGTTTGTTCCCCTTTGTTCCGTTTCGTCCGATTATTTGGGATTTGGAACTTGGAACTTGTTCCCCGGGCCTGCCCGGGAAGGGACGCTGAAAGATGCTTGCCAAACTCGGCACCAAGTGGGCGGAGATCGACCTCGACGCCATTCAGCACAACCTCGACGCCATCCGCCGGCGGATCGGCAAGCGCTCCATCCTGGCCGTGGTCAAGGCCGATGCCTACGGCCACGGCGCGGTGGAGGTGGCCAAGTGCTGTGAGCGCGCCGGTGTGCGCATGCTGGGCGTCTCCAGCGTCGATGAAGGCATCCAGCTCAGGGAGAACTTCATCGACCTCGATGTCCTGATCATGGGCCCGGCCCTGGCCAGCCAGGCCTGCGACGTCATCAACTACAACCTGACGGCCACGGTGGCGTCGGAGGACTTCGCCCAGGCGCTGGACACGGAATGCGGCCGGCTGGGCAAGCGCGTCAACGCCCACCTGGTGGTCGACACGGGCATGGGCCGGATCGGGCCCGGGCCCGACGAGGCTGTGCCCATGGCCCAGCGCCTGCTCAAGCTCCCGCATGTGGCCCTTACGGGCATCTATTCCCATTTCGCCTGCGCCGACGACGATTATTCCTTTTCCAAGGTCCAGCTCGACCAGTTCAGCGGGGTGTGCAAGACCTTGGACCGCGAAGGGCTGGTGATCCCGTTCCGGCATATCGCCAACAGCGCGGGGCTTTTGGAGCTCGAGGACAGCTTTTACGACCTGGTCCGGCCCGGGCTCCTTTTATACGGGATCTACCCCTACGGCAAACCCGCCCAAGGACCCAGCCGTATCGAGGTCCAGCGGGCGCTGACCCTGAAGACGAAAGTCCTCTTTATCCGCGAGGTCGCCAAGGGGACGCCCGTGAGCTACGGCCGCTCCTACATCGCGCCCCGGCGCACGCGCATCGCCACCCTGCCGATCGGGTACGCCGACGGGTTCTCGCGCGGGTTCTCCAACTGCGGCCAGGTCCTCATCAATGGCCGCCGTTTCACCGTCTCCGGCAATGTGAACATGGACATGATGATGGTGGATGTGGGCGACCACCCCGCGGCCGTGGGCGACGAAGTGGTGGTGATCGGCCGGCAGGGGACCGAGGAGATCACCGTCTACGAGATGGCCAAGATCCTCCACACCATTCCCTACGAGGTCATTTCGCTCATCGGCAAACGCGTCCCGCGCCTCTACATCCGCGACCGGCGGCCCTACGCCCTGAAGAACCTCTACCGGAGCTGAACATGCTGAAACGGCTGAATGTGCGGGGCGCCATGCGGATGCTGGCCACCGCGCCGGTGATGATCATCACCACGCGGCACGCCTCGGGGATCGTGAACGCGGGGGTGTTCGGCGCCTACGCCGGCATTTCGGGCGACCAGGTGGGCGCGGCCATCGGCGCCGAAAGCCACACCTATGCCAACATCAAACGCGAAGGCCGGTTCGTCATCAACATTCCCGGGCGGGACATCGTGGCCGCGGTCAGGATCATCGCCGGGAATGTGCCGCCGAGCCGGAGCGAGCTCGACGCCGCGGGGCTGACCGCTTCCACGGGTCAGACATTCCCCGTGCCCCATATCAATGAGTGCGTGGCCTGTCTGGAATGCGAGTTCGAACAGGAGCTTGACATCGGCTACCACCGCTTTGTCATCGGCAAGGTGACCGGCGGCGCGGGTGACGACCGGTATATGGACCAGGACGGCCGGCTGGATGTGATCAAGGCCGGCGTGTTCCATACCCACCGGTATCCCGAGGACCGGTATGTCGTTTTCGGCGAAGAGATCACGGGATGACGGCGCTTCCCGTATTGAACGCGAGAGTGGCGGAATTGGCAGACGCGCAAGACTTAGGATCTTGTGGGGTAACCCGTGGGGGTTCGAGTCCCTTCTCTCGCACCATTTATTGCCCCGCCGCCCGGGGCCGGCAACAGCCATGACCACCGGCCGGCGGTCCGTCATCCGCGCCGCCGTGTTCTACCTGGGGGCCGTGGGCGCGATCGCCGCGGTGGGCCGGTTCCTGCCGGCCTGGGGCGACTGGCCGGTGGGCATCACCGTCATCGTGGCTTACCTGGCGGTGCCGATCGCCTATATCGAGCGGACAGGGCGCGATCCCGTGGCCTACGGCATCCGGGACTCGCGCCCCGGCCGGAGCCTCCTGCGGGGGCTGGCCGTCGCCGGCGTCGTCCTGCCGCTCTTTGCCGCGGTCTATCTGGCCGCGGCGCGCTGGTGGCTGCCCCTGCCCGTGGCGGAGGCGGCCGATATCCGCGCCCTGGGCTGGCTGCGCTCCGCGTGGGGCGTGCTCAACCAGGTCTTGGTGGGGGTCCTCTTCGCCGGGATCACGGAGGAGGTCTTTTACCGCGGTTTCCTACAGACGGAACTGCATAACGCGTGGGGCCGGCCTTGGCGCGTGGGTTCCATCGCCTTCGGCCCGGCCCTGCCGGTGGTGGCCGTCCTTTTCGGCCTGCCCCATATGCTGTGGTGGGGCAACCCCTGGGGCGCCTTGGTGATCGTTCCCGGCCTGGCCTTCGGGTTCCTGCGCGAATGGGGCGGCAGTTATGTGACGCCCGCTGTTTTTCACGGCCTGTGCAACGCGGCCATGTTCACACTGAACGGATACGCTTTTACAAAGGGATCATGATGGAACGCACCCGGCGGTTCTGCGGGTTGATCGCGGCGGCATGCCTGATCGCCTCGGCCGTGACAGCCCAGAATTATTACCAGGGGCCGATGCGGAGCTCCCCCGGCCTGATGTCGGCCAACGCCCTGGACATCAATGTCTTCAGCACGCGGCCCAAGGATATCAAGGAAATTGATCCGGACCTGCAATCCATGATCTACGGCGCCACCTATACCATGCTGTTCGGGGAATGGCGGGAACGCAACGCCTCACGGATCGAACTGGGCTGCTGGACCGGGGACAGTACGATCGGCGGCCTGGAGGAACGCCTGGATTACCTGGGCACGGTCGGCGGCAGCTGGTGGTTCCAGGAGGACATGGGCGTGACGGGCGCGGCCCGGTTCGGTTCCCTTGATCTCGGGACGGATACCGGCCGGCTCGGATCGTATGCGCTGGGGCTGGCCTATGCGCCGCGGGACATGGCCGGCGACATGGGGATCACGCTGGAATACGGCACGGTCCCCGGTGCGGCCGGCGAGATCGAATTCTACGGGGCCGAACTCACCGCGCTCAAGGACGCCGACTTGAATTGGGTCAAGTGCAGTGTCGGCCGTTTTGACGACGAGGGTTTTGTGCGCACCGATGTGCAACTGAACGCGCAGATGGAACGGGGGCCGGAAAGTTACGCCATCCTGGGCCGGTATGTTTTCATGAACAGCAAGCAACCTTCCATCGGGGCGCCGGGCGCGGCCTCCTACGGCACGCTGATCGGTGATTGGACCAAGCACGAGGAGTGGTGGGTGTATCTGGCCTTCGGCATCGACCGCACGGAAACGCCCTGGATGGTGATGCTGGGGTACGGGTATTACCGGACAGAGGCGTTCGACGGCGCCAATGATACGATCCTGATGAGCCTCAACATCAACTTCCGGTTCTGATCCCGCCCCGTGCCCGCCCGCCGCGTGATCGCCATCTTTTGCAGGCAGGCCGAGATATGACGGACCAGCATGGATCTGGCGCGTCCGGTTCCCGGAGCGCCTGACGCCAAATCCGATTTTGTTCGCGACGCCCCGTTTTTTTAAAACATGTGAAATCAAATCGATGTGGGCTATATAACTGGTACCGGAATGCACGCAAAAACGGCGCCGTTGCGGAACGCCCAAAAAATATTTCCGTGGCGGCCGGTCAATGGGTGTCATCCTGTTTTCCTAACATGCGCAGTACCTTGAGTTATGCCGATGTCATCCGCCCGCGGTCGGCGGCGCCGAAAAAAATAATTTTCCATCGTTGACATTCGCGCCGCCGTCGTAAAATACCCCATGCTTAACGCGTTGGTTCAAGAACGATCCACGGTGTAGTAGGCTCGTGTGTACATATATGCAGAAAGTCAATGACCTGTCCTCCCTTTGGGGGGATATCCTGAAACGGCTTGAAGCGCGTATCTCGCCGTACGCCTTCAAGAACTGGTTCAAGGAAAACACAGGGCTCCGGGCCGCGCATGCCGACCGCTTGGAGATCACCGTACCCAACGACACCTATCGCAATGTCATCAAGAATAAATTCGGCGAAGTCCTGCGCCGCACCTGCGAAGAAACCGTCGGCCGCCCCGTCACCCTGGAGATCGCATCGGCGGGCACGGCCGCGGTTCCCGCCGCAACGATACCGGACGCCGGCGACACCGCGCCGGCCGTCGACGACGCGCCGCGTGTGACCGCGTCCGACCGCCCGCTCTCGCAATTCAACCGCGAAGTGCGCCGCGTCACGAACGAAGATGTGGTGGTGGGTCCCTGCAACAAGATCGCCATGGCCGCGGCCGAAAGCGTGATCAAGGGCGAAACGGGCTGTCCCAACCCGATCTTCATCTACGGTGAGGCCGGCATGGGCAAGACCTACCTGCTCCAGCTCATCTACACGGAGATCCGCCGCCGCCGCAAGGGCCAGCGCCGCGTGGTCTTCAGCTCCTGCGAAGCCTTCATGAACGACTTCATCACCTCCCTGCAGAACCGGCGCGTGGAAAAGTTCCGGCATTATTTCCGCAATGCCGATGTCTTTCTCCTGGACGATGTCCACTTCCTGGCCGGCGGCGACAAGACCCACACCAAGGAGGAATTCTACCACACCCTGAACGAACTGCTCGACAGCGGCAAGCAGGTCGTCATCACCTGCGACAAGCACCCCAACACCGTCAAGACCCTCGGTCCCAAGCTCGTCAAGCGCCTGATGGCGGGCATGTGGATCCAGCTGGGACGGCCGTGCTCCGAGACCCGCATCCGGATCCTGGAACGCGTCGCCGGCGAACTCAAGCTGGCCGTCGACCGGCCGGTCCTCGAATACCTGGCCCAGGAATACGAAGGGGACATCCGCGAAATGACCGGCGCCCTGACCACCGTGGTCAAACACTGTTCCTACGCCGGCGATGAATGCACCCTCGCCCTGGCCCGCAAAGTCCTGGGCGCCCACTCCAAGGACGAACGGACCCTCGACATCACCCTCAAGGATGTGATCCGGGAGGTCTGCGAATATTTCGACATCACCCGCGACACCATTTTCTCCGACAGCCGCAGCCGGCCCACCGTGGCCGCCCGGCACATCGCCATCTACCTCTGCAACAAGTATATCAAAAACCTCTCCCTGGGCGAACTCGCCCTGGTGTTCAAGAACTCCCGGCCGGCCATCCTCTACGCCGGCAACCGGATCACGCGGGCGGTGAAGGCCAACGACCCCACCATCAAACCCGCGGTCACCAAACTGATCGGGCTGATCGAAGCGAAGTATTGAAGACCCGCCCTGCGGGCGGGAGTCAAAAAGTCCAAATGTCCAAAAGACGAAAAGTCAATTGTCACCGGCAGGGCCGGCACCTTCGACTTTGGGACTATTAGACCTTTGGACATTTCGACCTTGCCTTTCCGTAACACTTTTACGGAATGAAAGGACTGTATCCCCCGGTCAAGCCGGGGGATGACGGATGAAGAGGGTAATTCGCATCGGGCTTATTCTTGCGCTGTCATTGCCCGACTTGATCGGGCAATCCAGTCATCAGTGCTTGCTTCCTTCGGGTAAAGTGACACAAAGCCGGTTATTTGAATTGCTTTTTATGCAGGACCATGGTATAATATTTTAGTTGATAGCACCATTCGCACAGGATTCGCATGAACGAATGTAGCCGCCATTTCAGGGGTTCAATGAACCATGCAATTTGAATGGGACCCATCCAAGGCGGTTATCAATCAGCGCAAACATGGTGTATCCTTCAAGGAGGCGACCACGGTCTTCGGGGATCACTTATCCATCACGATCGCCGATCCTTTGCATTCGGATCTGGAGGACCGGTCCGTGATCATAGGGTTGTCGACACGGATGCGCCTCCTGGTAGTGGTGCATACGGATAGAGGCGACAAGATCAGGATGATCAGTGCCCGCCGGGCAACGGCAGTGGAAAGGAATATGTATGAAAAAGGCAGCTAAAGACGACACCATGCTTCCCCAATACGATTTCTCCCGCGGGGTAAGGGGCAAATACGCCAAACGGTACCATCAGGAGTCCAATATCGTCGTCCTGGATCCCGACATGGCCAAGCGGTTCCCCAATTCAGAGGCCGTCAACCAGGCTTTGCGTACATTGACACGGGTGCTCGCCGGCAAACGGGGTTAACGATCAGTGCCGTCAGCTGGTCCTATGTGCCTTCCCATTATCCCTTGACAACCTGTTTGCCTACCGATTATCATTGACACACCAGTGTTGACAAGTAGAATTTATGCGCCAATAATGATTAATGAGGTTTTCCCCTTAGGCTGGAGTAGGAGGGCCGCTTATGTTCAACATTTCAAAATCAAAGGTGAACATTCCCATTGAAGACCGCTTGGGGAACATGGAAGCGGAATTGGTTCATATTAAGCGATGCAACCGTTGGTTGTTGGGGGTGGTAATGTTCATGGTTGGGGGGCTGATCATCGTTGCTCTGACATGGGCGACTACCAGCACTGTGCAAGCGCAGGCAGGGGCAACAGGTAAAACAATAAGTAACACTTTAGCCGAATGAAGTAAAAGAGCCGATAGCGGGGTCAAATTCTACCTCTTGAGGGATGCAAAAGCAAGCAGAATGTCAGCGTGTAACCCTATTGCATGCGGCAGGCGGTGTTATTGGGGTAGCAGGGGCAGCTTGCCGGTTTGGATGTAAGGCCCCGTTAAAAAATAAAGGTTGCAATTGCGCCGGAAATGAGTATAATTTCTTGTCATGAAGAAGCTCGGATTTTTCTCGCAAAAGTTTGCTGTCATTTTACCACTCTTGGATGAGCGGGCAAGGCGTCTCGTTGCGGCCAACGAGGCTCGCAGTTTGGGATACGGAGGAATTTCGAAAATCAGCCGCGCATCCGGCCTGTCGCGAAAAGCGATTTTCAAGGGCATTCGGGAACTTACGGATGGCGTCTGCATTCCGCAAGGGCGCAT
>JBDREB010000215.1:0-13090 GCA_043820325.1 Planctomycetota bacterium | reverse complement strand
CTGCTTGGTCAGCACCCCGGGACGCATCTCCCCCAGCGCGGCGATCTCGCCTTTGATGGCATCCATCCTTGCTCGCAGACGCTGCTCGTGTTGGCCCATCGTAATCTCCTCTTGTAAAAAGTGACAATACGATAATTATATCCGGCTATCGGGTATTGTCAACAAAAAAACGGCATGAAAATATAAAAATGGGCAACCGCCATTATCCATGGCCCCCACCCCAACCAACCACATTTTCCATTCAGGCTCAATAGTAACAAAAAGTGAATATAAGAATTTTTCCTGAGACTTCGACCATGTTAGTGCAGACAAACCAACCATCGGTTTACGGAAACGATAGGCGAAACGGCATGCGGCTTTCGCCATCCGGTCCAGATCAGAGCCGAACACCGTATACCGTTGGTCGATACGCCTTTCGTCTCCGTATGCCGTATCCCGCTCTTGGGTTGCGGTCGCAGGCCGTGCCAAGCAGGGGAACGGTCCCGAAACAAGGACCGGCGGCATTCGGATGGCCCGTGGCGGTTTTAAAATTGATTTGACAAAACCGCGTATATCAATATAATATAATATGGCGTATTGGACTGTTGTCAAAGAGGGCCTGTGGCAGGTTTGGCAAATACCTTCCGGGACCGGTGCGACGCGCTGGTCAATGAGCTGAAGAAGGTCATTGTCGGCCACGACGATGCCGTCCGCATGATGTGCGCGGCGTTCTTCAGCGGCGGCCATGTGCTCATCGAAGGGGTTCCCGGTCTCGGCAAAACCCTGCTGGCCGCCTCCTTCGCCCGGGCCACGAGCCTGGAATTCAAGAAGATCCAGTTCACGCCCGACCTTATGCCGGCCGATATCACCGGCACGCATGTGATCGTGGAAAAGGACGGGGGGCGCGTGCTCGAGTTCCGCAAGGGGCCGCTCTTCGCCAATTTCGTGCTGGCCGACGAGATCAACCGCGCCACGCCCAAGACGCAGTCGGCCCTCCTGGAGGGCATGCAGGAACGGTGTGTCACCGCGGGGCGCGAGACCATGCCCCTGCCCGAGCCGTTCATGGTGCTCGCCACCCAGAACCCGGTGGAGATGAAGGGGACCTATCCGCTCCCCGAGGCCCAGCAGGACCGGTTCGCCTTCAAGGTGATCGTGGCCCCGGCCGACGCGGCCGGCATGGCCGAGATCCTGCGCCGGACCACGGGCGTGGAGGTGCCCGCCGTCAAGCCGGTGCTCGACCGCGCGGCCGTGCTCGACATGGCCCGCCTCCTGCGCGAGGTGGTTGTGAGCCCCCATATCCGCGAGCTGGCCGCCCGGGTGGTGATGCTCACCTGCCCGACCTTTCCCGACGCCCCCGAACCCGTGCGCCGCTTCGTCCGCCTGGGTGCCAGCATCCGCGGCGGCCAGGCGCTCATCGCCGCCGCCCAGTTTGCCGCGCTCATGGACGGCCAGGTCAACGCCACCGCCGTCGGGGTCACGGCCCACATCCTGCCCGCGCTCCGGCACCGCCTGATCCTTTCCTTCGAGGCCGGCGCCGATGGCGTGACCCCCGATGCCGTGCTGGCCGCCGTGGCCAAGGCTTTGCAGTAGGGCCCGCCCATGCCGATGTGCGACATCTGCGGCAAGATCGTGGCCGATGTGGGCTTCGATTCGGCCCGCGGCAAGCACCTGTGCATCTCGTGCAAGTTCGGCACGGGTGAGTTCCATACCAAGCGGGTCACCCGCGGTGACAGCGAGGCGGCCCCCGCCGCCCGGACCCCCGCGGCACAGGTCGTCCCGTTCCGCAGCGCCGGGGCCGCGGCCCCGGGCACGCATGGGAAGACCGCCCCGGCCCATGCCGGTCCAGCGCAACCGGTCCACCAGCGGGGGCAACCCCAGCAATTCCAGCCGGGGTTCGCGGCCCAGCCGCAACAGCCCCGGCAACCGAAGCAAAACCCGACGGCCCACTGGCAGGAACCGGCCGCCGACCCCGCTCTCGCCCCCGCCGACCCCGTGCCGTATCGGGCGCAGGCGGGTACCATCCGCCATCTCACGCCCCATTCGCTCGAGCCCGAACAGGCCGGGCCCCTGGAAGGTTCCCTCGATCAGACCGCCACGCCGCCCCAGACCATGGCCCACCAGAAGATCCGCGAGCAGGCGGCGGCCGTACCCATCCTCATCGCTCTCGATGTGGTCGTGGGGGGGCTGCCGACCCATATCTTCTATCCTTCCTCCATCCTGAGCTTCAGCCCGGGCGGGGTCTGCATCGATTGGCGGCACTGCACCAACTGTCCGGGCTACACGGAGAACGGCATCCACCCGTTCTGCATCTTTAGCCCCTACAGCGTGAACAATCCCAAGGCCAAGGAAATGTCGGTCCGGGTCAACATCGCCAACCTGGACGCGCGCATCGAATTCAAGGGGCAGGTGGTCTACACCCTGAAAAAACGCGAGACCGAGTTCGTCGGCATCGCCTTCGCCAAGATCGCGCCCGAAGCGCTGAACGCCTTGGAGCGGATCTGCGCGTCCCTGGCCACCGCGGCCCAGTAGCCCCCGGCGTGAACCGCGCGCCTGAATCCAAGACCGACGCCGCCCTGGTGGTCCTGTCGGGCGGCCAGGATTCCACCACCGCCCTCTTTTGGGCCAGCCACCGGTACGCGCGCGTCAGCGCCCTCACCTTCGCCTATGGTCAGAAGCACGGCCGCGAGATCGATTGCGCCCGGCGCATCGCCGCCCTGGCGGGGGTACCCCACCGGGTCATGGAACTCGATCTGTTCCGCGCCGCCGGGGTGAGTACACTGGTCAACGGCGGCCAACCCCGGCCTCACCCCGGTCTGCCGGACACTTTTGTGCCCGGCCGCAATCTGGTCTTTCTGACCCACGCGGCGGTGATCGCCTACCGGGAAGGGGCGCATACCATTGTAGCCGGCATGTCGCAGGTGGATTATTCCGGTTACCCCGATTGCCGCCGTGAGGCCATCGATGCCCTGGCGCAGGCGCTCGCCCTCGGCATGGACTTTCCGGTGCGCATCGTTACGCCGCTCATCGATCTTTCCAAGGCGGCGATCGTGAAACTGGCGGTCGCCGAGGGGTGTCTGGCCATGCTGGCCCATACGCATACCTGTTATACCGGAGCGTACCCGCCCTGCGGGAGTTGCGCCGCCTGCCGGCTCAGGGCCAAGGGGTTCGGCGAGGCGGGAATTCCCGACCCGCTCCTGGCGGCGGATGGGGCGCCGTGAGGATTTTTTAACGATTTCTCTTGACTTTCCAAGCCGTTAAAATACAATTAAGGCTTCCATATGCGTGGTTTCACACGGATTGTAACTTTTTTCCGATATTGCAAAGGGAAAAACATGCGCATGAAGGTTCTTGTCCCGGTCAGCATGCTTCTGGGCGTGCTTGCGGTCGGTTGCGGCGGTCCTGCCCCCGAAGATGAGATGGCTAAGCTGAAGCGCGACAAAGACATGATCCACACCGAATACCGCGGCGCTTTCGAGCGTCAGCGCAAGCAGATCGATCTGCTCAAGGCCGAGAATACCGCGCTCAAGGCCAACACCAACCGGTACGGCCCCGAGACCTCGGCGTTGCGCGAATCGCTCAAAGGCGTCGCCGGCGTCACCGAGCGCGATGGCGAAGTGGTGGTGCTCATGACCGCCGACATCCTCTTCGACCCGGGCAAGGCCACCATCAAGACCGCGGCCAAGGAAGTGCTGAGCAAACTCGGCACGGCCCTCAAGGGCGACCTGTTCAAGGACAAGACCATCCGGGTCGAAGGCCACACCGACTCGGACCCGATCCAGCGCGCCAAGAAATACTATGACAACAACTGGGAACTCGGCTCGGCCCGGTCCGTTGCCGTGCTCGAATACCTGGTCAAAGAAGGCGGCATCGATCCCGCCAAGCGGTCGATCTACGCCGCGACCTTCGCCAACTTCAAACCGGTCGCCCCCAACAGCAACAAGTCGGCCAAGTCGAAGAACCGTCGCGTTGAAGTCGTGGTCGTGATGGGCCGCTGATTCCGCCGCACCGGGTACTCGTACAACCACCGCCCTGCAGTCCGAATGGTTGCGGGGCGGTTTTATTTTAGAACACCATAAGTGCCAAGCTCCTGATCCCAAGCTCCAAATAAGACGGACTCGCAAAAAGAATCTTTTCAAGTCCCGTTGATTCCACAGAAATCTTATCAGAGGCCTGGGGACACCATATGATCCGCAGACGCATATCCTTGTAGCTGCGGGGCTTGTCCCCGCCTCAAGATGGGCGACCGCAAGGGTCGCAGCTACAGGAAAAACTGCTGGGCTCTCGTGGATTGTAGACCTTTTTGCGAGTTCATCAAATAAGCGATCCGAAACGGAACCAATAAACTCCGATCGGACGAAACGGGATCAACCGGCTAAATTCCCCGTTGGGTCCCATTGAGATCGTTTGGGCTTTGTTCGGTTTTGTGTAACACTTTACCGAATGGAACCAACCGGTTCATTCCGGACTGGATTGCCCGATTCCCCCGGTCAAGCCGGAGGACAGGCTTGTCGGGCAATGACAAGGGGGAGGACCTGATGGCCGATGTCGATCATTTTCCGTCATCCCCCGGTGAGCCAGTCCTCCGGCTTGACCGGGGGAACCGGGGGATCCAGCCTTTGGCGTGAATTCCTGCGCTTTCCATGGTGAACCACACGCCACCATTTCATTCGGTAGTGTTACGGTCTTGTTTATTTGGAGCTTGTCCGTGGATCCCGCCGCGTTGCCGTTACCGTGACCGAAACGGGCATCGTAGCCGCAGCCCGATTGGGATGTGGCCCGGCCGCGGGGCGTTATTCCCTCAGTGCCCGCTGGTAGAGGTCGATATATTCGCGGATCTTGCGCGACCAGGCGAATTCCCGGGCGGCGTATTCGGCCGCGGCCGGTCCCTTGGTCCGTTTGGCATCCGCCCGGAGTTCGCTGATGATGGCCGCGGCCAGCTGGTCCGGGGCATTGATGTCGACCATGGTGCCGACTTCCGGGGTGACATATTCGGGGAAGGCGCCCTGGTTGGTGGTCACCACCGGGGTGCCGCAGGCCAGGGCCTCGATGGCGACCAGCCCGAAAGGCTCCTCGCGGGAGGGAAACACGGCCAGGTCGGCGCCGCTGAAGGCCCGGATGAGGGCGGGGGTGGGCTGGTAATCGATGAAGTGCAGGTTGTGCAGGCCGTTGGCGGCGGCCTGCCGTTCCAGTTCCCCGCGCAGGGTGCCCATACCGATGATCAGCGTGGTGACGGACCCCAGCTCCCGTTCATACAGGGCCGCGGCGTGGATCAGGGTGTCGACCCCCTTGAAATCGGCGAGCTTGCCCACGAAGCAGACCAGGTGCCGCGTTTCGGGCAGGCCGAATTCGGCCAGCACGCCGGTGCGGGTCACTTCGGGCCGGGGCTTGAAGATCCCGGAATCGAACCCGTTGTGGATCACCGTGATGCGGTCGGCGGCCTGGGGGAAGAGGCGGCGGGTCTTTTCGGCGATCCGGCGCGATATTCCCACGATCCGGCGCGCGCACAGCATGCCGCGTTCGGCCATTTCGTGGTAGCGTTCGTCCTGTTCGTACCCCATGAGGTCGGTGCCGTGCACGGTGGCGACATAGGGCAGACCTGAATCGGCCACGCAGGCGGCCGCGACCCACAGGTGCTGGACATGGATGAGGTCAGGCATGAAATCGCGCAGGGCTTTTTCGATGAACCGCCAGTAGACGGTGGCGTACAGGTCGATCTGGTCGTCGGTGAGGCCGTGGAAGGTGACGGGGCTTTGGGGGTGGGTGGTGAAACAGGGGAAGTTGAACGGGAGATCGGCCGTCCGGCCGTCACCGGGGTCGCAGATGATGGTCCGGACCTCGAACGGCTGGCCGGTGCAGGGGGCGTGGTCGGGGGCGATGACGAGCACCTTGTGGCCGGCCAGGACCAGCTCCCGGGCCAGGTTGCGGGTGACGACCCCGCTGCCCGAACCTTCCAAGGGGAAGTGGTTGACGAGCAGGATCCGCATGGGCCGCCTTTGAAAAAGGGAGACCCCCACCATTGTAGCGGCACAGGTTCAAATGCAAGGATTTTCCTGTTGAGTAACGGCAACGGCTACGAAGCCTGTATCTTACCAACGGTTAGGGCCACGGTAACGAAGCCCGTATCGGCAAGGGTGACGGCTACGGCTTGGGAGAAGAAATTTCCGCCACCTTGCCCTGACCGTGACCGAAACGGGCATCGTAACCGTAGCCCGGTTTTGAGTTTGGAACGGCAACGGCTTGGGACGGGCGGTCAGCCCTTCGGCCGGTATTCCCTGCCCCGCTTGAGGTCGGCGATCATCTTGTCGGCCGCGGCGATGGCGCGTTCCACGGGCAGGTTCTCGGCCTTGAGCTCCACATTGCCCCGGGCGTCGCGGACCGGGTCGGGCTGGATGACCAGGTGGAGCGGGTTGCCGGGCGGGGTCCAGTGGGCGGGGGAGAGCTTGGAAAAAAGGCCGAGTGTCGGTGTGCCGGCCGCAATGGCCATGTGCCGTGGTCCGTTGTTGTTGGCGATGACCAGGTCGCACCGGCCGAGGAGGGCCTGCAGTTCGGTGAGGCCGGGCATGGGGTAGCCGGTGATCGGCCGGGCCTGCATGGTGCTGGTGATGGGCTTTATGAACCCTTCCTCCCCCGGGCCCCAGGTGAGGATGACCTTGGCGCCGTGGGCCTTGACGAGGTGGTCGCAGAGCCGGGCGTAGTGGACCGCCGGCCATACGCGGTATTGTTTGCGGCTGACGGGCGAGATGGCGATGACCAGGTCGGCGGGGGTGAGCTTGAGGTCGTCCCACACCCGGTCGCACCACTGCCGTTCGACATCGGAGATGAAGAACTCGGGCAGGCAGTCCTTCTCCTCGGTGATGCCGAGGGGCCCGAGGAGGCGCAGTTTGCGGACCGCGGCGTAGGTGGTCTCGGGATCGCCGGCGTCGACGGCCGTGGTGTAGGCGAATTTCCGGTACCGGCCCGTGAAAGATATCCGCCGCGGCGCCCGCGTGCACCAAGTGAGCCAGGCCGATTTGGGGTTGCGGAAAAAATCGATCACCACATCGTACCGGCTGCGCCACGCCTTCCAGTGGAGGGCCATGAACGCTCCCGGCCCGATGTCCTTGGGCGGGATGATGAATGCATTGATGTGCGGGTTGTATTTCAAGGCGCTGTGGGAGAAACTTTCCACCACGAAGGTGATATTGGCTTCGGGCAGGTGCCGCCGCAGGGCGCGCACGGCCGGTGTGCACATCAGGACATCGCCGATCTGGCGGTGCTGGATGAGGAGGATCTTCATGCGGCGGGGAACTTTGCCACAGAGGCCACAGAGAAGCACAGAGGGTGGTATGGTGCGGAGGAGAGAAGATTTGCCACAAAGGGCACAAAAGCCTGCCCTCCGGCTTGACCGGATGGGTTCACAAAGGAAGACGGGTGGGGGTTGGCGGAGCAAGGCAAAGAGTAAAATCCGGGATCAGGCTTTCCGACTTTCCGACTTTCCGACTTTCCGGCTTTGCGCCCCTTGCGACTGTGCGACCGCTTGCCACAGGCAAGCCCGGCCACAGAGGCCACAGAGAGGCACAGAGGGGGTATGGTTTGGAGAAGAGAAGAAAAGATCTGCCACAAAGTACACAAAGGGCACAAAGGAAGAATGGATAAGGGTGACGGAGAACCGCATGGAAGTTGTTCCGGATTCAGGCTTTCCGACCTTCCGACTTTTCGACCTTCCGACTTTCCGACCCTTGCGAACCTTGCGACTTGGCGACTGTGCGACCGTTTGCCGGGGGCAAACCCGGCCACAGAGGGAACAGAGGATTCATTTGTAATTTGGCATTTAACATTGACGAACTCGCAAAAAGTCAATTCCCCCTCTTCTGGAGGGACGCGCTCCGTCGCGTCCGTTTTTGTTCCTCCTATGAACGGCATCCCCGGCCACGACAGAGCGTGGCCCTTCAAGGTGGAATCGGACCATTGGAAACGACTTTTTGCGACTCCGTCAACATTTAGCATTTAGCATTTTCCAGATCAGGCTTTCCGACTTTCCGGCTTTGCGACCATTGCGACTGTGCGACCGTTTGCAGCAGGCAAGCCCGGCCACAGAGGGAACAGAGGATCCATTTGTAATTTGGCATTTAGCATTTGGCATTTTCCAGATCAGGCTTTCCGACTTTCCGACCTTCCGACATTCCGACCTCTGTATCCTTACTTGAAGTAGGCGGCCACGCCATCCACGAGGCGGCCGAGGTCCATCTCGCGGATGCACTTGAGGTCGGCGCATTCCCGTTTCCAGCAGGGGGCGCAGTCGAACAGGCAGGGGACCTTGACCCCGCGGTCGTAGAGGTCGATCTCCTGCGGGCAGGTGATGGTGAAGAAGGCGACCACGAATTTCTTGAGGGCGATGGCGATGTGGAGACCGAGCGTGTCGCCGGTGATGACGATGTCGCAGAGGTCTTCGAACCCGATGCCCCGGCGCAGGCCGAGGTCCGTGGGCGTGCTCGGCACGCCGTGCACGGCCGCGGCGATGGCGGCGTTGCCGGCCGTTTCGGCCTTGCCGCCGACAAGTGCCACCACGGCCTGCGGGAACCGCTCCTTCAGGCGGCGGGCCAGGTCCACATATTGGGCCTCGGTCAGCCGCTTGTGGGCGTAGAGGGGCGCGCAGCCGGTGTTGATGCCGATCACGGCCTTCCCGTCCAGCCCCTGGGCCGTACGGTAGTCCCGGATGAAGGCCCGTTCCTCCGCGGTCTGCTCCAGGATATACGGGTCGCGCCTGAATTCGAGCCCCATGCACTCGTGCAGGATCTGCGTGGCCGGCCGGGTGTTGCCCCGGAATTTGAGCGCGTCATCCAGTCCCATGCGGAAATTGTAACCGCTTTCCGGGGCCGCGGGCACGATGGCGCCCTGGTCGGAGAGGCCGAACCCGAATTTGTGGCGGGCGGTCACCTCGTTCAGCAGGGCGCAGGAATTGGCCGCTTTGTCGGCGTTGAAGGCCGCGTCGAACTTCTGGGCCCGCACGATCATGGTGCCCTCGAGATCGTACGGGATGACCCGGTCAAGCAGGGGATTGTGTTCGAGCAGGGGCAGGGCGTTGGCACGGGTGATCCAGGTGATGTGGGCATCGTCCCCGTACGCGCGGCGCAGGGGGGCGAGCAGGCTGGTGGTGAGCAGGACATTACCCATGGCGTCGAGGTTGATGATGAGCAGCCGTTTGCCCATGGGACTGCACTCGGGGCAATCCTCGCACAGGCGCTTGAACCGGCAGGGCTTGTACCCCAGGAAATGCCGGCAGTCGGGCCGGTACGGGAATCCCGCGATCGTGGCGCACATGCCATTACCTCCAACGGTGACCGCGGTCCATTGTAGCGCGGCGGTGCCGTTTGGCAAGGTTTTTTCCCGGCGCCCTTCGTTTTCGTCTTGCAAAGGCGGCCGGCGCTCGTATAATCTCCAACCTTGCATGGAGGCACTGATGGCAACGCGCAAGAAGCACCCGGCATACATCCCCCCGCCGAAGGGGCCGCAGAGCGACCTGTTCCGCAAGAGCCGGGGCCGGAAGTTCCGGCTCAAGTGGGGGTTGAGCGATAATGCCCTGGCCGTGCTCGGGTTCAAACACCCGCTGGGCCGTGTCCAGAAGGTGCTGTTCGTGATATCGGTCTGCATGGCCATGGTCCCGTTCTGGTTCGCCCTGGAACGGAAGCGGTTCGCCCGGTCGGTCCCCGCGGCCGTTATCGCCTTCACCCTCAACCTGGCGGCCTGGTGCGCCGGCGGCTGGGCCATCTGGAATTTCGTTCACACATGATCGCCCGCCTCAGCCCCCATGAATGACGACCGCCTCTACCGCCGCGGTCTGGCCGCCTCTATCGG
The DNA here is from genome assembly GCA_043820325.1 of Planctomycetota bacterium. Lineage (GTDB taxonomy): Bacteria > Planctomycetota > JBDREB01 > JBDREB01 > JBDREB01 > JBDREB01. Next base: position 3,277 of record JBDREB010000215.1, on the reverse strand, counting down.
TTCGGCCCTCCTGTTCGCGGTGATGGCCGTCCTGCTCAAGGCCGTTCAGGCGCATGGGATCGACATCTACAAGGTCACCCTGTTCCGGTTCGCCATCGGCGCGGTCCTGATCGCCAGCCTGGGGCTTGGGGGGTTCATCCGCCTTGAATTCCGCAATCACCGCATGCTCCTGGTGCGGGGCCTCCTGGGCGGCGTGGCGGTGTTCCTCTATTTTCTTTCCATCTACGAGATCGGCCTGGCCAAGGGCACGGTGATCTCCAGTTCCTCGCCCGTCTTCGCCACGATCGGCGGGATCCTCTGGCTGGGCGAAAAAAGCAGCCGGCGCAAGTGGCTGCTGGTGGCCGCGGCCTTCGCGGGCATCGTCCTCATCGCCATGGGCGGGGGCGGCAGCCTGGCTGGTTTCGGCGGGTGGGAAATGCTGGCCGTGGCCGGCGCGATCACCAGCGGCGCCGCCTATGTGAGCATCAAGCAGCTTTCGGCTACCGACAGCCCTTTCGCCATCTTTCTCGCCCAATGCGCCATGGGATTCTGGCTGCTGCTGCTGCCCGCGAACCTCCAGCCGTGCGCCATCGGCTGGTCGGGCGGTCTGCTCCTGCTCGGTGTGGGACTGGTGGCCGCCATCGCCCAGCTCCTCATGACCGCGGGGTACCGCCACCTCTCCGTCGCCACCGCTTCGCAGTTGAGTCTGATCACCACCGTGGCCAATGTGATCGTGGGTGTGGTGTGGTTCAGGGAACCGGTCACGGTGACGGCGATCGCGGGTATGGCCATGGTCCTGGCGGCCTGCGCCCTGATCGTGATGGACGACCGGAGCACCGGGAAACCGGGGTGTACCTGAACCGCTGACCGCGGCCTTGAGATAAAGGGAGCGTCAAGGACTGGCCGTTCGGCCGGCCGATCACGGAGATCGGCTGGACCGGCGGGGCCATGGCCGCCTACCCGTTCCTTCTTTTGCAGACGCGCTGCCGGCGCCCCGAACTGGCCGACTACGCCGTCCGGCGGCTGGACCTCATCGCGGCGAGCATCAATCCCGCCTCGGGGTTCTTCTGGGAATGCCAGGAGCAGGGACGCGCCCACGCCCGGGGCTGGTGGACCTACTTGAGCCCCGAGGCGCACTACGCCTACACCAACGGCCACGCCTGCTACTACCTGCTCAAGGCGGCCGACCTGGTGCCCGACCGGGCGGCGGCGTGGGTCGGGGCCGCGCGGAAGGTGCTCGACCGCGTGGTCGCGCTGCAGCTTGATAACGGCCAGTTCCCGGTCTCCTTCAGCTTGGCCGACGGCACGCCCCTGCGCACGGAGGGGTTCGCCGGCTGCTGGTTCGCCGCCGCCCTGGCCCACCTGCACCGCCATACGCGCGAAGTCCGGTACCTGGACGCGGCCGCCCGCGCCGCGGCCGCCTACCACGCCGATGTGATCGCGCTCAAGCCCTGCGCCACGCCCATGGACACCCATAACGCCACGGACGAGGAGGGCAACCTGGCCCTGCTCCACACGGCCCAGACGCTGCATGCGCTCACCCGCGGCGGGTTCTTCCTGGAAGTCCTGCGCGACAGCGCCGATTTCGAGATGCTGTGGCGGTACTATTACAACACGCGGCCCGTCCTGCCGCCCCTCGACAGCGCCGACTGGGGCTCATCGGGCGAATCGGTCACCTCGGCCCACAACCCGCACATCCACCCCATGCATCTCAACGCGCTCGACCAGGTCCTCTACCTGCATGACCGGACGGGCGATCCCTACTACCTGGAACGCACGCGCGACGCGGTCCGTTACGGCTGCTGCTCGGTCTGCCGGCCGTCGGAGACTTTCGGCTGGGGCAAACCGGGATGGCTCTGCGAACGGTTCTGCCCGTCCGACGGCCTGCTCATCCAGCACGACCTGCGCACCGGCGAACCCCGGTCCGTGGGCTGCGACTACCATGTTTGGAATGTGGCCGTGACCATGGAGGGCTTCTGCGGCATGGCCTGGGACCGGTTCCCGGATTTGCGGTAGGATCGGGAGTTGCATGTCACAGGTCGCAGGTTGCAGGTCTTGGACCGGAGCCCGGACTTGCGGTAGGATCAAGAGTCGCAGGTCACATTAAAGAACGGCAACGGTAACGAAGCCCGTATCGGTAAGGAGACGGTTGCGTGTTGCAGACGAAGAGCGGAGCGTCGGTGGTTGCGTAGCTCGAAACATGGGGCGTGGGGCGGTTGCGGTGGCAGACCGGGAAGCGGGTCCAGGTTCTCCCGACGCAACCCCGACCGAATTACGATTCGAGCTACGCAACCCCGGACATGATCCGGGATCGGTTACGGTATCGGCTCGGGAGAATGCAATCCGCCGCCTTGCCGTGACCGAAACGGGCATCGTAACCGTAGCCCGGTTATGGGTCTGGAGCGGCAAGGGTGATGGGAACGGCTTGGAAGCGCGGTGGGATCGGCGGCCGGCGGCTTAATCGTGCTTGGTCTTGCACGACGGGCAGAAGAAACCGACGCCCGGCGCGCGGTAGGAAATGCTGAAAAGGGTGCGGCAGTGGGTGCACTCCGTGATCTCCTCTTCGGAGAGCTGCTGGTCCCACTGTTCCCGGGTGAACGGTTTGCCCGCCGGCGCCGGTGTTTTGGCGGGCGCGGCGCCGGGCCGGACCGGACCGCCGTTCACGGGCCGGGCGGTGGCCGGGGCGGGAGCGGGCCGGGGTTCCGGGGTCGCGGCCGGCGGCGGGGTTTCCTTCTTTTCGCCTTCCACGACCAGGGTGAAGGTGTTGTTGCCGATGGTGATCACATCGCCGTTCTTGATCGCCGCCGATCTGGCTGGCTGGCCGTTGACGCTGAGCCCGTTCTTGCTGTCGAGGTCCACGATCTGGAAGGTCCCGCCGACCTGCTCAATGCGGCAATGCTCGCGGGAGAGGAAGGGGTTGGGGACCCGGATGGTGTTGTCCTTGGAGCGGCCGATGGTGAGCGGGAACTTGTCGACGGCGAAATCGCGCGTCGGTTTGTTCTCTTCCTTGACGATGATCTTGATCATATCGCCCCATTTTACCAAGCATAACCATTGTCAAACACGATCATTCTACCGGCCGATGCAAGCAAAGTCAACTGAAAAATGAGGAGCGGGAGGGTGCCGAAAGACACTGTGCCACAGCGGCCACAGAGGATTCATTTCAGATTTCCTGATCCCTATCCGTAACCGGTCATGTTTTTCGGAAAAAGGTTTGGCACTTTTTTCGACCCACAGGTGATTGTACGGGGAACATCCGGATGTCAACCGTGTAGGGGCGGGTTTGAAACCCGCCCTC
>JBDREB010000214.1:0-4987 GCA_043820325.1 Planctomycetota bacterium | reverse complement strand
ATCGCGAAACGGCAATAAAGGGCGGGTTTCAAACCCGCCCCTACGGTAACCACCCAAACCGGCCTATGGTTGATTCACGCGCCTGGCTGACGCCAAAAAGTGCCAAAGCATTTTCCGCCGGGATCAGGAAATCTGCAATTGGCCCGACACCATCTGCTTCGAGACCGCACACCGGACCGTCGTCCGAAAAGTCCGGGAGTTGACCCCGGGCCGGGGCGCTATTACGAACGGGAACGCCGTCATGCACGCCCGGGTCTGCGACCCGTCACTCTATGTCCAGGGGTATGTCCCCAAGCCGGACGATTGGGACCACCTCGAGTTCTACGGCCCCGCCTTCGGTGTCCGCATCACGCCCTTCCGCCACGACGAAGACGGGTATTCGACCGACCAGTTCACCCGCACGGACCGAAAGTTTCCGGTTCGTACCATAACCAGCCGCGTCGATCCGCGGTCAGAGTAGTCACCAGTCCACAGTTAACAGTCAATAGTCACCGGACTGGATTGCCCGGTCAAGCCGGGCAATGACAGACGGGGAAGACAGGACGAACCAATCCCTCATCACCAGTCATCCCACGGTGAGCCAGTCCTCCGGCTTGACCGGGGGAACCGGGGGATCCAGTCCTTACGGTGGAAGTGTTGTGAGAAACCGGTTGACAAATGATCCTTCCTGGCTATACTATGTATATACATGGAGGATAACCTATGACCACCAAGGTGCAGAAGTGGGGCAACAGCCTGGGGGTGCGCATCGGCCGGTCGGTGCTTGCCGATGCCCGTATCACTGTCGGGGACGAAGTCGATCTGGCTGTCCGTGATGGCGTCATCCTGATCCGGCCGGTCAACCGTGTCCGCGGCAAGTACAGCTTGCGCAAACTGGTCGCCCGCATCCCCAAAGGATATCGGGTCGGGGAAACAAGTACCGGCCGACCTGTCGGCAAGGAGGTCTGGTAAATGGCCGGTTATGTTCCCCGCAAGGGCGAATTCATCGTACTCGACTTTGACCCCCAGGCGGGGCATGAACAGAAAGGCCGACGGCCGGCCCTGGTGGTCAGCAATGACCTGTTCAACCGGCGGACCGGACTGGTCATGGCTTGCCCCGTCACCAGCGCGGATCGCGGGTATCCGTTCCATGTCGCCATCCCCGCGGGAAGGCTGGTCACCGGGTTCGTCATGGTCGAACAGGTCAAGTCAGTCGATTACCAAAGCCGGAAGGCCAAACGCATCGAACCGGCCCCCGCGGCCCTGCTGGACGAGGCGCTGGCCATCCTGGATACATGTCTGTATTAAGAATTCCTCCACCTACCCCAAAGGTCTTTCCTTTGTGAACTTTGTGCCCATTGAAAGCGGAGTCGCAAGTCCCAAGTCGCATGTCGCAAGTCTGTGATTTAGGATCGGACCTGTGACATGAGACATGCGACCTGTGACTCTTGGTGCTCCCGTGGCCTCTGTGGCCGGCATTCCATCTTTTTGCAACTGGACTGTTGACACGGGCGGTTTTTGATATATGATGCTCCGGTCATTTTGATATGGCTTTCCCCATGCATGAGATCCTGGGCATCATCGGGCCGACCGCGTCGGGGAAGAACGCTCTTTCACATCTCATCGCCCTTCGTCACAGGGCGGAAATACTATCTGTGGATTCGATGAAGGTCTACCGCGGCATGGATGTGGGCACGGCCAAGCCATCGGCCGCCCAGCGGGCCGAAGTGCCGTACCACATGATCGACATTCTGGACCCGTCCGAAGACATGGACCTCAAATGGTATGTCGACCGGGTGGATACGGTGCTCAACGCCAAACCCGGTACGCGCTGGATCATGTCGGGCGGCAGTGCCATGTACATCAAGGGAATCCTGTCGGGCGTATTCGCCGGCGTACCCCGTGATGACGCCATCCGGGCCGAACTGGTGGAGGCGATCACCGCGCGCGGCCCGGCCGCCCTGCACAGGGAACTGGCGGCCGTGGACCCGGCGGCGGCCGCGCGGATATTGCCCGGCGACGCCAAGCGGATCATCCGGGCCATGGAGGTTTACCGGCTCACGGGCCGGCCGATCTCCGGCATGCAGGTGCAGTTCGCCGCCCTGCGGCCGGGATACCGGTTCACGCTCGTGGGTCTGCGCTACGAACGGACCCGCCTGCACGGCCGCATCAACGACCGCGTGGAGCGGATGCTCGCGGGCGGGCTGGTGGCCGAGGTCCGGCGCCTGCACGCGGACGGCCGGTTCGGCCGGACGGCCGGTCAGGCGATCGGGTACCGCGAGGTGATCGCGGCCCTGGATGCCGGCGCGGACCCCGGCGCGGCGGCGGTGACGGAGGCGATCAAACGGAACACGCGGGTCTTTGCCCGCAAGCAGATGACCTGGTTTCGGAAATTTCCCGGCGTGCACTGGATCGACATCGCGCCGGCGGACACGGTTGAGAGTGTATACGAACGGATCGAGCCAATTCTGAAGGAGACATGGGCATGATCAAGAGCATCAATTACTGGACCATCGGCGGTTTCGACTGCGGCAAGCCGGTCGTGCAGGCCATGCGTGAAGCCAAGGACATGGGCTATGAGGCGATCGAGCTCTGCTTCGGCGCCGGCGACCTGTCGGCGGGCGTGACCGAGGTCAAATGCCGCGAGTTCGTGCGCGAGGCCAAAGCGATCGGCATCAAGATCAGCTCGCTCTGCTCGGGCACCTACTGGGATGTGTCGCTCTCGTCGCCCAACAAGGATGTGCAGGACAAGGCTATCGCCTACACCAAGGAATACCTCCAGGTGGCGCGCCGGCTCGAAGTCGACGCCGTGCTCGTGATCCCCGGCGTGGTCGATGTGGGCTGGAATCCCGCCGCGCCCGTGGTGCCCTACCGCGAGGTGTGGATCAACGCCACCAAGGCCATCAAGCGGCTGATCCCCACGGCCAAGAACCTGCGCGTGGTCATGTGCATCGAGAATGTGTGGAACAAGTTCCTGCTCGGGCCCATGGAAATGAAGGCGTTCATCGACCAGTTCAAGTCGCCCTATGTCGGTTCCTATTTCGATGTGGGCAATGTGCTCATCACCGGCTACCCGGAGCACTGGATCGAGATCCTGGGCCGGCGCATCAAGCGCGTCCACCTCAAGAACTTCCAGCGCCAGGATGCCGGCGGCGTGCTCCACGGCTTCGGCGACGACATCCTGCAGGGCTCGATCAACTGGCCCGCCGTGGTGAAGGCCCTGAAAAAGATCAAGTACAACGGGTTCGTGACGGCCGAGATGATCCCGTTCTCGCGCCTGCCCGACCTGGTCCTGCCCGACATGGACCTGGCCCGCAAGACGGCCGGACAGCTCAAAACCATTTTCGGCTGATCGTTCAGCCGCATCCAAAGGAGAATGACGATGAAGAAGTTGAAAGTCGGCGTGGTCGGACTGGGGTTCATGGGCAAGATGCACTTCGATGTCTATTCCAACAACCCGCTCTCCGAGGTCAAATTCATCTGCGACACGGACAAAAAGAAGCTCGCCGGCGACTGGTCGGCGATCGGCGGCAACATCAAGGGCGCGGGCGGCAAGAAGCTGGACCTGTCGAAGATCCGCATGACGGCCGACTTCGCCGAACTGCTCAAGAGCGACCTGGACATCATCGATGTCTGCCTGCCCACCTACCTGCATTCCAAGTTCGCGGTGGCCGCCCTGAAGGCCGGCAAGAACTGCTTCTGCGAGAAGCCGGTGGGCATTGACATCGCCGACGCCAAAAAGATCGCCTCCGCCGCGGCCAAGGCCCGCCGCACCCTCCAGGTGGGGCAGTGCATCCGCTTCTGGCCCGAATACGCCGCGCTCAAGGAACTGGTCGCCCGGCGGATCTACGGCCGCGTCAAGGCCGCCACCTTCACGCGCCTGTCGCCCACGCCCACCTGGTCGTGGTCGAACTGGCTCATGGACGCCAAAAAGTCGGGCGCCGCGGCGCTGGACCTGCACATCCATGACACCGACTTTGTCAATTATGTCTTCGGCATGCCCAATGCCGTGACCTCCCGGGGCTCCAGCCTGATGACCAAGGGCGTGGATCACATCGTCACCAATTACGAGTACGGCAACGGCGCGGTCATCATGGCCGAGGGCGGCTGGATGGGCAAGCCGGCCTTCCCGTTCCGCATGACCTTCCAGGCCCACTTCGAAAAAGCCTCGGTCGAGTTCAGCCACAACGGGTTCAAGGCCTACCTCCCCGGCGGCAAGGTCGTCGACCTGCCCCGTAAAGCGGGCGACGGCTACAGCCTAGAGCTCGATTACTTCCTGAAGTGCATCGCCGCCGGCAAGAAGCCCCAGGTCGTCACGCCCGCCGACGCGGTCGAAGCGGTGGAGATCTGCATGGCGGAGATCAAGTCGGTCAAGACCGGCCGCACGATCAGCCTCTGATACCGTTTTCCGTCAGGACGGGGCAGGTGTAACAGCCTGCCCCGTTTTATTTGGGGAAGATTTGCCACAGAGGCACAGAGGACACAGAGGAAGAATGGGTTTGGTGCGGATTAAGAAGAGAAGCCACAAAGGACACAAAGTTCACAAAGGAAGACGATAGGGGGTTTAGGATTTAGAGTTTAGAATTCAGGACTTCCGCCGAAGGCGGTGCCACAGATTTCACAGATCGTACAGATTATTGTTCGGAATGGAGGAAGACTCACCGCAAAGGCGCAAAGGTCGCAAAGAAGACGGTGGTGGTTGGGAAGAGGGTATCATGATCGGACCTCGGACCTCCGACCTCTGACCTCGGAATTCCAACCACGGATTCACACGGATTTAATCTTGTAGGGGCACGGCATGCCGTGCCCTTGGCGAAGTATGCGGTAAGCAGCGCCTCTGGATGGAAAAGAGCAGGGTTGGCTGATCCTCATTTCAGATTTCCTGATCCCTATCCGTAACCGGTCATGTTTTTCGGAAAAAGGTTTGGCACTTTTTTCGACCCACAGGTGATTGTACGGGGAACATCCGGATGTCAACCGTGTAGGGGCGGGTTTGAAACCCGCCCTC
>JBDREB010000213.1:0-9945 GCA_043820325.1 Planctomycetota bacterium | reverse complement strand
CGGCGTGCGCGACCGGCTGCAACGGAAAGTGACCTTGGAGCATGGCGGGGCGGATGGGATTTTCGTGATTGACGAGACGAGCGATGCGAAGAAGGGCGCACACACCGCCGGCGTCGCCAGGCAATACTGCGGCGAAAGCGGTAAAATCGACAACTGCATCGTGACCGTGCATCTTGCCTATGTGCGCGGTGAGTTCCACGCGCTGTTGGATGGGGCGTTGTTCTTGCCGGAGGCATGGGACTGGAATCCCAAGGACCCGCCGGTCATGAAGCGCAGGGCGGCGGCCGGGATCCCGGAAACGGTTCGGCATGAGACCAAGGCGGCGATGGCATTGCGCCAACTACGCCGGGCTCTGTCCAACGGTGTGCCCGGCCGTTATGTGACGGCGGATGAGTGGTATGGCAGCAAGCCTTGGTGGCGGCGCGAAGTGGACGCGATGGGACTCACGCAATGTTCTTGGAAACTCAAGTCGTGCCATACTCCAATGATATCACATCCATCGCCGGTGCCAAGGGGATAAGCATATGTGTCCATATCGTGTGTTTCGTGGCAGAAACTCCTGGCTTGCTGATCATACGGGATTATCAATGCGTTTGATGGCCGTGGCCACCACATAGGGCGGCCAGTCCAGGGGCAATTCGCGGCTTGACATTCAGGCCGGGCCCCGTATAATGCGGCCTCGTTGTGTGCGGCGGGTCCAACGAGGATGCACCCGACGCAGGTATCGCGTCTATGGATGGTAGTAACGAAGATAAAGGTGCGCAGAGCGCACTCGTATTTGAAAAGGCATGCATGGTCACCACGATCCGTTCCTGCGCGTTCGTCGGCATCGACGCCTTCACGGTCGAAGTGGAGGTCGATGTCCGCGACGGCGGCCTGCCGAGTATCGTCATCGTCGGCCTGCCCGACGCGGCGGTGAAGGAAAGCCGCGACCGCATCCAGTCGGCCATCCTCAATGTGGGGTACAAGTTCCCGCGCGACAAGGTGATCGTGATCAACCTCGCGCCGGGCGACTCGCGCAAAGAGGGCCCGGGGTTCGACCTGCCCATCGCCCTGGGTCTGCTCATGGATGCCGGGATCGTGGAATTGCAGGGGGTGGAGCGCTATTACATCTACGGCGAACTCGCCCTCGACGGCGATATCCGCCCTGTCAAAGGGGCGCTGTCGGCCGCCATCCACGCCCGCGCGGCCGAGGCGAAGGGGATCATCCTGCCCGCGGCCAACGGTCCCGAGGCCGCGGTGGTGGAGGGGCTCGACATCATCCCGGTCCGCACCCTGGCCGAGGTGGTGGGGTTCCTGGCCGGGCGCCTGCCCATTCCCCCGCTCAAGGCCGACTATGACTCGTTCAAACAGCATATCCTCCAGCCGGAGGTCGATTTCGCCGAGGTCCGGGGTCAGGAGCATGTCAAGCGCGCGCTTACCGTGGCCGCCGCCGGCGGACATAATGTACTCATGGTCGGCCCCCCGGGCGCGGGCAAGACCATGCTCGCCCGCCGCCTGCCCACCGTTCTGCCGCTTTTGACGCTCGAGGAGAGCATTGAGACCACCCGTACTTTCAGCGTGGCCGGCGTGCTCGAAAAGTCGGGGCTCATCACCACCCGGCCGTTCCGCGCGCCGCACCACACCATAAGCGATGTCGGTCTCATCGGTGGCGGCACCAACCCGCGGCCGGGCGAAGTCTCCCTGGCCAACAACGGCGTCCTCTTCCTCGACGAACTGCCCGAGTTCAATCGCAAGACCCTCGAGGTGCTCCGCCAGCCGCTCGAGGACGGCCATGTCACCATTTCACGCGCCGTGCGCTCGGTCAAGTTCCCGGCGCGGTTCACGCTTGTGGCCGCCATGAACCCGTGCCCGTGCGGGTATTACTCCGACCCGCGCCGCGAATGCCATTGCAGTCCGGTCAATATCCAGCGCTACCTGGGCAAGATCTCCGGCCCGCTTTTGGACCGCATCGACATCCAGGTGGAAGTGGGGCCGGTCGATTATCAGGCCCTCGCCGGCCGCGAGGCGGGGCTTTCGTCGGCCGCCATCCGGATCGAGGTCGAAAAGGCGCGCGCGATCCAGTCGGCGCGGTTCAAGCACGCCGGGTCGACCAACGCCCGCATGCGCGAGCGCGACCTCAAACGCTGCTGCGTCCTGGGCCCGGAGGCCGAGGGGCTGCTCAGGGACATCGTCGACCGGATGGGTTTCTCGGCCCGCGGGTACGCCAAGGTCCTTAAGGTCGCGCGCACCATCGCCGACCTTGACAGCGCCGAAGACATCCGCCTTGAACACCTCACCGAAGCGGTCCAGTATCGCACCCTCGACCGTTTGATGCGGTAAATCAGGCATGACTCGGTTTGAGCTGGCCGTATACCTGACCGCGCAGGGGACCAGGGACCGGATCGCTAAAAGCCGCTCAGGTTCGACCCGGCCGACACGGGGGTTGAGAACAACCTCATCAACATCCACGAGGATATGCGCTACCAGGCGGTGACTGCGTTCAAGCGGCCCGACCGGAAGGTGGCCGTGGTCGTCATGAACCGCGGGGGCGAGGCCATCCCGTTCACCTTGCGCACCCGCCATGGCACGACGGCGACCGCCGCACCAGCACACTCGATCATGACCCTGGTTTATTGAGGAGGCCTGTTCCATGAGCACCAAAGCGACCGGCAAGCGCCTTGTGTTCCAGAATAAATTCCTGCGCGTCGACCTTGACGGGCAGGATGTCGGCTGGACCATAACCGAAAAAGCCACGGGTGTGACCTGGCGCATGGCGGAATCGGCCGCCCAGGATGTCACGCTTGAGGATGCGAACAAGAACCGCACCCAGCATGCCTTCGCCTCGTCCGGCGACAGGGAACTCCTGCCGTTCCAAAACGGCCTGCCGGGCGCCTATGTCTGCCTCCGCGACCTCGGGCTGGGCATCCATGCCTTCCTCGACGGCCGGTCGCTCGTGGTCGAGATCGAGCGGCGGGTCGGCACCGGCCCGGCCAAAGTGCGCGATGTCCTTTTCCCGCGCCACTTCCTCCTGCCCCGCAAGCCCGGCGTGTTCTCCACCTGGACCCTGGGGCAGGGATCGATCGTGCCCGCCACCTGGACCTCGCGGTTCCACCATCCCGAAGGCTACAGCGAGCAGGACATGGCCTTCCACGGCGCGGAGATCGGCCCCTGCGGCGTGGCGGCGATCGCGGAGACGCCGTTCGACCTCTACATCGCCATGAGCCACCTGGAAAAAGAGGCCCCCGCCACCTTCATCCACTGGCTGCCGAGCCTGGGCGACCTGCGTTACACGCGCCGGGTGCGGTTCACCTTCGCGAAGGGGTTGGATTTTCGTCGGGCAGGCCAAACTCTATCGTCAACACATGAAGGAACAGGGGTATTTTGTCTCCCTGGCCGACAAGGCGAAGTGGAACCCCGATGTCGCCAAACTCAAGGGGGCCGCCTGGATCAATTCCGATACGGCCGCGCGCCGCGTCCGGACCATGGAATTCCACTGCAACACCTTCGCCGACCAGGCCGCGTGGGTGACCCGGCTGAAGGAACGGACCGGTCTCAAACACGCCGTCGTGCATGTCGACGGCTGGGGCGCCTTCGGTTATGACTCGGTCCATCCGGAGGTCCTGCCGCCCAATGCACGGGCCGGCGGGGCTCAAGCGCTTCCGTGAAGCCGTGGGGCGGATGGGGTGGCTCTTCGGGCTCCATGACCAGTATATCGATATCTACGCCGATGCGCCCTCCTACGACCCCGCCCGGTTCATGATCAAGGAGAACGGCAAGCCCAACCTGCTGAATGTCTGGGCCGGCGGGCTGTGCTCACACATGTGCGGGACGGAAGCGCTCAAATTCGTGCGCCGGAACTTCGTCGAAGGGGTCCGCGACCAGTACATGTATCACAATTCGCCCTCCATCTACGACATCTGCTGGCCCGACGCCTCGTACCTGGACTGCTTCTGCCGGATCCATGAGTGTTTCAACCCGTTGCACCCGCTCACCCGCGCCGAAACGGTCTATTACCAGCGGGAATGCCTGTGGACCGTGCGGGAACACGGTAAAAAAGTGGTGCAGTCGTGCGAGCATGCCAAATGGTATTCCATTCCCGACCTTGATTTTTCCGGGGTTGGGCCACCAGACGGCCGATGTGCAGGTCGTCGGCGGCGGCAGTGCCACCGAGGCCATCGGCATCCCGGTCCCCCTGTGGAGCCTGGTCTTCCACGACGCCATCTGGACCCCGGATTGGTCGAACGATTACGGCCGGATGTTCCTCTACGGCTCGAGCGCCTTCCTGAACGCCGCCAAGGAACTGCCGCCCCAGGAAGAGCTCGAATGGAAGCTCAAGGCCTGCGCCTTCAACGGGGTCGTCGGTTTCGACGAGATGACCAACTTCACCATGCGCGACGACGGCAACACCCTGAAGAGCGAGTTCTCATCGGGCGCGGCCGTGACCTATAGTCCCGCCGAAAAAACCTGCCGGATCGAAGGCCCCCGCAAGGTGGCCACCCCCGGCACCGTGCGTTTGCCGTAGATTTCCTGCCGGGAGTTTGGGCGCAGCGGCAGGTGTTCTTGCTGACACAGGTGTTTTTGGAGAACTCCGCCATGGTCAACGACTTTTGCTCAGAACAGACGATTGCTTCAAGTATTTTATAGATGAAGTAGCTATCGCTCAACCAGTTGAGTTGTGGCGCAACCCGTTGAGCGATCATCATGCCTATTAACCATCTAAACATTGTTTAATGGCCGATATGACGCATGCCGTTATGCACAAACGGGGAGGGAGGTCAAGGATAAAATACGGGGTCGAACAGTCCCACAGTCGCAAGGGCCGGAAGGTCGGATTGGAAGAGGGTCGGAAAGTCGCCAGACCCTGAGCGAGTTTCGAGTCGATGGTCGGAAAGCCGGAGAAGAGGCGGGGTCAAGCCCCGCAGCTACAGATCCGAATGCTTGGGATCCGTGTTGTAGCGGCGACCCTCGCGGTCGCCTCCAGGGTCCAGGAAGGCGGGGGCCCTTCGACCTTTCGACTCCGCTCAAGGTTGAGAAAAACAGGTTCAGGGTTTAGAACAACAAGCCCCGGCTGAGGTCGGATGGTCGGAAAGTCGGAAGGCCGGATATTGGCGACTTGGAGGGGCGCCGATCGCTGGAACGGCTGTAACTATCCGCGCTTATCGGCGTTGATCCGCGATTAAACCAACTTTGTCTTCGGGACTATTCGGCCTTGGGACCTTTGCCCCGTTCTTCAAGCTCATGCCACCGCTCGTAGAGGGCTTCCATCCTGGCTTCGGCGGTTTTGATCTCATCGGTGAGCAGGGCCAGTTTTTCGTGGTCCGTGGCGATGGCCGGGTTGTTGAGGGCGGTTTTGAGTTCGGCCAGTTTTGTCTCCGCGTTGCCGACCCGCTGTTCCATCCGCTTCAGCTCTTTGCGTTCTTCGTGCGAAAGGGGTTCGGCCGCGGTGTTTTGAGCGGGCGGGCCGGGTTGGCGTGGGATGTCCTTGGGGGGACCGCTTTGGTGGACCATCAGCCACTGGCTGTAGCTGGCGTAATACCCGGTGCGGGGGCCGTCGATGCAGAGGAGCTGGTCGTTGAGCCGGTCCATGAGGAAACGGTCGTGGGTGATCAGGACGACCGCGCCCGGGAATTCGGCGAGGGATTCTTCGAGGATCTCGAGGGTGGGGATGTCAAGGTCGTTGGTGGGTTCGTCGAGCATCAGGATGTCGGCCGGCTGAAGCATGAGGTTGGCGATCAGCACACGGGCCTGTTCACCCCCGGAAAGATCGGCGACCGGCAGGGGGAGCTGTTCTTTGGTGAACAGGAACCGCTTGGCCCAGGTGACGATATGGATGGAGCGGCCCTGGTAGATGACGGCGTTGTCCTGGCCTTTCAGGGCCTGCTTGAGCGTCTGGGTCTGGTCGAGCTGTTCCCGCTGCTGGTCAAAGGTGACGATGCGGAGATTGGGCGCCCGCTTGATGGTGCCCGCATCCGGCGCCAGGCTGCCCTCGAGCAGTTTGAGGAAGGTCGATTTGCCGCTGCCGTTCTTGCCGAGCAGACCCAGGCAGTCGCCGGGGGAGAGGACCAGGTCAATGCCCGCGAACAGCTTTTTGCCGCCCCGGGTCATGGTCAGTCCCTCGGCCTCGACCAGCAGGGTGGTTTTGCGGCCCGTGGCGTTGAAATCGATGCCCGCGGTCTTGTTGGCGGCGTTCCGCTTTTTGACGGTTTGCAGTTCCTCCATGAGCGCGTGGGCCGCGTTGATGCGGTGATTGGCTTTTGCGGTACGGGCCGCGGGCCCGCGGCGGAGCCATTCAAGCTCGCGCCGGGCCTTGTTGGACAGGTGGACTTCCTGGCGGGCCTGGCGCTGGAGGTAATCCTCCCGCCGTTCGATGAAGGTGCTGTAGTTGCCTTCGACCTTGAGGACGCCCCCGGCGTACTGCCGGTTGAGATCGACAATGCTGGTGGCCGTGTTTTCCAGGATATACCGGTCATGGCTGACCAGGACGAAGGCGAAGGGCGCGTTCTGGAGCATATCCTCAAGCCAGAGGATCCCTTCCAGGTCAAGGTGATTGGTGGGCTCGTCAAGGAGGAGCAGGGCCGGTTCCTGTACCAGTGCCCTGGCGATGGATACCCGTTTGACCCAGCCGCCCGAGAGTGTGCGGATCGGGGTGTGCAGGTCTTCAATGCCGATCGTCTGCGCGATCAGCCGGATCCGTTGGAAGTTCTCATGATTTTCGTGGCCGTCCGGCAGGGCTTGGAGCAGGATGTGTTCGATGGTCGCGTCCGGATCAAGATCGTCCTCCTGCGGCAGGTAGACGATCGAGAGGTTCTTGCGCTGGTCGAGCTTGCCTTCGTCCGGGAGCTCAAGGCCGGCCAGGATCCGCAGGAGGGTCGATTTGCCCGACCCGTTCGGGCCGATCAGGCCGATCCGGTCCCGTTCGAGCACGGTCAGGGAGAGTTGACTGAAAAGGGGACCGGCCCGGAACTGCTTGGTCACTTCCTGGACGCTGAGGTACAATTGTCCGCCTGGGGGCATGGATATTCGATCCGATACAGACAAATTAAAAGGAGATTATACAGCAGGATCGTGATTTTGCAACCATTATGCTGCCAGAGGAAGGCGATTGCGCCGAATTGAAATGCGGTTGACAACAGTTACAACCGCCGGTTTTAAGGTTCCGGGGCCAAGCCGGGTCATAGGGATGGTTCGGACACTCACTATCAACTGTGCCCATCTTGTTTTTAAATAACATTTGACAACGATGCTAACATATGTTATGATAATGTGCAACTATTATGATAATGAGAGGCTTGTATGGTTGATTTGATCGAGCACCTCAGCCGGTATTTCCGGGACAGTCTTGGTGTTCCCGTCAAACCGGTCCCTTGGGCAGATGCAGGCAGATTGCCTCCTTTCCTGCAGGGGATGTATGCCTGTTATAAAGCGGGCATAATGGGGGTTGGTGTTCTGTTCATGGCGGACTTGGATCCTCATGAAAAGTCGCCGGCGATCATCGGGAAGCATATCGGCCTGGTCCGGAAGGTCTTTGGCGGAGATGTGATCTTCGTGCGCATGCAGGTTACGGCATACAACCGTAAAAGGCTTATCGAACATAACATCCCATTCATTGCTCCCGGCAACCAGATGTATCTTCCCATGCTGGGGATCGACTTGAGAGAGCGATACCGGAGGCTTGCGCAGAAGACGGTTGCTTTCAGCCCGGCCACCCAGGTCCTGATGCTGCATATTCTGCTGAAGGAAAACCCCGGACAAGTGTTTGCCCCCGCGGCAATGGCCGGTCGGCTGGGGTATTCCCCCATGACCTTGACGCGGGCATTTGATGAAATTGAATCGGCCGGTCTTGGACGGATGACGAAAAAAGGCCGGCACCGGATGTTGGAACTGGGGGCGTCGGCCGGATCCATTTGGGAAAAAGCCCGGAGCTTTATGCGGAACCCGGTCAAAGCGCGGGTATTCATTGAAGCGAAAGACGCGGGTGTTTTCAAATGCCAGGCGGGGCTTTCCGCTTTGGCGGCATATTCGGACCTGGCGCCGCCCGACCATCCGGTATTTGCCGCCGGGGCCGGGGAATGGTCGGATGCAAGGGATAAGAAGCGGATCGCCGAGCTTGCCTTCCCTGAGCCCGGGACGGTTGAGGTCGAAATATGGAGCTACAGCCCCGGCCATGTATCGGATCGGAACATCGCGGACCCGTTATCCGTGTACCTCACCCTTAAAGATGATCCCGACGAAAGGATCGATGCGGCTCTTGACCAGATGCTGAAGGGGCTTGCATGGTAGGGGGGATCGAGGTCTTCAGGGAGCATTTCAGGGGATTCTGCAACCGGTATGTCCTGATCGGCGGTACCGCCTGTGATATCGCGATGGCGGAAGCCGGGGTCGGTTTTCGCGCGACCAAGGACCTTGATATCGTCCTTTGCCTGGAAGCATTCGATGGGGCCTTTGCCCGGGCTTTTTGGGAATTCGTCCGCAAGGGACGGTATGCAACCATGGAGAAAGAAACGGGTCAGAGGCAGTATTACCGTTTCCAAAAGCCCGGCGAGCCCAATTACCCCGTAAGTGCCTGTAAATAAATAACCTATCCATTTCGCGTGCGGTGCAGAATGATGGATTTATAGTTACAGGCCGGACACTGCTGTATCATTAAAGCGGTATATCTGTCCTGGTTGGCCCCCGCCACCAAACCCTGCACGCCCAGAAGGGACATGGTCTTCCGTCCGCATCCGGGGTTGCGCGTCGTCGCCATATCTTTCCATTGATATGGCTCCTCCGCGCGCCTTGGCTGCGGACGGAATCCCTATGTCGAAATGGATACTTTATTCATTTACGGGCACTAATGATGGAGCTTTTTTCACGCGTTCCTGACGCCCTGTCGCCGGGTGAAGACAGTCGTCTTACCCCCATCCCGACTGAAGAAGGCATTTCGAGCTTATCGGCCATCCTTATGGACGATGCGTATTCCTTTTTCCTGAAGGCCGGGGCAAGGGAACTCAACGGGTTGTCTTTTGCCGGACCGGGACATCTCATCCCTCTTAAGGCAAAGGCGTGGTTGGACCTTTCCACAAGGAGGGCGCAGGGGCACAAGATTGACAGCCGGTCCATCAAAAAGCACAGGAATGATGTGTTGCGGCTGTACCGGATTATCAACCCGGACCGGATGATCGAGACTCCGGTCGGCATCAGGAGAGAACTCGCGCTGTTTATAGACCGGCTGCCTGACCAGCAAATTGATTTGAACGCTTTGGACCTGGCCCGTGTTGGATTGGATAAGGTTGCGACGGATCTGCGGCGGATTTACGGGCTTGACAAGGGGTGAACCCGGGGTGATCCTGCAATGTGCCCATCAACCCGGAGTTGGGGAACGGTGGCTGTTGGCCGATTCTCCGCCAACAGGGGGTATAATCCGGATGTGCCCGGGCATCAGGCGGCAAGGGTTGACGGGGGCATGTTCAAGGCTCGATCCCGGGTTTGACCAGGGAGTGCACATGTCAACAGATCGAACAGAAGTCTCAACTCGTGGGATGAGATTGAGATCGTTTGCGGTCATATTCGTAGTCATGCTGGCTGGGAGCTTCGGTTGCCAGGCCGTGCAGCAGGCTCCGCCGACCGGGGACAATGTGCTGGCGGATAAGGTCAGGACATTGATATTGACATTCAGGAACATAGATTATCATGTCCGTGATGAAGCGGTCGAAAAGATCACAGAGATCGGGCCTGTTTGTGTGCCCTCTCTTATTGCGGCTCTTGAGGGGATGTTGATCTGGATGTAAGATATTGTGCGATGGTGTCGTTGGGCAGGATCGGGGATCGACAGGCTTTGAACTCATTTCAGATTTCCTGATCCCTATCCGTAACCGGTCATGTTTTTCGGAAAAAGGTTTGGCACTTTTTTCGACCCACAGGTGATTGTACGGGGAACATCCGGATGTCAACCGTGTAGGGGCGGGTTTGAAACCCGCCCTC
>JBDREB010000212.1:0-5384 GCA_043820325.1 Planctomycetota bacterium | reverse complement strand
GCGTGCGGGGTTTGGTGGCGGGGGCCAACCATGGCAGCTATACCTCTTTAATGATGCGGCAGTGCCTGACCTGTTTGTCAAACCATCACTCTGCACCGCACGCGAAATGGATAGGTTATTTATTTACGGGCACTAAGCGCGGCCAGGGGACCTGGTATCGTCGTGTGGGCGATCCTGCAGCACCGGTCCCGCCCATGGCGTGCGAGCGTACAATGTGCTTGACATGGCCGGGCTTTGCGATATAGTATCGGGCGTTCGCTTTACTCAAAAGGGATCAACACCATGGCGCAGAGTGCATTGGAAAAGAAGGTCTGGGAGCTTTTTACCAAGGGGCTCACGGATAACGAGATCCTGAAGGAATTGGTGACCAAGCAGGGTGAAGTCCTCACCTTCATGGAGCTCCGGGTGCTGCGCGCCGATTACGAGGCGGAGCATCCCGAGACCGTGGCCGAACCGCCGGCCGACCCCGCGGCCGACCTGGATACGGCCCCGGAGGACGCGGCGGGCGGGGTGATCCAGTTCGACGCGATCCGCAAACCGGGCGCGATGGTCTCCGGAACGGCCAACCTGCCGTCCGGGCTCAAGGTGAGCTGGGCCCTGGACCAGTACGGCCGGATCAGTTTCGCGCCCCAGGGCAAGGGCCGGCCCACGCCCGAGGACATGCAGGTGTTCCAGACCGAGCTCCAGCAGGAAATCACCCGCCGCGGGGGGATCCTGTAACCGCCGTGGGCTGTTCACCCTGTGAAAAGAATACCAGCCACAGAGGGCACAGAGGCCACGGAGAGGTGTTGGGTGCGGAGAAGACAACTTTGCCACAAAGGGCACAAAGCACACAAAGGAAGAATTGGCCGGCTGGGCGGCCGATAACTAACGGCATTTTCAAGGTCCGGCTTTTCGACCTTCCGACTTTCCGACTTTCCGACCCTGCACTGTTGACAAGTTCGGTCGCGCTATGTCTGCGGCAGGCCCGGCCATGACCACGCCGTACACCGGCGTCTACTCCCTGGCCGCCGTGCTCATTGGGCTTGACATCGCCCTGTTCACCATCGCCGGTGTCACCGGCTCCATCGCGATCTTCTTCGCCGCGGTCTTCATCCTGGCCTTTTCCCTGCTGGAGACGGGCTACCTGGTCCTGGCCGCGCGCGGTCTGCGGGTGGCCCGCAGTCACAGTCCCGCCGCGGTGGAGGGGGAGGAGTTCTTCGTGGACATGGCGGTGGCCAATTTCAGCTACCTGCCCGTTTTCTACCTCGAGGTCCAGGATGGTTTCGCGCCCGCCCGCACGCTTTCGATCAACCGCATCATCCGCCAGAGCATCCTGCCGCGCTCGGTATACGAATACACCGCCCGGACCTTCATCGCCCGCAAGGTCGGCATCTACCAGGTGGGTCCCGTGGACCTGCTGGTGACCGACCCGTTCGGCCTCTTCACCATACGGCGGCGCATCCTGCACCACACCACCCTGACGGTCTACCCGGCCCTGCGCATCCCGGCGCTCCTGCGCCTGCTCGAGAACCCCCTGGTCCGGCGGGTGGGCGAGGAGATCATCGCGCGGGCGGGAACCGCGGCCGATTTCCGGGGCCCGCGCGATTACCGCCGCGGCGATCCCAAGCGGACCATTCACTGGCCCGCGACGGCCCGGCACGGCCGCATGATTGTGAAGGAGTTCGACGAGACGGGCGTAACGGATGTGGCCGTGTTTGCCGATCACCGCCGCATCGCCCTGCGGGGCACGGGCGCGCAGACCTCCCTGGAGCTGGCCCTGCACGCGGCCGCTTCGGTGGCCGGCGCGGCCGCCCGCGGCTACCACCGGTTCGCGGTCGATTTTGTCGGTCACGGCGGCGACATGAACGGCCGCTTCGGCACGGGGATCGGGCATCTGCACCTGGTCCTGCAGGCCATGGTCTCCCTGGGGCGGCCCGGCATTCACGCCGATTACGGCCGCGAGGTCCGTGCGCAGATCGCCGGCCTGCGGCGCCACGCCACCGCGGTCTTCATCGTCTGCCAGACTCCCACACCTACGGCGGAGCTTGAGGAGCTGGTGGCCCTGTGCCGGGCGCGCGGGGTGGGGCCGTTCGTCATCCTCATCGACGACCGTTCCTTTCTCAAGGTCTACCCCGAGCAGGCCGCCTTTGAGCACAACGCCCCGGCGCTGGCCGAGGCCCGGGCCGTGCTGGAGGCGGCCGGCGCCCGGGTGCTGACACTGGACAAGCGCGATGTGCCGGCCGACCGCATGGACGCGGCGGAGGCGGTGCGGTCCCATTCCGGGATGGCGCCGGTCCGCGCGGGAGCGGGTTGACATGGGAATGCCCAACTCCGCGCCCGCCATCCCGCAGTCCGACCGCCGGCGCATCGACAGCATCTTTCCGCGGCTGGTGGTGACCGCGGGCATTATCGTCACTGTCGCGGCATTGCTCAACGCCATGATCGCCACCGGCACGGCCGGCCGCACGGCGGCGGCCGCGGTGCCTCTTCTGGCGCTCGTCGCCGCCCTGAAACTGGCGGGTATCGACATAGAACTCCGTGTGTTCGACTCGCTCTATCCGGCCTACCGGTATGCGCTGACCATGCTCGGCCTGTTATTCGGCCTGGCGCTGGCCCTGCCCGTAACGATGAGCGTGTACGGCGCGATGCTCCTGGTCTACCTGGCCCTGCTGTCGGGCCGGCTGTCGGGCGGCACCCGTGGGATCCTGCGGGTCCTGCCGGGAGCGTTCATCCTGCCGGCCGTGCTGCATGGCGGATATGAGGGCCTGGACCAGGCCTACATCGGCCACAGCATCCTGTGCGCCACCGGCATTTTCATCCTGCTCTATGGCGTCCAGTACCAGACCCGCAAGGAATATGTCCCGGCCGCGCTCAAGTGCGATGCGGTCGAGATCATGATCCTGGTCCTGCTCTTCGCGGCCCTGCCGGCCCTGATCGCCTACGCGGTCGCCTGGCCCCTGGCGGGGTATTTTGCGAGGGTGCGCGGGCAGTTCGTCGTGATCGAGGGCGCGGCGGGACCCGGGCTGTCGGAGGAGTTCGGGTGGCTCCTAGTGGATACCGGGATCCTGGTCGTCCTCCTGGTCCTCCTGGCCGTGGTCTGGCGCAAACTCCGGCGGTCGCGGGAGGGGCAGAAGCCGCTGGCCGAGGCGGCGTTGGAGTCCTTTGGCCACAGCCAGCCGCTGGCGCTGGAACGCAAACACAAGCGCCGGACAGGGTCGGCGCATCGGGGGCTGGTCCTGGCGGCCTACTACGGTCTGGTCGATTGCCTGGAGGGGCTGGGACTGCCCCATCCGCCGGCCATGACCCCCGAGGAGTTCGCTGACACCGCCGGCCGGCGGATGGCACCGGCGGAGGGGATGCACCGGATCACCGGCCTTTTCATGGCGGCGCGGTTCTCGCGGCGGGAGATCGTGCCCGCGGAGGCCGACCGGGCCCGGTCCCTGGCCGCCGAGCTCGCCCGGGCGGCTGAAAAGCGGCACCATGACAATTGATCCCGGCCGGCTGCACCGGCCGCCGCATGAAAGGAATCGCCGATGAGTCTGCCGGCACGCTGGATCCATATCGATCTCAAGGGGCTGGCGCCCACGGTGGAGGCCCTGTGCGCGTCGCTGGAACGGTTCGCCGGCTGGGGCGCCACGGGGTTCCTTTTCGAGATCGAGGACATGTTCCCGTATCGCGCCGCGCGGCAGGCGGTACGGGCCGACGCCTACTCGTTGGAAGAATGGCAGAGCATCCACGCGACCTGCAGCCGGCTGGGTACGGCCTTTGTGCCCCTCATCCAGACCCTGGGGCACCTGGAGTGGTGCCTGTGGCATGTTGACTTCGCCCCGCTCCGGCTGGCCGACGAGCGCAACCGCCATGTCTCCCACGCGCACGAGATCTACCAGGTGTGGCCGTGCGATCCGGCCGCCCTTGCCCTCATCCGGGCGCTGGTGAGTGAGGTACTGGAATGCTTTCCGGGGCTCACCTACCTGCACCTGGGCGGGGATGAGACCTGGTTCGAGGACCGCGACCCGGGCGGGGATTACCTGGCGCATATGCGGCCGCTGTTCGATATAGTCACCGCCGCCGGGGTCCGGCCCATGATCTGGGGCGACATGCTGCTGAAATATTTCGAGACGCTCGACCGCCTGCCCGCGGATGTGATCATCACCGACTGGATCTACAGCCACCGCCGCCGCACCGGCACAAACCCCCGGGTCTGGGGCGAGGATTTCAAGGATTGGGCGACCTTGAGCCCCGGCCGGCGCGCCGCCTTCGGCCGCCACCTCTATCGCGGCCTGCCCGAGGGCGGTCCGGAGGTGCGGCTCTATCCCTACCCGTCCTACCTGCGCGAACAGGGCCGGCCGTATTTTGTCTGTCCCGCGGCCCAGAGCTGCGTGGACCCGTTCACCCACCCCACACTGGCCTGGAAGTTCGACAACGGCCGTTCGTATGTGCAGGAGGGGGCCGACTGCGGCGCCGCGGGCGCGATCAACACCGACTGGATCGTGCGGCGGGTGATGCGCGAACTCACGCGCCTGCCCCACTACGGGTTCCTGCGGTGCGCGGCCATGCCCGCGCAGGCGCCCGGCAACGGCGCGATCGTGCGGGATTACTGGAATGATCTCGCGGCCGGCAGCGGCGGCGAAGCGGTCCGGGCCTTCACCCCGGTGCTTGAGGCTACGGGCGACCTCATGAATGAGACCCGGCCCATCGCGCATCGCCGGGACCGGACGGGCTGGGAGGTGGGAACCCTGGCGGCGAAGACGGCCGGCGACGCGGCGCGGCCGGGCGATGCGGAGGAGGGCGACCCGCGGGTGGCCGCCCACCGGGCGCTGGTCGAAGCCGGCGGGGAACTGGCCCGGTTCGCCGGGCGGACGGCCGCCGGCCTGTCCGGCGAGGCGCGGGCCGAGGCCGCGGCCTGGGAACTGGCCGGCCGTGACATGGCCGTGCGGGCGCGTATCTGGCTCCTGATCCGCGATCGCCGGCGGGGCGGGGTCGTCCCCGGAGCGGCGGCGATCGCCGCCGAACTCGCGGCACTGGAAGCCGCCTTCCGCGGGCTGTGGCAGGGGCGGTACCTGCCTACCGACATCGCGGCCGAAAGGGATTGGCGGTTTGGCGATCCGCGGGGGTTCGTCGGTAGGTGACATTTCGCGGAACCAACGATATTTCATGGCCTGTCACCCCCCTCTGTCATTGCCCGACTTGATCGGGCAATCCAGGTTGCACTGTCGGACCATATGGCCACCTTGGTTGACGGACTCACAAAAAGTCCGCAATCCATTTCAGATTTCCTGATCCCTATCCGTAACCGGTCATGTTTTTCGGAAAAAGGTTTGGCACTTTTTTCGACCCACAGGTGATTGTACGGGGAACATCCGGATGTCAACCGTGTAGGGGCGGGTTTGAAACCCGCCCTC
>JBDREB010000211.1:0-7295 GCA_043820325.1 Planctomycetota bacterium | reverse complement strand
GAGGGCGGGTTTCAAACCCGCCCCTACACGGTTGACATCCGGATGTTCCCCGTACAATCACCTGTGGGTCGAAAAAAGTGCCAAACCTTTTTCCGAAAAACATGACCGGTTACGGATAGGGATCAGGAAATCTGAACTGGCTTGGTGGATCAGGCAGGTCACGGTATTGGCCGCAATTTCCGGGGTTGCGGTGGCGAGCTGATAAGGATCTGACCGGTCAGACTGGTCGGACTTGTCAGACCCGTCCGACTGGAACTTCCCCCTCACTGCCAAGGCTTCGGGAGCATCCTTGGTCCAAAGGCGCAAGCCGCGCTGACGCAGAAAATCCTCATAGTCCAAAAGCAATTCCGCAAGGCTGGCCCGGGCAACACCCGTCAGTTTGAGTTCGGTTTTCTTGGAAGTACCCGAAGCCATGCTTCCCTCGGCAATATTCTGCACCCCGCTCCGCGCGGCCTGCACCATCTGGTCATGGGTACGGGACCGCTTGTCGATGAACCGGTTGCAGAACACGACCGTGCCATCATACACCAGTTGTGCGGTCTGGAAACTGCGCAGTTTGCGAAAGCCCCCATGGGGCGGGATCAAGGGATGATCGTCAGGCATGGTCACAGCCGCCTTATTGGTTCCTGTATAGCAAACCCGTTACTTATTCCCCGTCTGCACCCACTGGGGATACTTCTGTTTGAGTTTATCAAACAGCGCCGAGGTGGTCCCCCGCCGCATGTGATAATTGAGCACTTTCTGCTCCTGGCGTGTGGGCAGTTTGTCCAGAAGGCCCAGGACCGGCTGGATCTCGGCCATGTTCTGGATGCGCTCCAGCTTGAGCGTGATGCGTTTACCGGTGGGCTCCACGCACACGGAGATGAACCCCTTTTTCGCCCGGAGCGAGAACTTCTCCGCCACGAGGGTGCGCGGCACTTCCTTGTAGTTCACATACTTGATCACCAGCGGGTCGCGGGCCTTGAACGACCCCGTGGGCGCCGGCCGGCTGCGATCGCCGCCGGAGCCGGCATGGCGGTCGCTGCCGCGGTCGCTGGCGCGGTCAACACTGCGGGGTGGATCCTGTCGCGCATAATCGCTGGCGGAAGAGACGGCCTTCTTCTTGGCCGCGTTGAAAAGCATGTCGAATATGATGTTTAAAATTCCCATGGCCGATCTCCTAAATTACAACCAAATGTATATTTCCGTCCCTGCTCATATCAACTACCCTTTGCGACCTTTGCGCCTTTGCGGTGAGTCATGTTCCTGTTCCTAACCTTGGCCGGCCTTGCGCCTCTGCGGTGAATCTTACTCTTGTCTGAATCCTCACCAGCTTTGTGTCTTTGCGGTGCGTCTTCCTCCTCTTCTCATTCCTGAAATATATGCCAGGGAGCAAAGCGGCTACGAAAACGAATGGTACACTTCAGTGTACCATTGTTCAATGACAGCCGTCTACAGGCGACACCCCTTTCTCACGGGGATCAACGCCGGCCGCTGCTTCCAGCCTTGGAGAAAATTCCACCTTGGGGCGGAATGACAGCCGCTCCTGCTCCCTGGCAATGATGGTTTCCGTACGCAGTTGAAAGAACGAACCCGGCAGATGGCCGTGCCGGATGAGCCGGTGCCTGTGGCGCAGGGATGGCAGGCCGAACTCCCTGAGCTTTGCAAACGGCATCCGGCGGAAATTCCCCTTCTTGTGGCCGTTGCGGAAGGCGATGGCGAGCACCTCCTCGGCCAGCCAGCGGTCGATCATCATGAGCTGATGCTCGTCATCGATGTGCTTGAGGTAGTAGTCGATCACGGCCACGCCCCGCAGGGCCTTGCCCACCACATCGGCCGCGATCGTACAGGCCAGGCGCGCCCGTTCCTCGACCGTCTTGGATGGACCCAGCCTGCGCCGCGCGCGGCGGAAGGCGAACCGGAACAGGTTGCGGATCTTGCGCGCCTTGTCGCGGCCCAGCCCCACGCTCCCATCAGCGCGAAACTCGAGGCCCAAGTGGCGGAAACGGGTCACGGAGGTGAAGACCGGGTCCGCATCAACGGCGGCCGCCTCATCCAGCCGGAACGCGGCATGGTGGCGGGGATTTCCGGCAAGCCCGAGTTCGGCAAAGCCGCCATCAAGGCACGCGGCCGCCTGGATGGCGCGATCGCGGTCCGGGGTCACGGCCAGCATATCGTCGGCATACCTGAAATAGGCCGTGTCTGCGACCTGCTCCATGGCCCGGTCGACCGGCGTCAGGTAGAGATTGGCGAAGAAACACGATATCGCCGCGCCGAAGGGTATGCCCCGTTCGGCCGTCCGTACGCCGCCGTCGTCCTCCCGCACCCGGTAGCGCACCCGCGTGGCGAGGAGTTCAAAGAGGTGGTCGTTGGGGTCCACCCACTCGGCCAGCATGGCCAGGAGCCGGTCGTGGGGGATCGAGGGGAAATAATTCTGTATATCGCGTTTCACCGCGTAGAGGGGCAGATCATGGCCGTGGATATAGTCGATCAGCCGGTGCTGGCAGGGGTCAACGCCGTACCCGCGGCACCGGTAGGCGTAACAGTTCGGCGAAAATACAACATGGAAATACCGGCTCAGCATCCGGTAAAGGAGCGTGTCGACGATCCGTTCCTCCCACGGGAAGATGCAGAATGTGCGGACGCGGCCGTTCAGGTTGTAGACAAGTTCGAGCCCCTCCCGGAACTCGAACCGCCGCCCTTTGAGCCGGCGGTGGATGATATCGAGGTTCGTATGGGCATGTCGCGCAAAATCATACAGGGTCAACCCGTCATATGACCGCACCAGCGCCTTGCGCCAGGCGAAAAGCGGCCGCGTGAAGACCTTCAGCGCCGCCTTGTGCAGTTCCACCTCGGAATACAGATCGGCGAATGTCGCCTTCTTGAATCCCGCGGGTAACCCCGTTTCCACATCAGACCCCATCGATCCAAATTGATTGTTGCAGGTGAAAGATCCCCATGCCGCCCCACCCAGGATCAGGCGGTGTGTTGTACGGACCGAACGGCGACAAGGTCATCGTCCCCAACCGGCCGGATATCCCGCCCACTGAGCGTGACCAGGGCCTGGGTTCTGCCGGACGCCATGACGAACTCGACTTCCATGCGGTTCGGTCCCAGCATTTCCACCACCGCCCCAAGGTCCCCCTTGCGCAAACCGTTTTCCGGGACATCCCGCTTGAGGACAACCGTGTCAAGGACTTTGAACTTCATATCTTTCCTCCCGGAAATACCGTGATCAATCTTGGTTTACTTCCGATCTTACGAACAAGCCAGATCGACATCACTTCTATTACCCGACCATTGGGGCACTTGAGCATTCCGCACACTTCATATTTGCGGCCATATTGACTTGATTGACCTTCGCACGCATCCCCGGTATGGGCCAAAGCCCGCAAATCCTGGCCAAGCCGGCGCCATTCCCCGGGGCCATACCCTGCAACTGCGAAATAGGCGGCTTTATAACGGCCGATAGGATGGGTCGGTGAAAGGAGGTACTCCCGGATCTTGGAGTTTTCAATGACCACCTGATGCGCAAAGGGAAGTTTCATCCATGTACCTTGATACACCGGTCAGAAGTCGCCGAAACCATACATCGACAACTTAATAGTTGATATCCTACCTGCCACGCACAATATTGCAAGCACTTTTACTCCGAAGGGGTGCTGGATACGGCTGGGCTGCCGGTTTCCGCGCTGATTTTGTGTCTTGGTGGTGAGTCTTCTCCCCGTCCTCACGCCCCACCCAGGATCGTCTGCACCATGGCTATGTTCTCTTCGACCATGTCGTTCTTGTCGCCGCGGTACATGCCCACATTCACTACATCGCCGGGTTTGATATTGACAAAGGCGTATTCGAACGCCATATGGGCGTCGATGCGGCCGGCGCCCATGATCTTGTAGGCGATGCAGGGTTTCTTGATGGCGTGGATGGCGTCGACCGCAAGCTTCATATCGGCCAGCCGGAACTTGTTTCCCTTGCCGGAGTGGAGACTGCCGCAGTTGAAAAAACAGACCGCGTGGAAATCGGCGAACCCCAGGCCGTTCACCCACAGGTGGGCCTGGGGCGAATGGCCGGCCACCCCCGCGGGGATCTTGTGCGAACGGGCATGGTCGCACCAGGTCTTGATCGCATCGCCGTCCTTGTGAATGAAGGCATCGTCCACCATTGCGCCGTGGAGATAGATCGCCTTGCAGCCGATGGCCACGGCCTCGTCGATGGATTTGCATACATCGGCCTTGGTGCGGCCGTTGATCTGGGCGATCCACTGGAGCCGGCCGCCGGCCTTGAGGTACCCGGTCACCGCCTCGACCACATGGGGCGTCTCGTTGTTGGTGACCATTGTGTTGATGCCGGCCTTGAGCGCCCGGTCCCAGGTCGCCTTGATCCGCTCGCCGGTGTAATATTCGCGCATGGCCTTGTCCCGCTCCGGGTTCTGGTGGCTGTACCCGCCGAACGGGTTGGCGCCGATCAGAAGCCGCGTCAGTTTCAATCCGCAGAAATCAACGGTCGGAAGCATACCCGGTCCTCCTCGATTGATGACAAGGGTCGGAAAGTCGGCAGGTCGGAAAGCCTGAACACGACAACTTCCATTCCGTACCATCAGTCGATCTTCCTTTGTGTACTTTGTGCCCTTTGTGGCAAATCTCATTCTTGTCTTAACCCTTTGCGACCTTTGCGTCTTTGCGGTGAGTCATATTCATGGTCTTAACCCTTGCCCACCTTGCGGCTTCGCGGTGAGTCTTGTTCTTCCATGGCCACGATCGCCTTGATCACGCCGTCGCGGTACCCGTCAACGAGGTCGAACCCCTTGGCGGTATCCTCAAGGCTGAACCGGTGGGTGACAAGTTTATCCAGGTCCACGCGGCCGGTCTCGGCCAGTTTGATGGCAGTCTCAAGCTTGCGGTTGGAACGGCGGCAGTTGGTGATGGTGAGCCCCTTGCGCCGGGCGATGTGGGGGCTGAACGAATACGAGTCGGCCGTGGGTATGCCGATGATCACCGCCATGCCGCCGCGCACCGCCAGGTCGGGCATGATGGTGAAGGCGGCATGGTCGCCCGAGGCCTCGAACACGACATCCACGCCGCGGCCATTGGTCTCGTCCATAAGCCACGCGGCCACCTTGTCATTCGGTCCGCCGAATACTTCCCCCGCGCCGAAATGCTTCTGGGCCGCCGTACGCCGGAACTCAAGCGGGTCGACGCCGAATATCTCCGTCACTCCCGAAGCGGCCGCCGCGGCCATGGTCGACAGGCCGATGGAACCGCACCCCAGTACGCAGGCCGTGAACCCCGGGCGGATGTTGGCGATCGAGGCCGCTTCCACGCCCACGGCGAACGGCTCCAGCATCGCGGCCGCGGCCATGGTCATGGTCTTCGGCACGGGCACGCAGTTCTTGCCGGGCATCACCACGAACTCGCGGTAGGCCCCCTGCCTGCCCGGCGAACCGAGGAAGATCACCTTGGGGCACAGGTTCTCGCGGGCCGACCGGCAGAACTCGCACTCACCGCAGCCGATGCCGGGCTCGATGGCCACGCGCTCGTCCACGCGGGCCGCGTCCACGCCCGTGCCCACGGCCTCGATCGTGCCCGACGGCTCGTGCCCGAGGGCCTGTGGGTAGACGGCTTTTTCGATCCCGATCTTGCCGTGGCGGTAGTAATGCACATCACTGCCGCAGATGCCCACGGCCCCCACATGCACCAGCACCTCCCCCGGCCCAGGGGTCGGCGCGGGGATGTCGCGCAATTCAAGCGTGTTCAAGGCGGTCAGGAAGATGGCTTTCATCTTTAAAACCTTAAGAATGGTCGGAAAGTCGGAGAGGACTTTGCAGTTCTCCGCCAACCTCCACCTGATTTCCTTTGTGTTCTTTGTGTCCTTTGTGGCATCTTCATTCTCTTCACTATAACCCCTCTGTGGCCTCTGTGGCAGATCTCATTTCTCGAGCGGGTTCGAGACCGGCTTATACGCATTCCGGGTCAGCTTGAACTTGATCTGGACCAGGCTCTTGGGTTTCAGCACGATCTTGAACTTCCGGTTCTCGATGCCGATATTAAGCCCGCACGAGGTCTCCATACTCTCGAACCGGTGCTGGCCGTAATAGCCGGCCGTGAGGAACATGGGCTGTTCCTTGTCTGTGGAATTGCAGAGCCAGAGCTCGAGCGCCGCCTTGCCCACATGGCGCACCAGTGAAGCCGCGCCGTCGGGCAGGCCCTATGTGCGGTCCTCCTTGAAGAACCGCACCGAGGCGTTGGTGACCCCGCCGCACCGGCCGTTGTCGTAGAGCCCGAACAACGCGCCGTCGGCATAGCCCATCCCCGTGAGGTGCATGGAGGTGAACGCGGTCATATCGTCACCGATCTGGGGCAGGCTGGTGATGGCCTGCACCTTCGCGTACTGCTCGTCCGCGACCTGCCGCTTGCGTATGAACGGCGCCTCGGCCAGCCCGGGCCCGCCCTCGCCGAAATAGGTGAACATGGCCCACTGCAGGACACCGCGTTCCGTACCGGTGGAATCGCGGTAGTACTTTTTGATGCGTTCAGCCGCATCGTCGGTGAATGTGGCGGCATAGGGCCGGTCCACCAAAAACGGCACCCACCACGGCTCCTGGTCGCGCGCCCAGCCCTTGGCGCGATAGTGGCTGGCGGGCACGAACTTGGGGCTCCACGAGCACATGGAATCGATGAAACTGTTGATCCCGCGGAAATATTTGGGGTCCCCCTTGCACAGGATGCCGAGGGCATTGGCCCACCCCTGCATGCCGCGGATGGTGGTCACCGTGCCCCAGTTGTCGTAGGCGAACCCGCCCTCCACCTCCTTGTACCACTCCGCGGGGATGGACCGGTCCGTTGAGCTCACCACGAACGGAAAGATGCCCTTGTTCTTCTCGGCCAGTTCGTTCCACGAGTCCACATATTCCAGCACCCACTGCTTGTGCTTGACATCGCCCGTGTAGGCATAGGCGTGGAATACGGAGGTGATATACCCCAGGTTGGCGATGGTGTCAAATGCCGCGCCGCTGCCGCCCGATACGGTCAGGCGTTCATGGCGCATGAGGCTGTTCTTCTTGTCGCAGGCCGGGCCGATAAAGACATTGGCGACCTTCACATTCTGGTCATTGAGCTCCTTAGTGCCCGTAAATAAACAACCTATCCATTTCGCGTGCGGTGCAGAGTGATGGCTTAACAAACAGGTCAGGCACTGCCGCATCATTAAAGAGGTATAGCTGCCATGGTTGGCCCCCGCCACCAAACCCCGCACGCCCGGAAGGGACATGATCTTCCGTCCGCATCCGGCGTTGCTCGTCGACGCCGGATCTTTCC
>JBDREB010000210.1:0-3197 GCA_043820325.1 Planctomycetota bacterium | reverse complement strand
CAATACGATAATTATATCCGGCTATCGGGTATTGTCAACAAAAAAACGGCATGAAAATATAAAAATGGGCAACCGCCATTATCCATGGCCCCCACCCCAACCAACCACATTTTCCATTCAGGCACCTGAATAGTAACAAATTTACAATGAATGCCCCCTGTCTTTCCGGATGGAATTAACATGCGCATCGGTCTTGTCTATGACCTCCGCACCGCCTATCTCGCCGAGGGGTACAGCGCCGAGGATGTGGCCGAGTTCGACTCGGAGGCCACCGTCGCCGCGATCGAGGGGGCTTTGCGGGCGAACGGGCATGCGGTCGAGCGGGTCGGCCACGGCCGCGCCCTGGCCGCGCAACTGGCCGCGGGCGGGCGGTTCGACCTGGTCTTTTCCATCGCCGAGGGTCTGCGGGGCCGCAGCCGCGAGGCCCAGGTGCCGGCCCTGTGCGAACTTTTCGGCCAGCCGTACGCGTTCTCCGATCCGCTGGTCTGCGCCGTGACCCTGGACAAGGCCGTGGCCAAGCGGCTGGCCGCCGCGGCCGGCGTGCATACGCCTCGCTTCGCCGTGGTCCGCACGGCGGCCGATGTCGATGCGATCGATCTGGCCTATCCGCTTTTTGCCAAACCGGTGGCCGAGGGGACGGGCAAGGGGATCGGCGCCGACGCCCGTGTGGTCGACCAAGCCGGTTTGCGGCGCGTGTGCGGCCGGCTCCTGGAGCGGTACCGCCAACCGGTGCTGGTGGAGGAATACCTGCCCGGCCGTGAGTTTACCACCGGCATTCTGGGCACGGGGGCCGAGGCGCGCGTCCTCGGCACCATGGAGGTGATCGTCAAGCCGGACGCGCCCGCGCCGGATTATAATTTCGATGTTAAAGAGCAGAGCGAGACCTTCGTGGATTGCCCGCCCCTCGCGGCCGGCGCGCTCCGCGACGCGGTCGCAGCCCTCGCCCTGCAGGCGTACCGGGCGCTCGAATGCCGCGACACGGGCCGCGTGGACATCCGGCTCGACCGCGCCGGCCAACCGGCGTTCATCGAAGTGAATCCCATCCCGGGACTGCATCCCACCCACTCCGACCTGCCGACGATCGCCACGCAGGCCGGCATGCCCTATAACGCCCTCATCGGCGCCATCGTCGCCAGCGCCCGCACCCGGATCGAAAGGGACCGTATATGACATTGCCGGCCGTGCTCATTCTCTTCAACCGCCCGCGGCCCGCGGGGGCCGGCAACCCGGCCTGGCAGGTGGCCGACGCGGGCGTCCTGGTCGAGGTGGCCGCGATCGAGGCGGCGCTCAAACATGGCGGGGCGGCGGTGCGCACGGTCGGCGTGCGGCGGCTCGATGACATCCCCGTGGCCCTGAACGGCGGAGCGGAGGAGATCGTTTTCAACCTGGTCGAGGCGCTGGAAGGGGAGTTGTTCGACGCCTGTCTTGTTCCGGCCGTGTGCGAGGCCATGGGCCGCGGCTGTACCGGCAATGGCGCGGTCTGCCAGGTGGCGGCGCTCGATAAGTGGCAGACCAAGCACCTCCTGGCCGCCTTCGGCGTGACCGTGCCCGAGGGTGTCGTGATCCCCGCCGGCACGGCGGTCGACCCGGCGCGTTTCGCGGGCCGGGCGTGGATCGTCAAGCCCCTGCGCTCGGACGCGAGCGAAGGGATCGACGCCGATGCGCTGGTGCCGGTCGGCGACCACGCCCGCGTCGCGATCCAGGCGGCCCGCGTCCACGCGGCCACCGGCCAGCCGGCGCTCGTGGAGGCTTACATCGCGGGGCGCGAGATCAATGTCACCCTGATCGAACGCAAGGGGAGCGTGGAACTCATGCCCCTGGCGGAGATCGATTTCTCCGGCCTGCCCGCGGGGACGCCCCATATCCTGGATTACAATTCCAAGTGGGTGGTTGATTCGGTGACTTACCGGAACACCCCGCTCCGGATCCCGGTCGGTCTCGACGAACCGGCGGCCGAGGCGGTGCGTGCGGCCGCGCGGCGCGCCTGGGAGGCGCTGGGCTGCCGCGATTACGCGCGGGTCGACCTGCGCGTGGACGCGACCGGCCGGCCGTTCGCGCTCGAAGTGAACCCCAACCCCGATGTGTCGCCTGAAGCGGGGTTCGCCGCCGCGCTCCACGCGGGCGGGGTCCCGTTCGAGGCTTTTGTGGCGCAGATGGTCAAGAACGCAGGGGCGCGCCTCAAGCGGGTGCGGGCGCCCGAGGAGCGGCTGGCGGCCGCCACGGCCGCATCAACGGTCGAGACCAAGGCGGGGAAAACAGAGATCCGGTGGTCGGAAAAGGCCGATATCGAACCGGTGATCAGTCTCGTGGACGCCACGGGCGTCTTTCACAGCTACGAGGTGGATGTGGCGCGCGAGATCATCACCGAGGCGGTGGCCAAGGGGGCGTCCGGCCACTACCAGTCCTACACCGCCCTGGTCGGCCCGCAGGTGGCGGGCTGGGTCTGCATCGGCCCCACGCCGTGCACCCGGAACACCTATGATGTCTACTGGCTGGCGGTCGATCCCCGCATCCACGGCAAGGGCGTGGGCCGGGCGCTCATGCACCGGGCCGAGGCGGAGATCATGCGCCGGGGCGGCCGCATCAGCGTGGTGGAGACGGGCGGCCGCGAGGCCTATAAGGTGACGCGCGCCTTCTACCTGCGCTGTGATTATGTGGAAGAGGCGCGCATCGCCGACTTCTACGCCGCGGGCGACGACAAGGTGGTCTACATCAAGCGTCTGGACCCGGGGGAGCAGGCGTAGGCACACAAGAGTCGCAGGTCAATGGGAACCGGAGTTTCAGGTCGCAGGTTACAGAGCCTGCCCTCCGGCTTGACCGGATGGGTTGCAAGGCATAAGTCAAGATCCGGCTTCCTGCTATGTTCTGCTTGACCTCCCACCCTGTTTCTGTATAATAATATGCTTCAAATCGGCTATTAAACACTGATTGCATGGAGGAATGCCATGAACGCTCCACCAGCTGATGCGCTATTAACCATGTGGGGCGTTACCCCGGTAATCCCTCGAATTCTTGCCATGCTGGCCCAAGACAATGAAAAGTGGTTTCCGCTTGCTTAGTGCCCGTAAATAAATAACCTATCCATTTCGCGTGCGGTGCAGAGTGATGGTTTGACAAACAGGTCAGGCACTGCCGCATCATTAAAGGTATAGCTGCCATGGTTGGCCCCCGCCACCAAACCCCGCACGCCCGGAAGG
>JBDREB010000209.1:0-2043 GCA_043820325.1 Planctomycetota bacterium | reverse complement strand
CAGAGCGCGTAACTCCGTAATCCGCAATCAGCAATTCGCAATTGGATTAACCATCCCGGGTCCTGTCGCCATTCCGCAATCCGCATTCTGCAATCCGCAATTGAACGGGGCGTCCGCCCTCATATCGGCCCCATTTACCCTCCCGCCCATGGAGCTACAATGGGGGCCCCGCGTCAGGGAGAACGACCAATACCGTCCGGCAGGGGGCCAGGGAGGATGGAAGGGGATGGAAGATGGAAAACAGCCGATCCAAGTTCCTGTCCGGGGAAAGTAGAGTGAGCCGGGGCGCCGCCCGCACCCTGACGGGGCCGTACCAGACACCGGAATGACAGGATGTGCACGACATGCACACCCACATCCTTGCGATCGGCGGCGGCGGTTACTGCGGGCCCAACGGCGGACCGAGCCCGATCATGCGCTATTTCCTGGCCCTGACGAGAAAGAAGTTCCCCAAGATCTGTTTCATCCCGACCGCGGCCGCCGACAGCCCCGAGAGCATCCATACCTTCATCCATGCCATGAACGGCATGGGCGCCCACCCGAATTACCTTCAACTGTACCATCTGCCGACAACGGACCTGGAAAGTTTCGTCATGGACTTCGATGCAGTCTATGTTTCGGGCGGTCATACGAAGAATATGCTGGCGCTCTGGCGGGAGTGGGGGCTCGACCGGATCCTGGTCAATGCCTGGCAGAAGGGAGTGGTCGTCGGCGGGGCTTCGGCCGGGGCGATCTGCTGGTTCAAGCAGGGATGCACCGATTCCATCACCGATGCATTCGACCCGCTTCTGAACGGCCTCGGCATGGTGAAGGGGAGTTTCGGCCCGCACTACGGGCATCCCCGCGGGCGATGGCGGACGGCATACATGGACATGGTCCGCACCGGTCAGTTGGCCGGCGGCTACGGTGTGACCGACCGGGCGGCCCTCCATTACATCGACGGTAAACTGGCGCATCTGATCGCGGAAAGCGCCGACGCCGCGGTCTACCGGCTGAAGCGGGAGAAGAACGGGAAGGTCAGCGAGCATCCGGAAAAGCTGGAACTGCTCGGACCATAGCGGCGTGCGCCTATTGTGCGGCGGTCTTCGCGAGGGCCTCCAGGGCCGCGGGGACCTTCTGTCCGTTCAGGCGCAGGATCCACATGGCGCACCCGGCGCGCAGGCCGGTGCTGTCGAGCCAGGCGGGCTGTTCGCTCTGGTTGATCCTGATGCGCGCGGTGATGCCGTCCAGCCAGGCCAGGGCTTCCCGGCACGATGCATCCTTGCCCTTGGAGGCGAGGTTGAAGAGGGTCCGGCAGTAATAGAAGTCGTCGGCGCCCTCGCGGCAGCGTTCGAGCGCCAGGGTGGGGATGGGGCCGTCGGCGCCGTAGTAGATCACACCCGTGTCCGGCTCCCGGCCGTCGAGGTCGAAGAATTGGTACCCGTGCTGGGCGTGCAGGTGCCACTGGTAGCGGCCGCGCACGCCTTTGCGGTATTCACTCCACTGGTAGGCGCCGAAGGAGTAGCGCGAAAGGCCCTGGTTGTAGATGTAGATCTCGCGGTTGAGTTCGCGGGCCTTGGCCATGACCGACTCGTCGTGGAGGTTCAAGCCTGAGGTCCGGAGGGCCTCGAAGACCCACTGGTGGTAGTTCTTCGGATCGGCGCCGTCCTTGTAGCTGACGCTGTACTGGCCGGTGGTCCTGAGCCAGGTGGCGGCCTTCTGGATCGCCTTCACCTGTTCCACGATCTGCTTGGCGTTGTCCGGGTTGCGTGGTTCGTCGCACAGGTTATAGGTGAAGGGGAGCCACCCGGCCTGGGCCGCATGGAGCTTGACCGCGTCGAACACGGTCTGTAGAAGCTCCACATACGACTTGCCGGTCTTCTGCTCCCACGGTTTGAAGAACGCCTCATCCTTGGAGTAAGTGCCCGCGCCTAAATAACTGTTGCAACTTGGGCTGTAGTGCGTATAATACCGAGATGACGACAGAAGTTGTAATTCGACGGAAATATCAGGTTTTGGCTTCGTGCCTCAACGAGCACACCCGGCGCGTTTGGGCCGCTACGG
>JBDREB010000208.1:0-2944 GCA_043820325.1 Planctomycetota bacterium | reverse complement strand
CCGGTGGTAACCATGCTTCCTCGCAAGTCCTTGTAGCTGCGGGGCTTGACCCCGCCTCCGGATGGGCGACCGCAAGGGTCGCAGCTACGGGGAAAAGCGCGCACACAGTAGGATTGTGGACTTTTTGCGAGTCCGTCAATGTTAAATTTGCAATGAAGTCTTGTCTTCGTTCACCGCGCCGCCCCGGCCAGTGCCTTTCCCAGCGCCTCGCACACAGCCAGCACTTTGTTGTCCGGCGCACCGGACGACTCAACCGTCTCCCCCACGGGCGTGCCCAGCATCCGTGCCAGGGTCTCGAGCGGTTTGCGGACCTTGCCGCCCCCGCCGTGTGAAAAGAAGGCGCCCACGGGCTTTTCCTCGAGGCCCGCGTCATCCTTCCCCTTGGCGATATACCAGTCGTCGAAGAACATCTTGAGCCCGCCGGCGATGTAGGAATAGTAATCGGGCGAACCCACGGCCACGGCGCCGGCCTGGCGGTAGGTCTCGATATCGACGCGTTTTTCATGCGTATTCACAAGCGTCACCCCGGCCCCCGCGGCGGCCGCGCCCTTGGCGACCGCCTCGGCCATCCGGCGCGTGTTGCCGTATTCCTGCGAATGATAGATCACCATGACCAGTGCCATTCAGGTGCCCTTTCTGCATATTGATGCCGCCATTCTACCCCCGCCCGGCTGTTTGTCAAGGAATTGCCGGTCGGCAGGAACCGGGGCAAACGCTCTCAATGTTCAATTATCGCAACACTTTAGCCGAATGAAATGGCTGGGGTGCGGTTCGCAATGGAAAGCGCAGGAATTCACGCCCAAGACTGGATCCCCCGGTTCCCCCGGTCAAGCCGGAGGACTGGCTCACCGGGGGATGACAGAAAATGATTGATATCGGCCATTAGGTTCTCCCCCCTTGTCATTGCCCGACAAGCCTGTCCTCCGGCTTGACCGGGGGAATCGGGGGATCCAGTCCGGAATGAACCGGTTGGTTTCATTCGGCTGAAGTTACCAATTATCATCGCTCAATGGAAGCAACGGATAGACTCATAGTTGACCGGCCCCGCTCCCGCATGCATTCCCATCCATACCCTTTGCGTCCTTTGCGCCGGAGTTTACCCCGGGCGGCACAGCCGGCTCGGGGCGGTGAGTCTTCCTCTTCCTCCTTACACTAGGGATATCTTTGCGTTATCTCCCCCGCGCAATCATTTTCCAGAACATTCTTGCATTCGACCGGGTATGAATATAATGGTCATCCCATGGCGGCTGCATCCGCCGTTTCGTCAAGGCGGAACATTTGGAGAACCGGCATGGGCACCTCGATCGGTTTTGACAATGAGAAGTACCTCCGTGAACAGTCTGAAGCGATCATCGAACGGGTGAAGCGCTTCGGCAACAAGCTCTACCTCGAATTCGGCGGCAAGATCATCTTCGACTACCACGCCGCGCGCGTCCTGCCCGGGTTCGATCCCAATGTCAAGATGCGCCTCCTGCGGCGGCTCAAGGACCAGGCCGAGATCATCCTCTGCATCTACGCCGGTGACATCGAGCGCCGCAAGATCCGCGCCGACTTCGGCATCACCTACGATGTCGATGCCCAGAAGCTCATCGACGACCTGCGCGACCGCGGCGTGACCGTGCGCGCGGTGGTGATCACCCGATTCAACAACCAGCCCGCGGCCATGCTCTTCCGCGACAAGCTGGAGCGCCGCGGGGTGAAGGTCTACACCCATGCCGCCACGCGCGGGTACCCCACGGATGTGGACCTCATCGTCAGCGACGAAGGCTACGGTGCCAATCCCTACATCGCCACCGAAAAGCCCCTGGTGGTGGTCACCGGCCCCGGCCCGGGCAGCGGCAAGCTGGCGACCTGTCTCTCCCAGCTCTACCACGAGCACAAGCGCGGCGTCAACGCCGGGTACGCCAAGTTCGAGACCTTCCCCATCTGGAGCCTGCCGCTCAAGCACCCAGTGAACATCGCCTACGAGTCGGCCACGGCCGATCTCAAGGATTACAACGAGATCGACCCCTTCCACCTCGAGGCCTACGGCGCCACCTCGATCAATTACAACCGCGATGTGGAGGCCTTCCCCCTGGTCCGGCGCATCCTGGAACGCATCGCCAAGGGTGCGGCCATCTACAAGTCGCCCACCGACATGGGCGTCAACCGCGCCGGGTTCGGCATTGTCGACGATGCGGCCGTGCGGGCGGCGGCCAAGCAGGAGATCATCCGCCGCTTCCTGCGCCACCGGTGTGAGTTCGCCCTGGGCCTGGTGAGCGGGGATACGGTCCAGCGCGCCGAGCTCATCATGAAGGAGGTCGGCCTGAAATCGGAGGACCGGCCCACGGTCCTTCCCGCGCGGGCCGCCGCGGCGGAGGCGGAAAAGAAAGGCCGGGGCAACGAGGGCATTTTCTGCGGCGCGGCCATCGAGCTCAAGGACGGGTCCGTGGTCACGGGCCGCAACTCGGCGCTCATGCACGCCTCCTCGATCCTGGTGCTGAACGCGGTCAAGAAACTCGCCGGCCTGCCCAATCACATCCATCTCCTGCCGCCCACGATCATCGCCTCGGTCACGCGGCTCAAGAAGGACATGCTCGCCATGAAGAACGTGAGCATGGACCTGGACGAGACGCTTATCGCGCTTTCCATCAGCGCCACCAGCAATCCCACCGCGCTGGAAGCCATGGAAAAACTGCCCGATCTCCACGGGTGCGAAATGCACATGACCCACATGCCCACCCCCGGCGACGAAGCGGGCCTCAGGCGCCTGGGCGTCAACCTCACCACCGACCCGGGCTTCAGCTCGCCCAACCTGTTCATGGCGTAAGTGCCCGTAAATGAATAAAGTATCCATTTCGACATAGAGATTCCGTCCGCAGCCAAGGCGCGAGGAGGAGCCGTATCAATGGAAAGATCCGGCGTCGACGAGCAACGCCGGATGCGGACGGAAGATCATGTCCCT
>JBDREB010000207.1:0-2746 GCA_043820325.1 Planctomycetota bacterium | reverse complement strand
CAATACGATTATTATATCCGGCTATCGGATATTGTCAACAAAAAAACGGCATGAAAATATAAAAATGGGCAACCGCCATTATCCGTGGCCCCCACCCCAACCAACCACATTTTTCCATTCGAGTACCTGAATAGTAACATTTGTTTTGCACACTTGGTTAAGGATGGTCGCTGCCGCGGACGGTACATCGTATGACCAACGAAAAGATCGAACTGACTTTTGAAGACATCGCCCTGAAGAACCGCATTCTGCAGGAAGTGCAGATCAAGCGGATCAGGGACCAGTTGAGCGCCGCCGGTCGCGATGTCTACGAACCCCAGGAATTCGCCACCGCGGCGATCGGGCTGGGATTGCTGACCGAAACGGAAACGATCACCATCATGCGCGCCCTCGAGCGGTTGCGTCGCGACCAGATCAAGGATGAAAAGGTCGTCTACGACTCCATCTACATCCCGGGCTACCAGATCGTCGGCAAACTGGGGGACGGGGCGATCGGCACGGTCTTCAAGGCCCGCCAGATCTCCATGAAGCGGGTGGTCGCCCTCAAGATCCTCCATAAACAGTGGCTCAATGACGAGGAGTTCAAACGGCGGTTCCTGATCGAGGCCCGCGCGGCCGGCAAGTTGAGCCACCAGAACCTGATCCAGGTCTTCGATGTCGGGCGGTTCAACGACCGGTACTATTTCTCGATGGAATTCGTGGACGGCCAGACGGTGCAGAACCTGATCGACTTCGACGGGCGCGTCGACCTGAAACTGACGATCGACATCGCCCTCCAGGTCAACCGGGCCCTCTTCTACATCTCCCAGTACAACCTGGTCCACCGCGACATCAAGCCGGCCAACATTATGATCACCGGCGCCGGTGTGGCCAAGGTGGGCGATTTCGGGTTCCTCTACGCGGCTGAGGAGTCCAAGATCGCCCAGGCGGGCATGACCCTCGGCACACCCGACTACATCTCCCCCGAGCAGGCCATGGGCAGCGCCAGCCTGGGCATCCGCAGCGACATCTATTCCCTGGGCGCCACCATGTTCCACATGCTTTCGGGCAACACGGTCTTCACCGGATCGGGTTCGGAGGTCATGTCCAAGCATGTGGACGCCAAGCTTCCCGACCTGCGCAAATACCTGGCCGACCTGCCCGAGGAAGTGGTGAGCCTGATCGCCAAGATGATGGACAAGAAAGCGGAGGACCGGTATTCCTGCGAGGAACTCT
Organism: Planctomycetota bacterium; assembly: GCA_043820325.1. GTDB lineage: Bacteria > Planctomycetota > JBDREB01 > JBDREB01 > JBDREB01 > JBDREB01. The sequence continues at coordinate 1,531 of JBDREB010000207.1, read as the reverse complement.
TCGAGCAGCTGGAGTACCTGAAGACCTACTGCGAGGCCGACAGCCTTGAGGGGGCGGTGCCCGGCGGCCGGACCACGCTCTTTAACGCGTTCAACATGGGCAAGCTCAGAGTCGCGCGGCTGGAGCGCCAGAACCGCCAGCTCAAGGACCAGGGGCGGCGTTTTTTCCGGCTGGTCTGCATCCTGGGCGGTCTGTCGGCCGCGCTTCTGGCCGTGATCATCATTCTTCTGGTTAAGCGCCTGACATGAAGATCGCACGGCTCGGCCTGATCGCCCTCACCCTCATGGCGGCCCTGTCCGCCGCGGGGCGCGAACATGCCTATGGGCCGTGGAATATCGACGCCTCGGCCGCGCTGAAATTTGAAACCAACAACAATGTGTTCTACGACGAGACGGGCGCTGTCAGCGATACCGCGTGGCACATCAATCCCAAGCTGGGCTTTGAATATGAACAGCTCGGCAATACCCTGTTTTTGGCCGAGCTGGACCTGGATTCGAGCTTCCATTCCAAGTATGACGAGGCCAACATCACCCAGACCATCATGCGCATCGAGGCCCGCCCCGTGCGTTCGGGCGGCTATGCCATATTCGGCATGAATTACGAGATGCGCCTGAACTATGCGCCCGACGGCGGCCTGCTCCGCACGGCGATCAACGAGATCAAGCTCGGCGGCGGGTTCGCCGGCCTGCACCTGGACACGGGCGTCAATTTCGTCCTCGAGCGCGGCTCCTATTCCCCCGGTGCCTACAGCCAGTTCAATTACGGCCGGAGTGGCCTGGAAGGGGAGATCCGTTACCGGGTCAACTCCCTCTACTGGATCGGCGGGCTCGGGTTCGGCAGCCTGAATTACGCCGACAACCTCATGAGCGACGGCCGGTACACCACGCTCACCGGCGGCGTGGGCAAGGAGATCACGCCCAAGACCAAGGTGGAGTTCCGGGCCAACATCTACAGCGAGACCCATGCGGAGGGGGACGGTTTCAGCGGCCTCCTTTTCGGCTTCAAGGCCGTCCATGCCAGTTACTCCGGGAAGGGGGAGCTGACCGTCGGGATCGACCGCGAAGTGGTGCCTTCCACGGTCGCGGGCGTTAATTTCGGCCAGGTCACATCGGTCCATTTCGCCTCCAAGAACGAACTCTCGCAGCAGTTCTCGAGCACCTTTGGCCTGAAATTCCAATCGGCCGGGTTCGATACGCGCAGTGACCGGACCTTCGAGCTCGGTTTCGAGGGGGTCTACCTCTTCCGCCAGAACGCCGGGGTCACCTTCGGCTTCCGCAACGCCTCGCGCACCAGCAGCGAGGAGACCTATTCCTTCCGCCAGTTCAGCCTGTTCTGCGGCGTGAAGGCGGTCTACTAAGTACACCGCCCCACAATAAAGGGGTCAGATCTCCATCATAACGACCCGATTCCGGAACGCTGGTTCATGCCGGATCTTGTTTGGTAGGGGCACGGCATGCCGTGCCCAACCGTGCGCCTCGGAGCGCACACAGACAGCAGGGTGGAAGTCCCTGCCGGGGAGAGCGCTTTCTAT
>JBDREB010000206.1:0-22623 GCA_043820325.1 Planctomycetota bacterium | reverse complement strand
GCGTGCGGGGTTTGGTGGCGGGGGCCAACCATGGCAGCTATACCTCTTTAATGATGCGGCAGTGCCTGACCTGTTTGTCAAACCATCACTCTGCACCGCACGCGAAATGGATAGGTTATTTATTTACGGGCACTAAGCGGGCCGTGCCGCTCACTTCGTTCCGGCGGCTTCAAGGGAATAGGTCACCTTGGAAGATTGTTCCTTCCACGACCGGGTGACCTCGTCATACGCGAAGATGTATTCCGTGACCTTGGCGGCCATGGGCCGGTCAAAGGCCCCCTGCCGCGGATCGTAGACACCGCCGTTCTTGCGCTTGACCTTGAGATAGGTATCGCGCTCCACCGGCCGGTAGATCATGTAGGTGTAGGCATCCTCGATCTCAACGGTATACGGCCGCTTGCTGTAATTTTCGTTCCGGAACGCGTATTTGTGATGCCCGGTCATGCCCTGGACATACGGCTCACCACCCGCCTGCCCGATCGCATCCTCGTCGCGGGTCTGCGCCTTCACCCGCGCGACCATGTCGATCGGCCAGGGCTCAAACATATCGACCTCCTTCGCGGCCCGGGCCTGGTACTCGGCCTTGAGCTTCTCCAGTGCCGCGCGGGACTCGCGCAGCGCATTGTCGCCGCACCCGGCCAGGGCCGTGACCAGCGCCGCCACGATCACCATGCACGATCTCACGGGGTATCTCCTCTGCATAAGTTTTTCTCCTGAAACATCGACTACACTTTTGCGGATACACCGGCCATCGGCTTACGGAAACGAAAGGCGTAACGCTATACGGCTGGCGGCTTTCGGTCCGGATCAAAACCGTACACCGTATACCATAGACCATTTCGCCTATCGCAACCGTATACCGCTCTTTGGTTGCGGCCGCCGGCCGCGTTAAGGAAAGAAGAGATTATACCCGTCCCGGGTGGTAAATTCAAGGTGATTTTCGCGCCGGTTGTACCGCCCGGCCGCGGGCGTGCGGAGGACCGGATGAAACCGAAGGGCCGCAAAGGTCACATTGGAGGCGGGGAAAATATCATATTCCGCAACAATTCAGCCGAATGAAGTGTTCGGGGTGCGGCGCTCCATGGAAAACCCGGGCATTCATACCGAAGACTGGTTCCCTCGGTCAAGCCGGAGGACTGGCTCACCGGGGGATGACAGAATATGATCACCAGCGACCATATTTTTCCCGTTGTCATTGCCCGACTTGACCGGGCGATCCAGTCTTTTCCCTTGGAAGGCGGCTTGGAACTTGCCCTCCCAAGCCTTGCACAGGAGGGTCGCGACCGGGAATGCGGGCCGGACCATGACGGACGCGGCAAAGCGCGTCCCTCCAATTGGATGCGAAAGCAGGATCAGGGCGGTTCACGAACCGCCCCTACAGCACAGGCAACCTCCTTCGCCGGGGCGCTTCGGAGGATGAACCGCCGTGCCCCTATGACCAAGGAAGGCGACCGCCTTTCGGCAGGCTCAAGGTCCATGACAAGGGTCGCGGCTACAAGAGGGAAATGACCCAAAACCAGGACGGCCGCGAACAGCCTTCGCCGGGGCGCTTCGGAGGGCGGGCGCCGAATGACCAAGGACAGGACCGGATCCGGATACAGCAGTCAAGCATCTGGAAGCGCATATGGGCGGAAGGCAGCGCCCACCTATCAGGGTTCTTCCGCCCCCGCAGTTGTCTGGACCCTGAGCGCAGTCGAATGGGTCTGGACCCTGAGCGCAGTCTAATGGGTTGGGGCGGGTCTGAGACCCGCCCGTCTTTGTGTGTCCCGGCGTTCCGTGCAAGGCGGGCAGGTTTAAAACCTGCCCCTACAGCGGAAAAGAACGCCACGGTGGCACCAGGGCGCCCTCTTTTGCCCCCTGCTTTATTGTGGGGCGGCTTGATGATTTACGGCACGCGCGGATAGGGGTCGCTCGCAGGCAGGAAGACGCGCGTCCAGAAGGGCTGTTCGATCTCGTGGTAATTGTCGGTCAGCACCAGCCGGACCTGCATCATCCGGGGCAGGTACCACCAGTTGGGGTGCGAACCGGCGAACCTGTCGGCCGAAGCGGCTCTGCCGTACTGGCTTTCATTCTCGTCATCGCTTCCGTTGAGGTCGGTCCTCATGCAGGCCGGGTTGGGCGGCATGCCGTTGAAGAAATGGCCCACGGCCACATAGGGATCCACGCGGCCGGGGAGCGGGTTGCCGTCGATGCCGGCGGCCCACGCCCGTTCCTGCCAATTCTCGTCGGGCGCGTCTTTGCGGTAATACCAGTACTTGACATCGAATTCGGCGCAACCCTCGGCCACAATGTCGCGGCGGCCATACTTTTCCGGCGCCTCGGCGAGGCCCCTGACCCGGCGGATGCCGCCCACGGAGGTGAAATCGAGCGCCACCCGCCGGTCGAGACCGCGGCCATTGAAAACGGCCAGGCCCTGCGGCCCCTTGCCGTTCAGCCTGTCGATCGATTCGTACCCCTTGTAGACCAGCCCGAAAAAGCCCAAACCTTTTTCGGCAAGGCTCACGCACTCCTTGGGCATCACCTGGCGGACCAGGCGCACCAGCCGCCAGCGATTCACGGCGGGGTCAACGCCGGCGCTCACACCGACCACCAGGCCGGCCCGGTCCTCGACCAGGTAGGAGATCTCGACCATGTCACTGCCCACGACATTCGTTTTCACATAGCTCACCGTCGTCCCGCCCACGGACTGCGTGTCGAGGTAGTTCTGGATCTGGAGCCGGCTCGAATCGGAGGCCAGGAACGAAATATTGTCGACCACCCGGGTGTTGGCGCCGTCGGGGACATTGTGGCCCTCGATGCGCAGGTACCCGCAGTAGTCGAGTTTGCCCCGGTAATCGTCCTTGGTGTCGATCCTGGTCCGGTCCCCGTACTCGTCGTAACGGTTGTAGAAGACCGGCTCATCGTAGTTGATGACCGACTCGAAATCCTTTTTCATGATCTTCGAGACCAGCCGGAAGGTCTGGTAGACCCCGATCTCGGCCTCGGAGCGGCGGATAAGGTCAGTGGCCTGCTTGAAGACCGTGGAAAGCGAGGCGAAGAGGACGGCCATGAGCCCCACGGCCACAAGGAGTTCCATGAGGGTGAATCCGCGCTTCTTGGTATACATGGGCGTTCCCTTTCCGTTACTGCCCATCGCCGAGCCACTTGAAGAAGACGATCCGCGCCCGGGCGGCGTCATCGTCGCCGGGGCGGTTCACGCCGCTGTACTCGGCGGGCGCGATGTAACCCACATTGACCTGGTCGGCGTTGAAAGTCCGATCATAACCGGTATTGGTCCAGTCATCGACCGTGCACATCTCGTTGTCATAGATCATCATGCCGCTGGCCGCGTCGATCCCGGCACCGCTTGTCGTATCGCCGGCTGCATCCACGCCCGGCCGCGAACCCACCATCTGGAACGGGTCATACCAAGGGCAACCCTCATCGATGCGGGTGTCCCAGTAATTCCAGCGCCAGCCGCGGTCGAATACGGCCATGGCCTGCTTGGAGGCCAGGACTTCCACGCCGCGCCAATCGGCCACGGTGGTGGCCAGCCCGGCCGAGATGATCTCGGCCTTGACGCGGATCTCGAAGAACCGGTCACGCACGCAGATGGGAACGGTCCACGGGGCATCGGCCGAAAGGTGGGCCGGCTGGCCGGCGGCCAGGCCCGTTTCGTCGATGATCCAGGGGCCATTGTATCTTGAATTGTAGACATGGTTCCAGTGGTCGGGACCGACCGACCCGCCCTGCCCGTCGCTGACACCGCCGCCGGCCATGGGCCAGGTATCGGTATAGGTCTCGGGATTGTTGGCGGTGATGCGCGGACAACTGTCGGTGAGGAACGGGTTGCGCGCTGTAGTACCCTCAGCAATGGAATCGTTCTCATATTCCACATTGCAGTGCCTCACGGTCTCGATCAGGTTGTTATCATTCCAGGAACGGTACTCGTTGGGCGAATAATTGTCGTGGAAAGCGGCGATATTGCTGTTCTTCACCGCCCCCTGCCGGTAATTCTTATTAAGCACGATCGTGGTGTCACCCGCGGTCATCAAACGCCGGTAAAAAAGGCGGCCCTCGGGGTACATGGGATCGAAGAAAGGCTCCACCGGGTTGAACCGGGGGACGATCTCAAGCATATTATTGGCTTTGCCCATCTCCACGGCGATCTTTTTGAGATCATACCCGTCCCATGTACCGTCGATCATCAGGCGGCCGCCCGCTCCGGCGACCAGGCCGGCCTGTCCGTAATTGGCCTGCACAAACCGCGGGGCGCCGGCCGATCCGGTCAGGCGGTATCCGGAATTACTCGGCATGTCCTCGTCAGCACCCGTCATGAATTCCTTGACGGCCAGGGCGCTGCCGTCGAAATCGTAGGCATAGATATTGCGGCCGTAATTGTACGAGTACCCGAAGGTGACATTGGTATAGGGCGCCGAGGAGGAGGCGGGGCTTTTCATGGGCACATCGAAGAGGTAGGGTTTGTTGTACAAGGTGATGTTCTGGCCAAAACCGCACCATGAAGACAGCTTCGTCTGGAAAGAACCGTTTCTCCCGGCGTAGGTGGACTTGAAATAAAGCGAGTCCATCTTGTAATCGAACCGCCCCTGCCGGCGGTAGCCCGACCGGCCGCCGGTGTTCACGGTCGAATCGAAGCCGCGGTAGCCGAAGTGGGTCATGACCTTGCAGTCGGCATCCATGGCCAGGTTGGATGTGCGGTCCTGGTGGTCCCAAGCCAGACCGTAAGAATACTGGCCGGACGCGCCGGCGCGGCCGGTGCAATTTTGGATGAACGCATTGAACGACGGGACATACCCCTGCACCCTCGCATCGACCAGGTCGCCGACGACGAGATTCGCAGGCGGGGAAGCCCCGTTATCAGGCGACCCGTCGCCGTCCGAGTCAAAGAGGTCGGTGAAGATGGGTTTGTAAGTTCGATGCGCCACCAAGGTCTCGAACCGTTCGGGTTCGCCGACGGGGTTGGCGCTGGGCGGCACATACCGGGAAAGATCGACCAGTTCCTGACCCAGGTTCAGGGTCTGGTAGCAATCGGGGATCCGGTCGGGGCCGAAAATGAGCCCCGGGCTCTCGTAATACTGCCAGGCGGTGCCCCAGGCGGCGATGGCCCGTTTACCCTCGGCGTAGAGCCCCGTGGCCCCGGCCGGGACACCGGGGATGGACCCGCCGAACTCAGCAGGGTTGTGCAGGTTTTTGTGATAATTGAAGGCCACCCAGTCCTTGGTCCAGTTCAGGCTGGACCAGTTGTAGTTGCGCACCCAGCAGAGGTCGCCATATTGGCCCACCCCGAAGCCCTCGATGACGCCCTCGTCTTCGCCGATGCCGATGATGTTGAACTCCTGGTGCTGGAGTTCGTTCACCCAGGGGAAGAGCTGGTCCGTAATGTTCTCGCACCGCGCTTTGATGCCGCTATCCCCGTAACCGACTTTTTTAATATTGCCCGAGGCATCCCACACATTCCAAGCCATTTCAATGACGCTCTCCCCCTTGCGCGCTTCCGCCTTGTCGTTGGCCCAGGACAGGGCATTGGCGATGTATCGGTTCAAACCCCAACCAGTGCCGCCTGCGGCGGGCGGGGGATAGACCCTCTTGTCGAAGTAAGGCTGGCCGATGTAGACATAGGGCACCTTGACCTTGACGCCCGCGTTCGTGTTCCACTGGCCGGCATCGGGATACTTGAGCGGGCTGGGCTGGGTCCAGTTGGTCGCGGAACAGACCGTGTTGAGCCGCTGGTCGCCGCCCGCAGAGTCATTGATATAGCCGTCCTTGTTGATCCCGTTGGACCTCGTCGCCTCCGTCTGGCGGTAGGCCTCGTAGTTGCCCCGGTCGAACTCCTGGGAATGGAGCTTCCAGTCGGTCATCAGGTTGTTGGGGTTCTGGATGTTGTCGCGGAAATCGATGAAGTTGTTCAGGATGTCGTTCGTCTGCCGTTCGGTGAGCACGCCCCGGCCGTGGGGGTTGGCCACGGGATGGAAGGGCCCCATCCAGGCGATCATCTCCTCGAACCGGTCGATGCTTTCGCAGAAGAACCCATAGTACATCCGGACGAACGGCCGCATCCGGTTGGCTGGGGAGATGAACTCGCCGAATGCCGCGTCCCCGCCGGGATGGACGGGCGTCCAGCCCCAATACCCGGGCTGGACGCCGGGATCGGTAAAGTTCAGCATGTCGCTCAAGCCGCGATTGCCGGCGGTCACATTGGGCAGGGCCCGGCCGATGCCGATGGCGCACCCGCTCTCCGACTCGCAGTTGCGGGTATTGACCATGCGCGAGGGATGGAGGTAGCCATAGATCATGCGCGCACCGCCGCCGCTAAAGCCGGAGCTGCCGCCGCCGGAGTAATCCATCTTGCCGCCAGTATCGTTGCGCAGAATGCCGAGGGCGATCTGGAGGATCTTGGAGTCCTTCAGTGTCTGGATGCGGCCGCTACTGATCGTCGGCGCGCGATCGCGGGCCCAATCGTATTCCCGATGCGCGTAGTCGGCCATTTTCTGCCAGTTGTCCGTGTGGCCGTAACTGTCAATGCCGTCGTCGGAGGGGTCGTGGTTGATCACCAGCGACGGGATGGAGGAGAAGGCCGCCCACAGCAGGCGGTCGGCGATGCGCACGCCCGGGGCGTTGGCCTGGCAATAGATGCCCGAATCGGGGTCCTGGTCGCCCCAGGTCGTATTGGCTGCGTAGGCCATGCTGAAAAGCTGGTCATCGGCATGCCAGGTGCCATGGTACTGGTACTCGGAGCTGGGCGCGACCACGGTCGGCCGGGGGAGGTATTCGGTGATATCCCGATCGTAGAACTTGCCCGGCGGCGCGATGAGGAGCGGGTCGGGGCCCATGTACCGCTGGCAGAGGACCGATTGCGGCGAACGCAGTTTGTTGACATTCAGGGCGCAGAACCCGGTGACCGGGTCGTAGTTCGAATGGCAGGTCACATTGGCCATGAGCCGGGCGTATTCGGCGGTGGTGAGCGTGGCGCCCTCCAGTTCGACCGCCTGAAGAATCTGCTCCTTGGTGCGGTAGGGCCGGTGCTTGGCGATGGCGATGGCCGCCCGCTCGTTCACCAGGTGGCGGAGCATCCGGATAAGGGCGTTGATGTTCATCATGCCCTCGCCGCCCCGCCAGTAGGTGATGTCCGGCCACGAGCCCGCGTTCGTGTTCCCGTCATCGAGGATATTGGCCGTGCCGGGATGCTGGCCGTCGATGTCGCGCCGATCATTGGTCGTCCGGTTGATCCCCTCCACCCGCGGTGAGGGATCCAGCTTCGAACGGTCCTCCCGATCCTTGACGCCGACATGGGTGATGTCGTCCTGGTGGTCGGTGCGGTTCCAGGCGATGTCGGCGCCGCCGCCGTCGCCGGGGCGGTAGGCGGCCAGGTTGTACCCCACGGGTATGGTGTTCTGGGTCAGTTGGTCGCCGTTTTTTTCCATGCGCCGGACATGGCCGGCCACATAATTGCGGTCCGTGCGGTCGGTGTAATCGCCCCGGTATTCGCCCAGGTAGAGCATGGCCTGGGTCGACTGCATCAGGCCAGCGCTGCGGGCGTAGATGTTGTCCCAGGTGTCGAGCAGGTCGGGGTCGGGGTTGCGGTAGGTGCGCCACCGGCACTGGCGGTGGGTCTGGTTGTCGTAATCGCCATCGGCATTCAGGATGTCGAGGTCGAATTCGTTGTAGGCTACATACATCCACTGGTCCTGTTCGCCGAAAATGCGACCCTCGGGCGAGATGGACCCGAAGAAGATCTGTTCCCCGTCCAAGGCGTCCATGAAGGAGGCGTTGGCGTCATAGTCGTACCGGCGGAAATCGACGGTGGTGGGCATGAACCAGTTGTGGGGCGGGTTCTGCCAGCGCATCGGGTTGGCGTGCCGGCTGCCGCCCCGGTAGACCGATTCGTCGCTGGTGTAATCGCCGACCCCGTGCCACACGCCCACGGGCCGATCGTTATCGTTATAATCCTCGTAAATGCCGACATTCATCACCGAGGTCTGCAGAAGGGCGCAGGCATCGGCGATGAACCAGTTCACGATCATGTCGGCCTTCATGCCGTACTGGTAGGCCTCATTCGACCGGACCTCGATCTCCATGATCGTCACATAGGTGACCGCCAAAAGCGAGAGCAGGAGCAGGACGGCCACGCTCACCACCACCACCGACCCGTTCTGACGCGTGCTTTTCATATGCGGTCTCCCTGCAATTTCACAGCCACGGGTCATCACCGCCCAGGGGCCATGAGGGGTAGGTGGACATGCCCTTGTCGTTGTACATATCATTAATGGCGCCGGACTCGCGGAACCCCCAGCCTTCGAGCCGGTTGTTCCAAGGCCAGAAATAGTCGTGCTTGCCCACGCACCGGCCCCCGTTGTCGACGGATTGGTAGGCGTTGGTCTCCATCACCGGCGACCATTCGGTGGAATGGACGATATGCGGGTCCCAGATAGCGGTGGAAAAGGCGTAATACGCGTCGAGGATGGCGGGGGCCTCGTTTAAGCCCCGGGGATCGGTCTTGGTCTTCGTGCCCCCGCACCAGACCTCGATGATGTACTTGCGGGTGAACCCGTAGGCCTCCTGGTGCCGCTGGTTGTTCTGCGTGAGCCCCATGCGGTACGCACTGCTGGTGATCCCCTGCCCAACATCGTCACGGTAATCGGTCTCCTTGTAGAACAGGTCGTACAGGGTCCCCTGGTTCTTGACATAATGCTCGAAGTCGGCCATCTTCCAGTGCAGGTTCTTGCCCGCGCCCCGGATCTCAAGGCCGCCGTTGTCGCCCGAGTTGGGGACGCCGTTGACGCCGTTCTCGTCATACGGGGCGCAGTCGCCGGCGATGCCGGGGGTGGCGTGCAGGTTGTCGGCCCGCATGATGGCGTACGGATTGGTGTTCTCGCCGGCGCACAGGGTGTCGCCGGGACTGGCGTAGGCCTGGTATTCGGCCAGCTTGGAGACGGCGAAGTTGCACAGCATGGTCGTGCGCTTGATCTTGGCGACGATGCGGATGCCGAGGGGGAAAGCCCCCAGGATGGATACGATGCCGATCGCCATGATGAACACGCCGATCAGGATCTCGACCAGTGTGTAGCCGCGTGCCGGTCGCTGGTTCATGGCCCGTCCTCCCTTGTCAATCGAATGCCTGGCACCCGTATGGTAGCCGGTCCTTCCGGGAACCATGCAACTTTTTGCGTTCATGCCGCCGCCCGTCATATGCCCGTGAGGCTCTGGTTGTTGAAATTCCCGCCCCAGATCGTGCCCACCGGGGCGAAGGCGCCGTACGCCTGGCGCACGGCGCCGACCCCGGTGACCTCGATGACCATGTGCCGGCTCGCGTCGGCGACATCGAAGATCACGAACCCGGCGATCACGGGCTCGAGCATGACGCCCGCGGTGGCGGAGAAATATGAACCGCCCAGCCCCACCGGGTTCTGGGCGTAATACTTCAGGCTGAAATTGTCCATCAGGGTCCCCTCCTTGCCGAAGCAGAGGGAGGCGCTGATGGGGTTGGGCCTGCGGGTGGCGGCATCCTTGTACAGGCGGGTGTTGGGGATGCTCAGCCCCTTGGCGGCCAGCACCAGGGGGATGACCTTGTTGTTGGTGGCCGCGGCCGGATAGTAATAGGTGCCCAGGGGGTTGCCGTCGGGCATGCCGTCGCCGTTGCCGTCCATGTAGCTCACATAGTTGACCGTGTCGAAGGCCACGCCCTGGGGCATGTCCCGCTGGGTGCCGAGGGCGATCTGTATACCCATGGGGGTGTCGATGGTAACGCAGTCGGACAAGGCCCGCGGGGCGCCCTCGAACGACAGGTTCATGATGCCGGGGGTGATCTCCTTGCTGCCGACGCCGCGTTCGAATTCTTTGAGTTCGTAGTGCGTGTACTGGTATTCGGCGAACTCCCAGGCGTTGATGGAGAGCTCGCCGAAACTTTCGGCGTTCTGGGGTTTATAGGAATACCGGTTCATGGGCAGGAAGCGGATCCGGCCGCCCTCCTTGGGCAGGCGCTTGGCCTCGGCCACCAGGACATAACCCGCGTCGACGCGGTCCCACGACTGGTCCAGCGATGGGGCGGTGGGGCGTTTGCTGATCCCCGTCAACCCCCACAGCCGCAAGGCGTTGGTGGTGCCGGGGACAACCTCGATCTGGGTCATCATCATGTAGTTCACGGCCGAGACCTGCGCGTTGCGGATGTAGGCGCCGACGAGCTTGGCCGCCCGCGGCAGTTTCTGGTTGTCGAAGAACGAGGTCATCAGGGGCACGGACATCCCCGAAATAAGCACGATGATGCCGATCACCACCATGAGTTCGACCAGTGTAAAACCCTGTGTGCGCCGCATCCTTTGTCTCCTTGTGGCCGTCCGGATCATTTGCGGGTCCAGGACCGGGTCCAGTTGACGACATCGTCGACGGTGTCGTCAAACCTCTGGTCCCGGGCCGGATCGATGATAACGGCGGGTATGTCATCGGGATCGCCGGTCGCCCCCGTCGCCGGCTTCATGCTGGGCGGCGCCGGGGTATACTTGAAAACGAGGGGTATGGCCGACCGGTAGTCATGGATCACGGCCCTAGCCTGGTTAAACACACTGGTGGAGGTCTTCTGGTTGGGACCGGCCGAAAAAAGGTCGAAGGAATCGGAGTTGCGCAGAGGCGCCCCGGGGCGGTAGTAATAGAGCGGCACGCCCCAGGCGTCCATGAGGTAGGTCACCACGCCGCCGGCCCCGAACGAGATCTGGTCCTTGCGGAAATCCTTGGCCTGGGCAAAGGAGTCGGACTTGCCCTTGCGCACGGCGGAGGTCAGGGCCGGGTTCTTGAAGAGGTAGGTCACCAGCGCCTGGATGCCGGCGCCCCTGCCGACGATGCAGTCGTCGGTCTCCATGACGGTCTGGTGCGAGAGCGGGTAGGAACCGTTGTAATCGGTGGCATAGACACCGATGGCCAGGGAGAGGTTGGCGATGATGGACTCGGTGACCTTGATCATCACCACCTTGTGGGCGTACATGCCGGCCGCGACGAGGGTGGCGGCGAGCATGATCATGATGCTCATCACGACCATGATCTCGATCAGGGTGAACCCGCGGGGTTTCATACTGCCGTGCCTTTGCCGTTAATTGTTATAGATGTCGTCGTTGGTGGCGCTGGGGACGGGGGTCGTGTCCCTGTAGGTCGTGGCCTTGATCGTGTCCATGTTCGTCAACTGCGCGGGGAGGAAATCCGCAAAAGTGCCCGGATCGAGGTCGGTCGCCTTCACGGCCTTGTTCTTGTCAAAGGCGCCGCCGGCGGCGATCACGAAGCTCTCGGGGTTCAGGCCGTCGATGTCCCGTTCCGATTTGCGTTCATCGTAGAGGCAGGGGGAGCCGAACGCGTCGATGATGAAGTTGTAGTGCATGGTCAGCGGGATCGGCGAGCCGGGCGGGTTGGCGACGGTCCTGGTGTAGGCGGTGTCGTTCTTCTTCTGCTTGTTGGCGACCTTGAAGTTCTCATAGGCGCCCGACTTGCGGCCATCGTCGGAGATGAACTGGGTCTCGATGTAATAGCACAACGCCTGCGCCCCATTCGCGATAGCGACGCCGTCGAGCCTCGTGCCCGGCCTGTTCAAATGATCGATGGTATCGGGCGGATAGCACCCGGAAAAGTCGCTGCCGTAGTGTTCCAGGGCGATGGACATGGTCCGGATCAGGGCCGAACTGCTGGCGAGCCTGGCCGACCGGCGCACGCTGGCGATGGCCGGCATGAGGATGGCCGCCAGGATGGAGATGATGGAAATGACCACGAGCATCTCGATCAGGGTGAAGCCGCGCTTTTTCATGGTGCCCCTTTCCGTTGATTACAGGCCCGAGACCAGCAAGATACCGCCCCATGAGCAGAAACCGACCCCCAAGCCGAGCATGACCAGGGTCTCGGCGGCGGGCTGCGCGAAACTCCGGCCCCGCGCCAGGAGCACGGTGAACCACAGGCTCATTTCGCGGCCCTGGAGCAGGATGAACGAACACCCCGCGATCACCGCCAGGGCGCCGCCGATGACCGGCAGGGCGTCGGCCGGCGACGGGAACGCGTTCCACAGGGCGCCGCTGTGGAGGGCGATCACGGCCGCCGCGGCCAGCAGGCCCAGGGTGACGGCGTAATATAATGTGGCGCAGACCCGGTAGAGGATCGAAGCTTCGCGTGCAGGCACGAACGGCGCCGGCATACCACGCACCAGGCGCATGACCGCGGCGGGGCCCTCCCCGGCGCCGCGGCCGCCCCGGTTCAGCGCGGCGGTGACGGCGGCGTCAAAACGGTTGTTTGCGGCGTTCATATCGTTATCCCCCGTGCCCGCAGCCTTTTTTCAAGCTTGACCCGCGCCCGCTGCAGGCGCGTGTCGACCCCGCTTTGGGTCATGCCGAGCATATCGCCGATCTCCTGGTATGAACAGTCCCGGAAATATCGCAAGTATATGACCTCACGGTACTTGGGCGCGATATTCCGCAGTTCGTCGCCGATCGCCGCGTTCCGTTCCCGGGCAACCTGATCTTCAAAGGGGTCCGCATGGGTGGTATCCTCCGCCATCAGTGTAGCCTTGACCGCGGCAAGTCCTTCAACTTTCTGCCGGCTTTTGATCTTTTTACGCAAGGCATAGATCGCCTTGCGCCGGACGATCCCCGCCAGCCAGGCTCCGAACCGGTCCACATCGCGCAGGGTCCCGAGGGCCAGATAGGCGGCCAGGAAGGTCTCCTGGGCCGCCTCCTCGGCGTCCTCCCTGCAAAAGAGCGTGCACATTGCCAAAGCGCAGATACGATCGTAATAGCGCCGGACGAGGGGCTCGTAATGCTCACGGCCGCCCGCCAGGACGAGGGCGATCAGCTCCGCATCAGTCACGCCGCCCCCGGGCGGCCCTGGACCGGCGGAGATCCCCTGTCCGTTCCAAACCGGATCATTGACGAACTCGCAAAAAGGCCCCCTTCATGTTCCATGTTCCGGAAAGATCGTACCGGTCACAACCCGCGCGGTGCACGCAAACTCTTGTAGCCGCGGGGCTCGACCCCGCCTCCGGATGGGCGACCACAAGGGTCGCAGCTACGGGGAAAACACCGCGCATGGGGCGCTTACGGAATATTTGCGAGTCCATCGTCATTGGGAACCGATCTCGGTCATAAGCTTGATCAGGGGCATGAAAAGGGCGATCACGATGAAGCCCACCGAAACGCCCAGCACGATGATGATCACGGGCTCAAGGAGGCTCATCAGGGCCGCGACGGTCTGGTCCACTTCTTCATCGTAGAAATCGGCCACCTTGAGGAGCATCTTGTCCAGTTCGCCCGTCTCCTCGCCCACATCCACCATGTTCACGACCATCTCGCTGAACACGCCGCTCTCGCGCATGGGACCGGCGATGTTCTCGCCGCCCTTGATGGAGTCATGGATGTCCTGGATGGCCGTGGAGACCACCCGGTTGCCGATGGCGCCCTTGATGATCTGGAGCGCCTCCAGGATGGCCACACCCGACTTGATCAGGGTGCCCAGGGTGCGCGCGAAGCGCGCGATGGCCGACTTGCGGATGATCTGGCCGAAAATGGGGATGTAGAGCTTGACCCGGTCGAGCAGGTGGCCGCCGCCTTCGGTCCGTCGCACGATCTGGTAGACGACGATAAGGGTGACGGGGGCGAGGATGACCACCCAGAAATGCTTGGTGAAAAGGTCGGTGATGGCCAGAAGGAGCACGGTCACCATGGGCAGTTCCACCCCCATTTCGATGAACATCTTCTGGAATTTGGGGATGATGAAGGTGATGATGAGGACCAGGATGCCGCCGGCGATGGTCACCACGGCCGCCGGGTAGATCATGGCGCCGATGACCTTCTTCTTCAACTTCTCCGATTTCTCCATGAACTCGGACAGCCGCCGGAGCACTTCATCGAGCACGCCGCCCGCCTCGCCGGCCTTGACCATGTTCACATAGAGGCCGTTGAAGATCTTGGCGTGGCGGCCGAAGGCGTCCGACAGCGTGGCGCCGCCCTGCACATCCTCGATGATCTGGGTGAGCGCGGTCTTCAGCGGCCCCGGCTTCTCCTGGTCCATCAGGATGCGCAGGGACCGGACCAGGGGCAGTCCGGCGTCGACCAGCGTGGAGAACTGCCGGGTGAAGAGCGAGAGCTTTTTGGTGCTCACTCCGAACAGGCTGAACCCCGCGCGTTCCTGGAGTTCGCCCTTGACCATGGCACGGGCGCCCTTCTTCCCCTTCTCGCGGATGGCGGTGGGGTAGAGGTTCATGCCCCTGATCTTGACCTGGGCGTCTTCGACCGATACCGCCTCAAGTTCCCGGCGCACGGGTTTGCCCGTTGCGTCCATTGCCTCGTATTGATAGACCGGCATACCTCTGTTCTCCTACCTATGAGCCCAACCGGGTCCGTTCACCCCGGCCTGTCCTACCCGCCGCAGCATATATATTCCCCGGGTCTGCGCCCCGGCTTTAGACGCCTTCGATCGCCATGGTCTCCTTGACCACTTCTTCGATGGTGGTGATGCCGTTGAAGATCTTCTCGATCCCCGACTCGCGCAGGGTGCGCATGCCCTCCTGGATGCCGAGGTCGCGGATCATTTCGGTCGAGGCGCCCTCCATGATGAGCTGTTTGACGCCCTCGGTGAGGTCCAGGATCTCGAAAATGGCCGTGCGGCCCTTGTACCCGGTGTTATTGCAGGTGGCGCACCCTTCGCCGTAGTAGAACACCTGCCCCGTCACGGCGTCGCGGACCAGGTTGAGGTCCATCAGCATATCATCGGTGGGCTCGTAGGCCTTCTTGCAGTTGTTGCAGATGGTCCGCACCAGCCGCTGGGCCACGATCGACTGCACCGTGGCGGCGATGAGGAAGGGTTCGATCCCCATGTCCAGGAGGCGCGTCAGCGAGGAGGGCGCGTCGTTGGTGTGGAGGGTGGAAAAGACCAAGTGGCCGGTGAGCGCCGCCTCGATGGCGATGTCGGCCGTCTCCTTGTCGCGGATCTCGCCCACCAGGAGCGTATCGGGGTCCTGGCGCAGGATCGACCGCAGGCAGGCCCCGTAGGTCACCCCGATAGCGGCGTTGATCGGCACCTGGATCAGCCCGTCGATCTCGTATTCCACGGGGTCCTCGGTGGTGATGATCTTGAGTTCGGGGGAGTTGAGCCGGTTGAGGCACGCGTACAGCGTGGTGGTCTTGCCCGAACCGGTGGGACCGGTGACGATGATGATGCCGTGGGGCAGGTTGATCAGGAACTCGATCTTCTTGTAATAGATATCGGGCAGGCCGATTTTCTCGATGTCCAGGGAGACCACCGTCCGGTCAAGCACGCGGATCACCACCGACTCGCCGAACATGGTCGGCAGGGTCGAGATGCGCAGGTCGACCGTGCGGCCGCCGATGGAGAGCTGGATGCGGCCGTCCTGGGGGAGTCGCCGTTCGGCGATGTTCAGCTTGGACATGACCTTGATGCGCGAGGCGATGGCCAGGGCCAGGTGCTTGGGCGGGGGCATCATGTCGTAGAGCGCGCCGTCGATGCGGTAGCGGATCTTGTATTCGTTCTCGAACGGCTCGAAGTGGATGTCGGAGGCGTGGTCCTTGATGGCCTGCAGGAGCACGAGGTTCAGGAGCTTGATCACGGGCGCCTCGTTGGACATCTGCTCCAGGCTGTGGACATCGATGTCGTCCTTGTTGGCGGCCTCGATCCACTCGGCGGCGCCCTTGTCGTCGAACTCGGCGAGCATGTCCTGGAAGGATTCCTCCTCGCCGGCGTAATACTCGGCCAAGGCCCCCTCGAGGCCCGCCTTGGTGCAGATGGCGCCCTTGACATCGCAGTTGAGCATGAACCGCAGGTCGTCGAGCACCGAGACATTCATGTTGTCGGCCATGGCCACCACGAGGGAGTCGCCGTCCATGCGCACCGGGATGACGTTGTAGACTTTGGCGATCGACGGGGAGACCTTGTCGATGACCTCCTTGGGAATGACCAGCCCTTCCAGATGGATCATCTCCCAGCCCGACTGCATGGCCAGGGCGTAGACGAGGTCCTCCTCCTGGACCTTGCCCGCGCCCACCAGCACCTGACCGAGAGGCATGCCGGAGGTGGCCTGTTCCTTGAGCGCCGCCTGGATGTCCTCCTCGGTGCAGAACCCCTCGCTGACGAGGATCTGGCCGATGGGCTGGTGTTCTACATATTCCATGGGTGCCTTCTCCCCGTGCCGATCAATGCTGCGCGCGCCGCTGGGTGTATTCGCGGATCATATTGGTGACCGTGTCGATGTCCTGGCACTTGGTGATGAGCTCCTCGTGGGAGATGATGCCGCGCTTGAAAAGGTCGAACATGAAGTCGTCGAGGAGGATCATGCCCTGCTTGGCGCTGGTCTGGATGGTGGAGGTGATGCGGAAGGTCTTGTCCTCGCGGATGAGGTTCTGGATGGCCGGCGTCATGAACATGATCTCGAAGGCCGCCGCGCGGCCCTTGCCGTCGGCCGTGGGCAGGAGGGCCTGCGAGACCACCGCCTCGAGGCTCGCCGACAGCTGGGTCCGGATCTGGGCCTGCTGGCCCATGGGGAAGGCGTCGACGATGCGGTCCACGGTGCGCGCCGCGCCCGTGGTATGGAGGGTGGCGAAGACGAGGTGGCCCGTTTCGGCGGCCGTGATCGCCGCCTCCATGGTGTCGAGGTCGCGCATTTCACCCACCATGATCACATCGGGGTCCATGCGCAGGCCGCGTTTGAGCGCTTCGGCGAACGAGGGCACATCCACGCCGAGTTCGCGCTGGGTGACGATCGACTTCTTGTGCGTGTGGTAGTATTCGATGGGGTCCTCGACCGTGATGATGTGGCTGGAAGTGTTCTCGTTGATGAAATTGATCATCGTGGCTAGCGTGGTGGTCTTGCCCGAGCCCGTGGGGCCGGTGACCAGGATCATGCCGCGGGGTTTCAGGAGATGGTCCTTGATCACGGGCGGCAGGCCGATCTCCTCGAACGAACGGAAGACCGCGGGCAGGAGCCTAAGCGCGATGCCCACATCGCCCTTCTGCTTGTAGATGCTCACGCGAAACCGCGCCTTGGCGCCGAAAGCGAAGCCGAAGTCGGCGCCGCCCTTTTCCTGGAGGTCCTGCTGGTGTTTCTCGGAGGTGATGCTCTTCATCATGCGCACCGTGTCGTCGCCCACCAGGACGGGCAGGTTCACCGACAAAAGCGTGCCGTGGAGGCGGATGGTGGGCGGCCGGCCCACGGTGAGGTGGAGGTCGGAGGCCTGTTTCTCGCAGACCAGGTCAAGCAGCCGGTTGATCTCGATGGCCACGGATATCTCCTCTGCCGGTGGGTATCAATTCGCCGCCGCGATGCGCAAAATTTCCTCGATGGTGGTCACGCCCGCCAGGACTTTGCGGATACCGTCCTGGAACAGGGTCCGCATGCCGGAGGAGATGGCCTCCTTGCGGATCAGGTTGGAGGGCAGCTTGTCGAAAGCCATTTTCTTCAAGGCGCTGTTCATGACCATGAGCTCAAACACGGCCTTGCGGCCCCGGTAGCCATGCCCGCCGCACTGGTCGCACCCGCGGCCGTGGTAGAAGACCCGGCCGGCGAGCTGGTCGGGCGAAAGCCCCATCATGGCGACCTGCGAAATGTCGGGCTCGTAGGGCTCCCGGCAGTTGGGGCAGATGACGCGCATCAGGCGCTGGGCCAGGATGGCCTGGATGGAGGAGGCCACCAGGAAGGGCCGCACGCCCATATCCGTGAGCCGCGTGATGGCCGACGGGGCGTCGTTGGTATGGAGCGTGCTGAAGACCAGGTGGCCGGTGAGCGCGGCCTGGATGGCGATCTCGGCCGTCTCGTCGTCGCGGATCTCGCCCACCAGGATGATCTGGGGCGCCTGGCGCAGCATGGCGCGCAGGATGCGCGCGAAGTCGAGCCCGATCTCGTGCCGCACCTGGCACTGGTTGATGCCGTCGAGGTGGTACTCCACCGGGTTCTCGGCCGTGATGATCTTGCGGTCGGGCAGGTTGAGCTCGGCCAGCGCGCTGTAGAGTGTGGTGGTCTTGCCCGAACCGGTGGGGCCGGTGACCAGGATGATGCCGTTGGGGCGGCGGATGATGCGCGTCCAGGTCTCGTAATTGTCGGCCTCGAACCCCAGGTGGGACATGTCCAGGAGCAGGTTCTCCTTGTCGAGGAGCCGCATCACGATGCTCTCGCCGTGCACCGAGGGCAGGGCCGAGACGCGCATGTCGATCTCGCGGTTGATGAGCTTGATCTTGATGCGGCCGTCCTGCGGCTTGCGCTTCTCGGCGATGTCCATGCCGGCCATGAGCTTGATGCGCGAGAGCACGGCGTTCTGCAGCCGCTTGGGCGGGGATTCGACCTCGTAGCACACGCCGTCCACGCGGTAGCGCACGCGCACGCGGCCGGCCATGGGTTCCACATGGATATCGCTGGCGCGCTGTTTGAGGGCCTCGACCATGATCATGGTCACGAGCTTGATGATGGGTGCGTCGTCCGCGCCGTCGCCCTCGCCTTCGCCCGAGTCCAACTTGAAGTCGATCTGGTCCTCGGTGAACTTCTCGAGCATCTGGTCCACCTGGTCCTCGGAGACGCCGTAGACACGGTCGATGGCGGCCATGATCGACTTGGAGGTGGCCAGGTTGGCCTCCACATTCTTATTGGTCATGAACCGCAGGTTGTCGAGAGTACCGAGGTCCAGGGGGTCGGCAATGGCCACCACGAGCCGGTCGGCGGTGGACTCGATCGGCACGACCTTGTTCTGGCGGGCGATCTCCTGGGGAATCTCGCGCAGAATGGTCTTGGGGATTTCGATGGCGTTCAGGTCGACCACGGGCAGGTCAAACTGCTCCGCCAGGGCCCGGATGATCTCTTCCTCGTCCACCACCCCCTGCTCGACCAGGATCTCGCCGATGCGCTTGCCGCCCTGCTGCATCTGGACTTCCAGCGCTTTGGCGATCTGCACCTGGGTGACAACGCCGTTCTCGATCAGGATTTCACCCAGCATTTTGGGTAATCCGGCCATAGACGCCTTTCGGAATGCGCTGACGATGCGCGCACATTGCGAACAAATCGTGGGTGAATTATAGAATTGCACCGGTTTTTGTCAACACTAATCTCGCAATTATTTTGGCCCGTTTCAGCCCCGCCGCACGGCGTCTTTTTTTTCATTTGACATTTGTTCCCGCGGTGATAAACTTCCTTTTTCCTGACGCGTTTTCCGTGACAGCATGTGGGACTTTTTTTCGGAGACATCCATGGCGAAGAAGGCAACGAAGAAGACGGCCGGCACGACCGCATCCCGCGGTAAAAAGTTCGTGTACCGGTTCGACGGCGGCAAGGCCGACGGCAATGAATCGATGAAGAACCTCCTCGGCGGCAAGGGCGCCAACCTGGCCGAGATGGCCGGTCACAAGAGCCTCCAGCTCCCCGTGCCCCCCGGGTTCACCATCACGACCGAACTGTGCACCCTCTATTACGCGAACAAGCGCAAGTTCCCCAGGGAACTCAACGCGCAGGTCGACGCCGCCCTGGCCCGGGTGGAGAAACTCACGGGCAAGAAGTTCGGCGACGCGCAGAACCCCCTGCTCGTTTCCGTCCGTTCCGGCGCCCGCCGTTCGATGCCCGGCATGATGGACACGGTCCTCAATGTCGGCCTCAACGACACCACGGTGCTGGGCCTCATCGCCCTCACCAAGAACCCCCGCTTCGCCTACGACGCCTACCGCCGGCTGGTCATGATGTACGCCGATGTGGTCATGGAAAAGGCCGAGGGCATCGAACCCAGGGGCGGCAAGGGCATCCGCAAGCAGATGGACGAACGCCTGGAACAGGTGAAACACCAGAAGGGCTGCAAGAACGACACGGACCTCAAGGCCGAGGACCTGAAACAGCTCGTGGCCGATTTCAAGCAGATGGTCCGCGATGTCCTCGGCAAGCCCTTCCCCGAGGAGCCGCCGGCCCAGCTGTGGGGCGGCATCGGCGCCGTGTTCATGAGCTGGAACGGCAAGCGCGCCTGTGACTACCGCCGCATCGAGAAGATCCCGGACGAATGGGGCACCGCGGTGACCGTCCAGGCGATGGTCTTCGGCAACATGGGCAACGACAGCGCCACCGGCGTGGCTTTCACGCGCAACCCCGGCAACGGCGAGAACAACTTCTACGGCGAGTACCTGGTCAACGCCCAGGGCGAGGATGTGGTGGCCGGCATCCGCACCCCCGCGCCCATCAACGCCTACTCCGTCAACGACCAGTCGCGCCACCTGCCCACGCTCGAAAAACTCATGCCCGGGCCCTACAAGCGGCTTGATGACATCCAGAACCGGCTGGAGAAGCACTACAAGGACATGCAGGACATCGAGTTCACGATCGAGAAGGGTGTCCTCTACATGCTGCAGTGCCGCGTGGGCAAGCGCAACGGCGTCGCCGCCGTACGCATGGCCACCGAGATGCAGAAGGAAAAGCTGATCGACGCGGCCACCGCGATCATGCGCGTCGCGCCCGCCCAGCTCGTCGAACTCCTGCTGCCCATGATCGACCCGAAGGCCGAACTGGCCACCAAGCCGATCGCCAAGGGTCTGCCCGCCGGTCCCGGCGCCGCCCGCGGCCGCGCGGTCTTCACCTCCCACGACGCCGTGGCTTGGGCCGGACGGGGCGAAAAGGTCATCCTGGTCCGCGAAGAGACCTCGCCCGAGGATGTCGACGGCATGCACAAGGCGCAGGCCATCCTCACCACCAAGGGCGGCATGACCTCGCACGCGGCGCTTGTGGCCCGCGGCTGGGGCAAGTGCTGCATCGTGGGGTGTGCCGATATCGACATCGCCCATGACAACAAATCCTTCACCACCAGGAGCGGCGCCTCGGTCAAGGAAGGCGACTGGCTCACCCTGAACGGCACCACGGGTTTCGCCTACCAGGGCAGCCTGACGCTCATGGACCCGGACCTGGACCACAACGCCTCCTACAAGGAGCTGATGAAGCTCTCCGACAAGTTCCGGTACATCAAGATCCGGACCAACGCCGACACGCCCAAGGACACCAAAAAGGCCATCGAATTCGGCGCCGAGGGCATCGGCCTCTTCCGCACCGAGCACATGTTCTACGGCGAGGGCAGCGACAAACCGCTCTTCCTGCTCCGGAAAATGATCATGTCCAAGACCCTCGCCGAGCGGCGCAAGGCCCTGGACGAGCTCTTCCCCTTCGTGAAGAACGACATCAAGGCCACGCTCGAGGCCCTCGAAGGCCGGCCGGCCACCGTTCGCCTGCTCGACCCGCCCCTGCATGAATTCGTCCCGCACGACCCGGCCAAACTGGCCGAACTCGGCCGCGAACTGGGCGTCAGCCAGCAGGAACTGGCCAAGCGCGCCGACAGCCTGCGCGAGAACAACCCCATGCTCGGCCACCGCGGCGTCCGCCTCGGCATCACCTATCCCGAGATCACCGAGATGCAGGTGCGCGCCATCCTCGAAGCCGCCGGCGAGCTCCTCAAGGCCGGCAAGAAGGCCCTGCCCGAGATCATGGTCCCGGTGACCTGCACGGTGAACGAGATCACGCACCAGAAGGCGATCGTCGACCGCGTCTACGGCGAAGTCTGCGCCAAACTCGGCCTCAAGAAGATCCCGTACCTGTACGGGACCATGATCGAGATCCCGCGCGCGGCGCTCACCGCCAACCGCATGGCCGAGGCGGCCGAGTTCTTCTCCTACGGCACCAACGACCTGACCCAGATGGGATTCGGGTTCTCGCGCGACGACATCGGGAGTTTCCTGCCCGACTACCTCACGCAGAAGACCCTGCCGGACGACCCCTTCCAGACCATCGACCAGGAAGCCATCGGCGAACTCATCCTGATCGGCAACAAGCGCGGCCGCGCCACCCGCAAGGACCTCAAGATCGGCATTTGCGGCGAGCACGGCGGCGATCCGGCCTCCGTGGTCTTCTGCCACCGCGCCGGGTTCAGCTATGTCTCCTGCTCCCCCTTCCGCGTGCCCATCGCGCGGCTGGCGGCGGCCCAGGCGGCCCTCAAGCACAAGCACGGCGAACTGCTCAAGTAAACCCGTTCGCCCGTCGGTCCCACGGAACCCCCTGCTTCGGCGGGGGGTTCTTTTATTTGGGAGAATGCTTGTTGACTTAGTACACCGCCCCATAATAAAGGAGTCAAAAGAGGGCGCGCCGATACCACCGTGGCATTCTTTTCCGCTGTAGGGGCAGGGCATGCCGTGCCCTCGCGTGGCCGGCTTGTGGACGAAGTCGATGAAGATCCAGCCCGGGACGACGCTTGTTTTGGGTCCAATTGGATTGGGCACGGCATGCCGTGCCCCTACCAAACAAGATCCGGCTTGAACCAACATTCCGGAATCGGGTCATATGATGATTGAGATCTGGCCCCTTAATTATGGGTCAAAAGAGGGCGCGCCGGTACCACCGTGGCATTCTTTTCCGCTGTAGGGGCACGGCATGCCGTGCCCTCGCGTACGCCGGCTTGTGGACGGAGTCGATGAAGATCCAGCCCGGGACGACGCTTGTTTTGGGTCCGATTGATAGGGGTAGGGACGGCGCATTGGCTTGCACCGCCCCTCCCTCCGAACCGGACTGGCGGATTTCCCGCATCCGGCTCTCCAGTTGGCGATTCACCTCACCAGAGGACTGACAAACCGCCTATGGGACTCGGCCAGCGA
>JBDREB010000205.1:0-3316 GCA_043820325.1 Planctomycetota bacterium | reverse complement strand
CCCGGCTGGGGATCAGCCGGCAGTCGGTGGCCCGCAGGGCCGATATCGGCCGGCGGATCGAGCGGGAGCTTAAGGTGTCATTACAGGAACGGGCGGGATCATGAGCGGAGGTCGCACATGTGGAGCGGAACGACCGGCGGCGGCCTCCTCCCTGCAAACATCATAGGAGAGATAAGGTGCAAAAGTACCACTGTCCCCAACTCTTGGTTATCTGCAAAAGTATGGTCAAAGTCTCAAGAGAAATACTTATCTGTCCCGGTGGATCGCGAATGAAGACTGCAAACGGGGGCGGATGGTGCCGTTATGGCTTGCGCCTCTTCCGCGGACGGTGGCCCCGAGCGGCGAGGCGCCCCCGGGGTTCCGAGCAATATGAATACTTACCGGCGGGTTCCTGGACCTTGGCGCCGTCGGCACGGGGCGGGGCGGGCGGCGGCATATGTCCTGCCGCCCACTCGATGACCGCATCGACCCATGCGATGATCGCTTTGGGTGGGGGCAGTTCGCAATCACATCCCCCTGGTTCATCTTCAATAGCGCAACAGCGCACCCAGAGGGGTCAGCCGCGGGAGTTCGTCCGCGAACGGCGGGAGGGCGATCTTTTCGCGGCAGATGATCCGCAGGAGCATCTCGATATCATGGGTATACGGATACGCGACGCCCCGGGCGGTTAAAACCGCTTTTATCGATTTTTCAACGGCCTGCTGGCCATGGAAACCGGTGATCCATGGTGAAACACCCCCGACTTCAATCAATTTCTTCAGGGCAACGGCGTCTTCCCTGGCCTTGGTCAAAAGGGTCAGCCAGAGTTCATGCGATGGCGACATATTCCCTGCCTTCGGTCGCCGCGGTATGGGCCAGGGTATTGGGCGTGTCACGCCAATAGCGGAACTTCTGCTCACTGACCACGATCACATCGGCGGCCAGGAGGGTATCGGACAGGACGGATTCCAGTTCCCTCCGGAGACGGACCATTTCGCCGATGCGGCCGTTCACGCGGGGTTCGACGACGAAAAAGTCAAGGTCACTGTCCGGGTGGGCGGTACCGCGGGCGTAAGAGCCGAAGAGGATGACCCGGGAGCCGGCCGGGGCGGCCGCAAGGAGGCAGTTGACGCACTTCCGAATAAGTGCCGGGCTTGCCCCGGTGCCGGAAGGACGGCGGCGGATGCGGCGCGTTGCGGTCTTTGCCTGCGGCATTGTGATTTCCCGGTATAAAGTCGCTATCACTACATCATGGAATTATAGCACATTTCCGCTCAAAATGCAATCGAAAAGAAGGGTTGCGGCATTCAAAGCTGGAACGGTGCGATTGCACGGTAGCATCCCTACAGGACTGCTGGTTCGATGGTGGAGATTTGGGGTGTTCCCTGATGATGTTTCTACGGTGTCTCTTTGAGCATTGCCTCAATGCAGGTCTTCAGCCCGGCAAGTTTGCCGGTGACAGCATCCCAGATGATCTTGAGGTTGATCCGGGAATAATCATGGATCAGGATGTCACGCAATCCGGTTATCTTGGGCCATTCGATTTCGGAATGTTTGGCTTTATGTTCCTGAGGGAGGCGCTTGGATGCCTCACCTATGATTTCCAGATTGCGAATGATCGCGTCCTGTTTCTCGGTATTCTTTGTGAATGCAGTGTAGTCGGTTCCCTGAAGGTATTGTTCGATCTTCTGGATGGCGGCATGGATGTCGTTCAAATAGACGCGGTTGTTCATGGCGCCTTTAGGCATATTCCACCGTGGCCAGGATGGGGGCTTTTAGTTCGTCTTTAAGGTCATCCTGTATGACCAGGTCGATGGGGCGGCCCAAGGTTTCTTCCAGGTACAGCTTTAACCCCATATAGTTGTCGAAAGACAATGCTTTAGGGGCGAATTCCACCAGGATGTCCACATCACTGGCGGCCGAGGCCTGGCCGCGGACGAATGACCCGAACAGCCCGATACGCGCCACGCCGAAATCACGCAGGCGCATGCCATTTTGTCTGATGGCGGTGAGGATGGCGGCTTTGGTCTGGACCATGGGCTTTCCCCGTATATTAAGATCGCGATCGATCAATAAGCATTTGAAGATCGCGATCGATCAATAAGCATTTGAATTATAGCATATTTCCGCCTCAAAAGCAAACGAAAAGCGTCCTGCGTCCCGGGTTTAGCGGCATGGACCTGCGGAACTCAAAGCTGGATCGGTGCAATTTCACCGCCGCATCCCTTCAGGATTGCTGTTTTGACGGATCATCCCTCCGTGAATGCAATTTCAACCGAGCCGACCTGTATAACGCCAGACTCCGCGGGTGTGATCTGACCAAGGCTTCGTTCAAGCAGGCCAACCTGTTCTATGCCGACCTTTCAGGCTCCGACCTCACCGGGGCAATCACAGCCCTGGCCCAAATCGGTTATACCGTGCTGAAGGACGCCAAGGTCGATGGCTCGATCGCAATCCCCGAGGAAGTACGGGATGCCGCCGAAAAACTGCATGCGGCCGGCTTTGCCGTGGTGCCCGGGGGGAAGGATGGCGTGCAAGGATTGGGTGATTATGCACTGGACGCAGACGGCGTGACGGTCACTACGAATTATTATGGGGGGCAGAGGGATGAGAAGGTATGATGTAGCCCCTTGTCAAAGGCCGTGTACAGTTCTGCTGAAAAGGTATTGGCCGGAAGACCAATTACATTTGGCGCATCTGGATTACTCAATCCCGCCGATAACCAGCAGTCCTGCCGAACTATCCGCAACATAGGCATAACTGCCTGCCACATAAACGCTAATTGCACCGCCCGGTGTATCACATGAGCCGGCCAATGTCGGTATTGCCGGATTGGAGACATCAATAATCTGCATCTCATTCCAAATATCCGCGACATATGCATAACCGCCTACTACATAGACATCAATGGAGCTACCATCCGTAGCGCATGAACCGGTCAGTGTTGGGTTTGCCGGATTGGAGATGTTGATAATCTGCAACCCTGATGTGTTATCAGCGACATAGGCATAACTGCCCGCCACATAGACGCCACCGGCAAAGTACGGGGTATCGTTTGAGCCAACCAGGGTCGGGGTTGCCGGATTGGAGACATTGATAATCTGCAACCCTGAAGCCCCATCCGCGACATAAGCATAATTGCCCACCACTTTGACGGCCATGGGCTGGCCCAGTGTATCGTATGATCCGACCAAGGTCAGATTTCCTGATCCGGGCGGAAAATGGGTTGGCGCATTTTCATGTCAGGCAAGAGTGTAAATCATCCGCATTCCGGTCTCGGGATGGTGGAAAGATAATTCGTTCAGTTCGAGTAGCAAGGCGCCAATTGCCTTGTCAT
>JBDREB010000204.1:0-6987 GCA_043820325.1 Planctomycetota bacterium | reverse complement strand
CCCGGCTGGGGATCAGCCGGCAGTCGGTGGCCCGCAGGGCCGATATCGGCCGGCGGATCGAGCGGGAGCTTAAGGTGTCATTACAGGAACGGGCGGGATCATGAGCGGAGGTCGCACATGTGGAGCGGAACGACCGGCGGCTGCCTCTTCCCTGCAAACACCGTGGGAGAGATAAGGTGCAAAAGTACCACTGTCCCCAACTCTTGGCCTGTCCCCAACTCTTGGCCCGGGTGGAGCGGGCGATGGTCAGCGCCTACGATGTCATGCCCACGCTCATGGATTACCTGGGCCAGGGCACGCCGGCCGAGGACCTCAACCTTCCCGGCCGCAGTATCCGGGGGTTGCTCGAAGGCAAGCCATCGGGCAGCAGGGAAGAAGTGGTGGTCTTCGACGAGT
The DNA here is from genome assembly GCA_043820325.1 of Planctomycetota bacterium. Classification (GTDB taxonomy): domain Bacteria; phylum Planctomycetota; class JBDREB01; order JBDREB01; family JBDREB01; genus JBDREB01. The sequence continues at coordinate 6,591 of JBDREB010000204.1, read as the reverse complement.
ACGGCCCGGTTCGCATGATCCGCACGGCCGAATGGAAATATGTGTTCCGTCACGCCTACGGCCCGCACGAGCTGTGGGATCTGAAGAACGACCCGGACGAGCGTCACAACCTCATCGACGACCCGGGCCAGACGGCGCGGGTAAAGGAACTCCACGGCCGGATGGAAGAATGGTTCAGCCGGTATGTCGACCCGACGATCGACGGCCTGCGCATGGACGGCGCCTCCATGGGCCAGACCGGCCCGGTGTGGGAGTCGGGGGCATTCCGGCGATGAGTCGCACACCGATCCTTTTCACCTGGTCCTCGGGCAAGGACAGCGCCATGGGACTTCATATCCTGCAGCAGGACCCGCACTGCGAGGTGCTCGCGCTCCTCACCACCATCAACCGCGATCACGGCCGCGTGAGCATGCATGGTGTGCGCGAGGCGCTCGTGGAACGCCAGGCAGCGGCGATCGGCCTGCCCCTGGAGAAGATCCTCATCGGCCGCAATGCCACGAACGCCGACTGCGAAGCGGCCGTGGAGACGATACTGAGCCGGTACCGGGCCCGGGGCGTGTATGATGTGGCTTATGGTGACCTGTACCTGGAGGATGTCCGGAAATACCGCGAGAACAATCTGGCGCGTGCGGGCATGCGGGCGCTCTTTCCCCTTTGGAAGCGCGACACGCGCGAACTGGCGCGGCATTTCGTGTCGGCCGGGTTCCGCGCGACCGTCACATGCGTGGACACCCAGGCGCTCGACGGCCGGTTCTGCGGCCGGGACCTGGATGTGGCGTTCTTCGCCGAACTCCCGGCGAAGGTCGATCCCTGCGGCGAGAACGGCGAATACCATTCGTTCTGCTGGGCCGGGCCATGCTTCAGGGAACCGGTGACATTCACGCGCGGGGAGACCGTGCTCAGGGATGGCCGTTTCATGTTCACGGACCTGATCCCGGCTGGCGAATAACATCAGCCACAGATCAGGAACAATTATTGTTCGGAGAAGATCGGAACCGCAACCACAGACCACACAGATTCACACTGATCATTGTGCGGAAAAGAGCAAGACGGCTACAGAGAAAAATGGAGAGTCGCAGGTTGCAGGTCAGGATCAGGCTTTCCGACCATTCCGACTTTCCGACCTCCCCGGCTTATTTGAACTGATCATTGAGAGTTATCCGATTCCCGGGAATTCCGGAACTTTGCCATTCTCCGCCCCGTCCAACAAGCTACATGACCTTTTGGACGGAGCGGAACATGAACGATGGCCTGGTAACGGTAAAACGGTCCCGGATGGCGGCGGGCATACGCATGGCGTGTTGCGCCCTCGCGTTGGGACTGGGGGGCGCGGCGGGCGTGTGGGCTGCGCCTGATGGAACGATCGCGCCCGAAACGGCCAATGCGGGCATATACGACCTGCTCCGGGAAGGACAGAAGAACCGGTTGAGGATCGGCGGCGACGAGACCGCGGCGGCCGATTTCTTCGCCCGCCTGAACGCCGCCCTCGGGACCGGCATCGCAGATCGAGGATTAAGAGCGGAGGCCACAGATTTCACAGATCGCACAGATTATTGTTCGGATGGGAGAAGGACTCACCGCAAAGGCGCAAAGGTCGCAAAGAATACATTGGGGTGCGCCGAGTTCGGAAAACTAGACGGACCACGGACTTGTCCGCCGAAGCGGCTGCGCGAAGGCGGATGCACACACTGTTAAAGAACAAGAGTCGCAGGTCTCATGTCCGGATCGGACCTCGGACCTCCGACCTCGGAAATAACCGCCACAGATTTCACAGATTGGCACAGATTATTGTTCGGACAAGAAAAGAGAACATCCACTACATATGCACGGATACACACCGATGGGGTTCGGAGAAAACGGGCGAATAGGGAATTGATGGCAATTGAGCTGTCATCGCCCGGCTTGACCGGGCGATCCAGTCCGTTCGGTTGCTCCTACCGGTAACATATCGTCGGCTGGAATAAACTTGCCAATGGCCTGCCTGTGCGGATAATACCGGCTTCCATGGCAGCACGGAGGCAGGCATGACCGGAACGAGCGGGGAACAGCCAGCCGGGGGCTCACGCCCCTGTTCATCGCAGCGGTGATCGCCGCGGCCGGGGCGGCGGTCGCGGCCGTGCCGCGCGAGTGGCCGATGGGGCCGCCCCTGGCGCACACCTGCTATGCGGCGGGCGCGATCATGTTGGTGGGAGCGCTCTTCTTCATCCGCCGCCGGAGCGGCCGGTTCCACCATGTGTATGCGGACCTCTTTGTGTTCTTGTGTGGGGGCGCGGCGGTGGCCGCGTTCATCACCGCGCTGGTATTCAAAAGGCGACCGGCCGTTCTGCCCCTCATGGCCGCCGGGCTGGCCCTGTTTTTATGCGCGGGCATGGCCGGGGCGCGGAAACGGGGGATGTAGCCGTCGGACGGCACATGGGATATACGGAAATGTCGAATGTCGAACACCGCCCCGAGACGCCAAGAACGCTCGGGGTCCCGAGCGAAATGTCGAAGTCCGAAGGAGGGATCAAGCCCTTTGTGTCCCCTGCGCTTGCGGTACGCCCCTGTATTTTTCCGGCTTTCCGACTTCCCGACCTTCCGACCATCGGTACCCGGCGATGATGGATCAATTGCCTGCTGATGCCAACTAATGTGAGGAGCCATGCAATGCAGATACGATTCAAACTGGGCTGGAGCAAGGGAACGATCACGGTCAAGGAGGGCCGGGCGGCGGTGGAATACCCGAACCCGGAGCTTCGGAAACAACTGGCCGAGGCGATCAATACAGCGCAGGATGTCACTTTCCGGGTCCAGGGAGCGCCGACCGGGCCAAGTTTCAGCGCGACGCGCGTGGTTCCGGCATCGGACGACGGCACCCTGGTCTGTTTCCTCATGGCCGGCGTGCCCGGGATCAGGAAGAAGATCAAGATTCTCGAAGTGACCGGCAGTGACAAGGTCTCCCTGGGCCCCAAGGAGATCGAAGTGTAACCGGCTTCCCTGACTTTCGACGTGCAACGTCCAATATCTGATGGACGCGCAAAAAGTCGCAAAACACCGGTTGGGCTGTCATCGCGAGGAGCCTCAGCGACGCGGCGATCTCTTGTTGTATCAAGGAAATACCGATTGCTTCGCATGCGCTCGCAATGACCAACTATATGGTGTTTTTCGACTTTTTGCGGCTTCATCTTATTAAGGGATGGATTGTTGTAATGGACTGAACGCGCTCAAGAGTTGACGCAGCCGAAGGGTATCATCCCGTCTTTCGGGCCCTTGCGACTTTGGGACCATTGCGACTGTGCGACCATGGTATAAAAATGGAGGCGGCACCGGGACTCGAACCCGGGAATAATGGTTTTGCAAACCATTGCCTTAGCCACTTGGCTATACCGCCTCGCCGATCAGGGCAAGTCGCAGAGGTCGCAAAGTCCCAAGGGTCTCAAGGGCCGATCCGGCCGGCTCATTCCGGCTTTGCGACTTTGAGACCATTGCGACCGGGCGACCCTGTCCTTATGAAAGAGCGCTCAATTGACGATCTTGTTGAGGGGATATTCAACGATCCCCTCCGCCCCGGCCTTCTTCAGGTCGGGGATCAGGTCGCGGACGATCTTCTCGTCCACGATCGTATTCACCGCCGCCCAGCCCTTGGTCGAAAGGAGCGACACGGTCGGCCCCCGCAGGGATGGCAGAAGCTTGAGCAACCCCGGCAGTTTCTTTTCGGGCACATTCATCATGATGCCCACCTTCTCCTCGGCCAGGAGCGCGGCTTTGAGCAGCAGGGCCAGTTTTTCGATCTTGGCTTTCTTGGCCGGGTTCTTCAGGGACTTGCGGTTGGCGATGAACCGTGTCGTCGACTCGAGGACCGTGTCCACGATCCGCAGGTTGTTCGCCACGAGGGAACTCCCCGTTTCCGTGATCTCCACGATCGCATCGGCCAGCGCCGGCGGTTTGACCTCCGTGGCGCCCCAGGAGAACTCCACGCGCGCCTTGACGCCGTGTTTCTTCAGGTAGGCACTGGTGATATTGACCGCTTCCGTGGCGATGGTCAGTCCCTTGAGGTCCCGGACCGATTTGACCTTTGAATCTTTGGGCACGGCCAGCACCCAGCGGATCGGCCGCAAACCCTGCTTGGCATAGATAAGTTCGCACACCTCGACCACATCGGCGCCGTTCTCCCGGATCCAATCGTGGCCGGTGAGACCGGCATCCAGGACGCCCTGCTCGACATACCTGGCTATCTCCTGCGCCCTGAGGAGCATGCAGGTGATCTCCGGGTCATCGATCGTCGGGAAATAGGAACGGGACCCGATGTTGATCGTGTAGCCCGCCTTCTTGAACATCTTGACGGTCGATTCCTGCAGGCTGCCCTTGGGAATGCCGAGTTTCAGTTCCACTTATTTGTCTCCGTACACGGCCTTGGGATCAAAGACCGGTTTGGCCGTGACCACGGCCTTGCCATCCTCGAGCCGGCGGTAAAAGCACGAAATATACCCGTCGTGGCACGCGGCGCCCTTCTGCGCGACCTTCATCACGATCGCGTCGCCGTCGCAGTCCACCCGGATCTCACGCACGGTCTGGACATGGCCTGACTCTTCGCCTTTCAGCCACAACTTGTTGCGGCTGCGCGAAAAATAGTGCGCCTTGCCCGTGGCCACGGTGCGTTTGAAGGCCTCTTCGTTCATGAACGCCACCATCAGGACCTCGCCCGTGACCGCGTCCTGCGCCACGGCAGTGACAAGTCCCTTGGCGAAATTGGGGAGTTCCATGACCGTACCTGTCTCCAGCGCCGTAAAAAGCGCTGATAATAACCGAAAATCATGAGAAATCAAGCAATTTTTCCCGGCCGGGCCCGTTATCCCCTGCGGATCACAGTGTCATAAGGCGGCCCGTATCAGCCGCTTCGCGCGTCGCAAGGCAGATGCGGGTGACCTCAAGGCTGTCGGCCGCGGTGACGCGGCAGTCTCCCGCGCCGCGGACCTGCGCGATAAAATCGCCGAACAGGGTGCCCGGGGCCGGTTCGGGGGACAGTTCGACCCCGCTGTCGCCGGCGGTGATCAGCCGTGCGGTCCCACCCATGACCTCGACCACGCCATCGGTCCCCGCGACCCGCAGCCGGTCATCGCCATGCGTGGCCGCGGCCGCCGGCCGGCAGTAATCGATCGTGGCCGTGGCCTGTCCGCCGCCCTTCAGGGTGAACAGACAGGTGGCCGCCATTTCCAGTGTGCCGTGGCCGCGGTTGCCGCGCGGCGAGTGGGCGGCGGCCACCGTGGCCAGCCGGCCCCCGCTGAACCAATGCAGCCAGTCGACGGCGTGGGCCCCGACCCACGGGATCGTGCCGCCGTAGGTCGACCGGTCATGCCACCAACCGGCCCGGGTGCCGAGTTTGTATGATTTCTGCGCCGCCAAGAGGAGCAGGTCGCCCGTCCGCCCGGCCTGCACCGCCGTGAAGGCGGCGTTGAAGGAGGGATCATACCGGTAGGGATGCATGGCGGCCAGGTGGGCGCCGCCGCGCGCCAATCCGACGCGGACCAGTTCGAGCCCGGCCGGGGTGAGCGCCAGCGGTTTTTCGGCGAACACATGGATACCCCGTTCGAGGCAGGCCGCGGTGATCCCGGCCGTGCGGTCGAACCGGGGGTTGACCACCGCGACCTCCGGCTTTTCCCGGTCGATCATCGTCCGCCAATCGGCATGGGACCGTGGGGCACAATGCGCGGCCGCCGCCGCGACCGGTGCCATATCCTCATCCGGGCCGCCGGGGGCGAAGCACGCGATCACGCCGTCCACCCCCGCCTTCAGCCCTTCGAATACATATCCGAAATGGCCGGCCGCCCCGATGATGGCGATCGTGAGCGCACCGTCCGGTCCCCCTCCGGTCCGGCGTTCAGAGGGCATACTTGGCCAGCGGCCCGTAGACGCGCTCGAAAAGCTGGTTGATACGGCGGTAACCGGCAGAGGTCAGGGCGAACTGCCCCTTGAAGGCCCCTTTGATGTCGGACTGGAACATGGCGTAATCATCGATGAGCGGGATCTTTTTCTTGCGGGCGATGACCCGGAGCCGGTCGTTCATCTCTGACACGCAGGTGGTCAGCGCCCCGCCTTCGAGGATATGCGGGATGGTGAAAAGGACGGGGACAAACCGGGCAACGGCAACGATGCCCGTATCGGCAAGGGCAACGGTTACGGTTCGGGAATAAGAACGCGGTTCCAGATCTTTCACGTTACCCTCACCTTAACCGATACCGGCTTCGTAACCCTGGCCGTAACCGCGTCCTCGCGCATCACGGATAGAGCCTCCGCATCAGGCGCGGGAACGGGATCGCTTCGCGCACATGCGGGATCCCGCAGATCCAGCCCACGGTCCGCTCCAATCCCATGCCGAACCCCGCGTGCTGGAATGTGCCGAACTTGCGCAGGTCCAGGTACCATTCGTAGGCTTCGGCGGGCAGATTGACCTCTTTGATGGCGGCCTGCAGGGTGGCGTGGTCGGCGATGCGCTCCGAGGCGCCGATGATCTCGCCCACGCCTTCGGGCGCCAGGAGATCGTCGCACAGCACCGTGTCCTCGCCGTCATTGGAACGGGCCATGTAGAACGGCTTGGCCGTGCGGGGATAGTTG
>JBDREB010000203.1:0-9531 GCA_043820325.1 Planctomycetota bacterium | reverse complement strand
GGCGTGCGGGGTTTGGTGGCGGGGGCCAACCATGGCAGCTATACCTCTTTAATGATGCGGCAGTGCCTGACCTGTTTGTCAAACCATCACTCTGCACCGCACGCGAAATGGATAGGTTATTTATTTACGGGCACTAAGGACTTAAGACGGATGGTTCCTGGTCTTGACCTGTGACTTGCGACCTGAGACTTGTGACTCTTGCGTCTTAGCGCCGCGGATAAAGCCTGCGCGGAATGGAGATATCGGCCACGACCACCCGGCCGGTGTAGCGCCGGGAGGCGGGGGTCCTGAACCCGCGTTTGGCCGCGGCGAATGTGACCGTGAGACCGGCCGCGACCGCCACGCCCAGCGGCCGGCCCGTATCGCCGTCGATGCCGGAGGGGATGTCTACGGCCGCCACGATCCGCCCCCGGTTGATGGCGCGGATGAGGACGGCCAGGGAACCTTCCACGGGCCGGGCCAGGCCGGTGCCGAAAAGCGCGTCAATGACCACGGCGGCGCCGGTGATGACCGGAGTGTAGGTCCGGGGTTTGGCCGCGATATTCTCCCTGATGGACAATCCCATCCGCTTGGCGATCATGGCGTTGACACCGGCATCGCTTGCCGGATCGACCTTACGCATGGCGCCGGTAAAGAGCACGGTCACGCGGCCGCCTGCGTTGGCCAGGTGCCGGGCGATGGCGAACCCGTCGCCGCCGTTATTACCCGTGCCGCATATCACCGCGTACCGCCGCCCTTGGGGGCGGCCGTATGCCGCGACAAGGGCTTCCACGAACCGGATGGCCGCGTTTTCCATCAGCACGATGCCGGGGATCCCGGCCCGGGTGATGGCCCGGTGATCGAGGGCGCGGACTTGGGCGCAGGAGAGGTATCGCATGGCATGCCTCCATGGCCGGCAAATGATCCCACTATACGCGCGGGGGCGGTGAATGCAATCACAAACCGGGGTTCGGTTTCGGCCAAAAAAGCCTTGACATGGTTTTTAACACGGTATAATTCGGGCCTCTAGTTGGAAATGAACTTTTAACTTTTTTTGGGAGATCGATCATGACACGGAATCTGTTGGTCGGCGCACTGGTCTGCGCCATCCTGGTCCTCGTTCTGCCGGGCTGCATGGGATTCGGCGGCAGCGAAGCGATCAAGAAGGAACGCGTCGCGGGCGAAGTCGCCGGTCCGGACAAGCTTGACCAGTGGGACACCTTTAAGTGGCCCGCCTTCAACGGCCCCAAAAAGCGCATCGCCGTCGGCGAGGTCACCGACGCCTCGGGTAACGCCCAGGGCGCGGCCCTGGCCAAAGCTGCGCGGGCCGAGATGGAGAATGTCATTTTCGCCACCCACCGCTTTGTGCTCCTGGAACGGGCCGACGCGAATGTGAAGGGCATGCTGAATGAACAGGATATGGCGGCCGCGGGGATGACCGTCGCCACCTCCGCGCCCGCAGCCGGCAAGATGCTGGGCGCCTCTTTCTACATCGACGCCAGCGTCACCCAGCTCCAGGACAATGCGGGCGGCGGCCAGGTGGGCGGCATCGGCGCGAACAGCAACAACAATTTCGGCGGGTTCGTCATCGGCGGCAAGCGCTGCGAAGCCACCGTCCAGGTCAAGATCCGCGACAACCAGACCGGCCAGATCATCGCCACCTTCAACGGCAAGGGCTATGATTCCAAGGCCTCGTTCGGCGTCGCCCAGGTCAAGGTGAATGATAACACGGCCACGGCCGCGGGCCTCGGTTCTTATGCCAACACCAACCTCGGGCGCGCCCTGCGCCGCGGCGTCTGCGAGTCGGTCCTCAAGATCGTCAACACCCTCGGCAAGGAACCCTGGAAGGGCGCCATTGTCGAGATCACGGACGGCAAGATCGCCATCAAGGGCGGCAAGGACATGAACCTTGTCCCCGGCATGCGCATGAAGGTCCTGCACAAGATCAAGGAGATCGTGGACCCCGAGACCCAGGAATCCCTCGGGTTCGACACCGAAGAGATCGCCACGGTCGTCATCGACCGCGTCCTTGAAAAGGCCTCCTTCGCCAAGTGCGAATCCGGTTCGCTGGACAACGCCCAGGTCGGCGACTTCCTCAACATGATCGAAGTGGCTCCCGTTCCCGCGGGCGGCACTGCCCCGGCCGGCGCCAGCCAGCTCTAAGCACACCGCCCCACAATAAAGGGGTCAAAAGAGGGCGCGCCGGTACCACCGTGGCATTCTTTTCCGCTGTAGGGGCACGGCATGCCGTGCCCTCGCTTGCGCCAGCTTGTGGACGGAGTCGATGAAGATCCAGCCCGGGACGACGCTTGTTTTGGGTCCAATTAGGTTGGGCACGGCATGCCGTGCCCCTACCAAACAAGATCCGGCATGAACCAGCGTTCCGGAATCGGGTCGTTATGATGATTGAGATCTGACCCCTTTAATTGTGGGGCGGTGTATTAAGCTTTCTGCCCAGGGATCCCGAGCCCCGGCCCGTGCCGGGGCTCTTTTTTTATCCGGGCGTACTTCTCGCATTAGGCCCAAGCGTTGTCAAAAAGACACATAAAACGGTCCTGGGCCACTGGGATCACATGTGCCAGGCCTAGGCCCGACCCTCTTTCCGCCCGGGCAGGTTGATGTAAATTTGTTCATAACCACTATTGATACTGTATGTTGTGTTATAATTATGACTTGGAAAAGACCAGGAAAAGTCCGGTCGGAACACAGTGTCGATTTTTAGTGTTTATTGGAATGGTTATTGCAATTATAACGGTCGTAGACGATTATGCATCGGTATTAAGGCGCCTGTATGAACATCAGCGAGCTGTCCATCATGATCGTGGAGGACAACCGCATCCTGCAGCGGACGATGCTGGAGCTTTTGGAGGATCACGGGTACCATAACCTCCATGCTTTCAGCGACGGCATGCACGCGATCAGGTATTTCCAGGAGAGCACCGCCGATCTGGTGGTGCTGGATGTCGAGATCCCCGGCATCAACGGGCTCGATGTCCTGGTCCAGTTCAAAAGTCTGAAGCCCCGCATGCCGGTGGTGATGGTCTCCTCGCTCCACGACCGGCGCATTCTCATGCAGGCCTGCGAATCAGGCGCCAGCACCTTCTTCCCCAAACCACTCGACTCGGAGATGTTCTGCCGCAAGATCGAGGAACTGCTGCGGCAGGTGACGTTCTACCGCGAATGACATCCGCAAGGAAAGGAAACTGCATATGAGCAAGATCATCGGCATCGACCTGGGCACCACTTATTCGTGCGTGGCTTTCATGGAAGGCGGCCAGCCGAAGGTGATCCCCAACACGGAAGGCAACCGCACCACCCCGTCGGTGGTGGCCTTCGACGACGACGGCCGCCGCGTCGGCCTCACCGCCAAGAACCAGGCGGTCACCAACCCCGAGAACACCATCTACTCGATCAAGCGGTTCATGGGTCGCCGCGCGCACGAGGTGAAACAGGAGGAGAAGCTCGTCCCCTACAAGATCTCCGGCACGGGCGACGATCCCGCCGCGATCTTCATCCCCCGCGAAAAGAAATCCTACTCTCCGCCCGAGATCTCGGCCATGGTCCTGCAGTACCTCAAGAAGACGGCCGAGGATTTTCTGGGTGAGAAGGTCGAGAAGGCCGTGATCACGGTCCCCGCCTATTTCAACGACAGCCAGCGCCAGGCCACCAAGGATGCCGGCCAGATCGCGGGGTTGGATGTGGTCCGCATCGTGAACGAGCCCACGGCCGCGGCCATGGCCTACGGCCTCAACCTGAAAAAAGACCAGAAGATCGCGGTGTTCGACTACGGCGGCGGCACCTTCGACATCTCCATCCTGGAGGTCTCGGATATCGACGGCGAAAAGTCGTTCGAGGTGATCTCCACCAACGGCGACACCCACCTGGGCGGCGACGATATCGACAAGGTCGTGATCGACTTCCTGATCCAGGAGTTCAAGAAGGAGAACGGCGTCGACCTCGGCAAGGACAAGATCGCCCTCCAGCGCCTTAAGGAAGCCGCCGAAAAGGCCAAGTGCGAGCTCTCCACCGTGATGTCCACCACGATCAACCTGCCCTACATCAGCGAGGGGCCCAAGCACCTCAATGTCACTCTCAACCGCGCCAAGCTGGAACAGCTGGCCGATCCCCTGGTGGAGCGCGCGCGCAAGCCCTGCCTGCAGGCGATGGAAGATGCCAAGCTGCGGCCCAACCAGATCGACGAGTGCGTTCTGGTGGGCGGCTCCACGCGCATGCCCGCCATCCAGGCCCTCGCCAAGGAGCTTTTCGGCCGCGAGCCCAACCGTTCCGTGAATCCGGACGAGGCTGTGGCGCTGGGCGCCGCGATCCAGGCCGGCGTGCTCTCGGGCGACATCAAGAATGTGGTGCTTCTGGATGTCACCCCGCTCACCCTGGGCATTGAGACCCTCGGCGGCGTGATGACCCCGCTCATCGACCGCAACACCACCATTCCCACCAAGAAGTCGAAGGTCTTCTCCACGGCCACGGACAACCAGCCCGGGGTGGAGATCCATGTGCTGCAGGGCGAACGCAAGATGGCGGTCGACAACCGCACCCTCGGCCGCTTTGAGCTGGCGGGCATCCCGCCCGCGCCGCGCGGCATGCCCCAGGTGGAGGTCGCCTTCGATATCGACGCCAACGGCATCATCCATGTCTCGGCCAAGGACAAGGGCACGGGCAAGGAGCAGAAGATCCAGATCAAGTCCTCCTCGGGTCTTTCCAAGACCGATATCGACCGTATGCAGACCGACGCCGAGAGCCATGCCGATGAAGACCGCAAGAAGGGCGATCTGATCGAGGCCCAGAACAAGGCCGACCAGTTCGTCTATTCCACCGAGCGGCTGATGAAGGAACACAAGGACAAGATCAGCGACAAGGAGAAGAAGAACATCGAGGCCGCGCTGGATGTCCTGCGCAAGGCCAAGCAGGGCGAGGACAAGGAGGCGATCGACAAGGCTATCGAGAGCCTGGAGACCGTTTCCCAGGAATTCGGCAAGCGCATCTACGAAGAGGCCGCCAAGGCCGGCGCGGGTGCCCAGGCCGGCGGCGCGCCGGGCGGGGACGAACCACATTCCACGGGCGGCGGCCGCACGGGTCCCTCCGGCGGGTCCAAGAAGGACGGCGAGGAAGATGTGGTGGATGCCGACTTTGAAGTAGTGGACGACGAGAAGGACAAGAAGAAGAAATAACCCGGCCCGCCCGCGTGGCGGGGTATATCGGGTGCGGTCCCGGCCTGTGTGACGCCCGCCGCCGCCCCTTGTAGGGAAACAGCATGAAACGGCCGATCCGCGAGCCGCGCCCCGGCGCCGAACCCCGGCGCCTGCAGGGGCTCGGTATCAGCCCGGGCGAGGCCATGGGGTGCGTCTGCCTGTTCGCCGAGGGCCGGCATAACAACATACCCGTCTTCAAGCTTTCCAGCGACGCCGAACTCGCGCGCGAGCGGCAGCGTTTTGTCGATGCGCGCCAGTCGGCCATTGACGAGATCGCCCGCCTGGAGACCGAGGTCGGCCGCCGGCTCGGTGCCAACGAGGCCGCCATATTTTTCGCCCACCGCGCCATACTCACCGATCCCGGCCTCGAGGAAAAGGTCTTCGCCTGCCTCGACAAAGAGCGCATGAATGTCGAGTATTGCCTGGTGTCGGTCTTCAACGGGTACGAAGAGGTCATTGCCCAGATGGATGACGAATACCTCCGGGAACGGGGCACGGACTTCGCCGAGATCCGGCGCCGGCTTTTGGACCGCCTGACCAACATGAATCCCCGGCTCACCTGCCGCGGCGAGGTCTACTGCTCCCACGGCCGGGGCCGGGTGACCGTGGCCAACGAGCTCACGCCCGCGCTCACGGTGGAGATCGAATGCGAGGAGGCCCAGGGCTTCGTCACCGCCCACGGCGGCAAGGCTTCGCACGCCGCGATCCTGGCCAACGCGCTCGGCATCCCGGCGGTGACCGGCATTCACGGCTTCCCGGAGATGGTCGCCTGCGGCACGATCGTCTATCTGAACGGCGACACGGGCGAGGTGTGGATCGATCCCCCGCCCGAAGTCCGGGACGCTTACGAGGCCCGGCGGATCCAGGTCCGGGCCGAAATGCCGGTCGCCCCCAGGGAGGAACTCGGCGTCCGTCTCCTGGCCAATGTCAACGATGAAACCGGCGCCCATCTGGCCGTGGAAATGGGCGCCGAAGGGGCCGGCCTGGTCCGTACCGAATACCTGTTCATGGAATCTTCCGCCGCGCCGAACGAGGATGTCCAGTACGCCCATTATGCGGGCATCGTCAAGGTCCTGGGCGGCCGCACCGTGACTTTCCGTCTGCTCGACATCGGCGGCGATAAACCGGTGCCCTATCTCGACATCGGCCACGAGGACAACCCCTACCTGGGATGGCGGGGCACACGCTTCCTGCTTGACCACCCCGACACGGTACGCACGCAGGTGCGCGCCATCGCCCGCGCCGCCGCCCACGGCCCGGTGGAGATCATGTACCCCATGGTCGCCGACCTCAGGGAACTGGATGCCATCCAGGCCCTGGTGCGGAGCGCCTTTGCCCCCGGCGAATGGGAGGCCCGCGGCATCCGCGAAGGGGCCATGATCGAGGTGCCTTCGATCGTGTTCCAGCTCGATGCCATCGCCCCGCGCGTGGGTTTCTTCAGCATCGGCACCAACGACCTGATCCAGTACATCTTCGCGGTCGATCGCAACAATGAGAATGTGGCCGGCAGTTACGATCCCACCCACGCCGTGTTGTGGAGCATCATGGAGAATGTGGCCGCCACCGGCCGGCGCCACGGGATCAAGGTCTCGGTCTGCGGCGAAATGGCCGGTATGCCGGTCTTCGCCGAGCGGTTCCGCTCGATCGGTGTGACCTCGCTCAGCATGAGCCCGCGCATGATCCCGCGTGTGCGGCGGCAGTTGAGCAAGCCCCCGGCTCCGGCCGGGACGCCGGCGACCTGAGCCCCGCATGACCGCGCCGGGAGCGGTTTATCCCCACCTCTATGGGCCGGTGCCGTCGCGTCGGCTCGGTCTCTCCCTCGGCGTAGATATCGTACCCTTCAAGGTCTGTTCCTACAACTGCGTCTACTGCCAGCTGGGCCGCACGCCGGCCACCACGACCACCCGCGGGGCGTATGAACCCGTGGCGGCCGTGCTGGACGAGGTCCGGCGCAAGGTCGCCGAACCCGGTTTCAAGGCCGACTGGATCACCCTCGGCGGTTCGGGCGAACCCACCCTCCATTCCGGCATCGGCCGGCTGATCGCCGGCATCAAGGCCCTCACCGCCGTGCCCGTGGCCGTTCTCACCAACGGGTCCCTGTTCCATGATCCGGCCGTGCGCAGGGATGTGGCCGAAGCCGACCTGCTGCTGCCCACGCTCACGGCCAGCTCGGCCGCGGTCTTCAACCGCATCCACCGGCCCCACCCGGGAATGGATTTCGCGGCCATGTGCGCGGGGCTCGAGGCGCTGGCCCGCGAATACAAGGGCCGGGTCTGGCTCGAAGTCTTCCTGGTGCCCGGCATGAACACCGATCCCGCCGCGCTGGCCGACCTCAAGGTTGCGGTCGGCCGCATCAAGCCCGAACGCATTCATCTCAACACGGCCGTGCGGCCGCCGGCCGAGGCCGGTGTGCGGGCCATGGACCGGGCCGAACTGGAGCGGGTGCGCGCCTTTTTCGGCCCGGGGTGCGAGGTCATCGCCGAGCCGCCGGTCGCAGCCGCGCCCGCGGCCGGAACAGCGACCGCAAGTGAAATACTGGGCTTCCTGGAGCGCCGGCCGGGGACCGTGGCCGACCTGGCCGAGGGGCTGGGCCGTGAGCCCGAAGCGGTTCGCGCGGTCCTCAAGCAGTTGGCGGCCGCGGGCAGGGTCCGTGCCGCGCCCTCGCCGCGCGGCGAGGCCTATATGTTCGTCAGGGAATAGCGTGGCAGAAACCACAGATCGGTACTGATATTCATTCGGAAAAAGAGCAGTAACCACAGATTCACACAGACCACACGGATGGGGTATGGTTGCGGACAAGAACAGGAGTAAGAGGCCCACAGATTTCACAGATCGCACAGATGATGGTTCGGATAAGAAATGAGCAGTAACCACAGACCACACAGATGCACACGGATGAAGATCAAGCGTCACGGGTCGCAAGTCCGGATCGGACCTCTGACCTCCGTCCTCGGGCCGCTCTGGTCATTAAATCGGAAATCGAAAATCGGCAATCGCACATCCACACCGGCCCATATTCAACACGGCAGACATATGAGTATGGATGGGGCGGTAGGGATGTCAACCGGTAAAGGAAAGAACATGGAGCAGTTAGTCATCGTGGGTTCCGGGCCAGCCGGCGCCACGGCCGCCATTTACACGGCGCGGGCGGGATTGAAACCGGTTGTCATCACCGGCATGCAGCCCGGCGGCCAGCTCACCACCACCACGGAGGTGGAGAATTACCCCGGGTTCCCGGAGGGGATCCAGGGGCCTGAACTCATGGAGAACATGCGCAAGCAGGCCGAAAAATTCGGCGCCGAATTCCGTATTGCCGAGGTCACCGCGGTGACCGCCATTGCCGGCGGTGCGCACCTGGCCATACCCGGCGGCGACATCGATACCCAGGCCCTCATTATCGCCACCGGGTCCAGCCCGCGCAAGGTGGGCATCATGGCCGAGGACCGGCTTGCGGGCCGGGGCGTCTCATACTGCGCCACCTGCGATGGATTCTTCTTCAAGGGCAAGGTGATCGCCGTGGTCGGCGGTGGCGACAGCGCGCTCGAGGAGGCCCAGTTCCTGGCGCGGTTCGGCACCACGGTCTACCTGGTCCACCGGCGGGAGGCCTTCCGTGCCTCGGCCGCCATGCAGGCCAAGTCACTCGGCAAACCGAATGTGAAACCACTCTATAACCGTGTGGTCGTTGACCTCAAGGGGGACAAGAAACTCACCGCCATGGTGATCGAGGATCCGACGACCCACAAGCGCGAAGAGATTGCCGTGGACGGCCTCTTTGTCGCCATCGGTCACGATCCCAACAGCGCCGTATTCAAAGGCGTCATCGACCGTGACGACAAAGGGTACATTAAAACCGACGGTCACACCCGCACGCGCACACCGGGCGTCTTCGCCTGCGGCGATGTGGTCGACCACCATTTCATGCAGGCGGTCACGGCCGCGGGCACCGGCTGCATGGCGGCCATCGAAACGGTCCGGTACCTCGACGAACGCGCCGGGAAAACCTATCCAGGACGGGGATAGGACCGCCACAGAGTCACAGAGAACACAGAGGGGGTAAGGGGTATGAACAATAGGTTAGGTGCAGTGACCGGCCTTACATTGGTACTGTTCGGGCTTGGCCTTTCGCATTCATGTACCACAACCGGTGTGGCACATCAGATTTCCTGATCCCTGTGGGGTGGACCGATGGTTTTCCGGAACGGGTTTGGCGCATTTTCCGCGTGACAAATGGGCTGCGGCGGCTATCCTTTCTGGGGTCGGACTTCAGGATGATTGGTCATGCACCAGATGCTTTTGCCGGGATTTCCTGTAGGGGCCATCCGTGTCGGCGCGCTCGTCAGCATCT
>JBDREB010000202.1:0-28819 GCA_043820325.1 Planctomycetota bacterium | reverse complement strand
TCATTCTCACCTCCCTGCTCCCCACGGCGCCTCGCGGTCGCCGCAGTTGGGATTCAATACGGGGATAGAAAGCGCTCTCCCCGGCAGGGACTTCCACCCTGCTGTCTGTGTGCGCTCCGAGGCGCACGGACGGGCGGTTCGCGAACCGCCCCTACTTTAAAACACCCGCCAGCCGGAGCTTGAGGGCACAATCGGCCCGGAAGGGCGGCAGGTCGAGGGTGAGTTCCGTGGCTTTGACTTGGGGGGTGAGGGCTGTGGATGTTCCGGCGCCGGTGTCCCAGATCTCAGCGGTCCAGGCACCTGCGGCGGGTACGGTAACGATCAGGCGGATATCCTTGTAAAGCGGCCGGGCGGCCGGATCGGCCGTGTATTCCTCCATCGCCGCGCGGCCGTATAACCAGAGATAGCCCCCGGCCGGATCGCCCAGCGCCATGGCCGCCAGGTCGCCAGCGGCCGGGCCTTCGATCTTTACCGGCATGGCCTTGAGGTCGCGGCCGCGCTTGTCCTCGCCCGCGATGAAGGCCCGGAAGGCTTTGAACTGGGGATAGAGGTCTTCGCGGTGGATGAAGTCGAACCACCAGAAGAGGGGCACGCCGGCCATGTCGGTGAAGAAGGCCGACCAGATGCCGGAGTGAAGGTCGGCCCGCAGGCGCGCAGGGGTGGTCCCGTTCCATGAACCGCCGAACTCGGTGATGAAACCCGGCTTGCCGAAACGCCGCCAGCGCCGGCCGGTCGCCTGGGCCAGGGCGGCGAAGGGCCCGTCGCCCCGGTAGCCGTCACCGACCACATAATCGATCTGGGGCAGGGCGGCCATCACCGGGTCGACGGCTTTGTAATCGCCCGAATAATGGGTGGTGACGATCCGCGGGACCGGGTAGGCATGGATCATATCGGCCGTGGCCTTGTGCCAGGCATGCACGACGGGCGAGGTATGGATGCGCTGGCCCACGAGGTCGAGTTCGCTCCACAGTTCGAACCCCATGATCGTCGGCGACCAGCCCCAGCGGGCGAGGATGTACCGGAGCTTGCGGTCGTAGTACCGACGGGCATCGGCATTCGTGAAGAACTCGTTGGGGTGGTTCAGGGGGCCGCCGTTCTGCGCGTTGTACGGGCTCAGGGGCCATTCGGGATCGGCGTTCACGGACAGCTTGCCGTGGTTGTCGATCACCAGGTGGACGAAGATCCCATACCGCGCGGCCTGCTCCAGAAGATGGTCCAGCCGCCACGCATTGGCCAGGTTGTAGACGCCCAGGCCGTGATACCCCTGCCACGCGTCGATCCATTCCAGGTCGACCCACCACGCGCACATCCAGATCTCGACCAGGTTCTCGCCGTTGGCCGCCATGCGGGCGAAGAACTCGTCATAGGCGAAGGTGCCCCGGTCGGGGGGCACGGGGATCCCCAGCACATTGGCGCAGCGGGGATCGTTGGGGGAACGGATATTGTGGCCCACGGGATAGAACCAGGAACCGTCGCTCATGGTAAAATAGCGGGGATCAGTGCGGTCCACGCCGACGAACCCCGGCGCGGTGGCCGGCAGGACCGTGAAAGAATGGGTGTCGCCGGTGAACGATGCATCCCCGGTGCGGACCGTGACCGTGCAGGTGTGCGGCCCGGGCGCGAGCGGGGTGAACCGCACTTTCCACAGCCCCGGACCGACGGCCGTCAGGCGCTCGCGCCCGCCGGCGGCGTCCCATTCCCGCAGATATTCCCGGTACCAGAATCCCGGCACCTTGACCGTGGAACCATCGGGCCGCCCGAAGACCGCGTCCACGGCCACCGTATCGGGATCGAACGGATCGGCGAAATCACGGGTCAGGCGGAACGCAAGCTCATACAGTCCGTAGACGCGCACGGGCGCCGCGGGCACGGTCACGGCCGTCAGCCCCAGCGGGACCGTTGCCGCCGGGCCGGCCCGGCCGCGGATCGTTCCGAAGCCGATCGCGCCGGTGAAAGGCCGGCGGCCGTAGAGGAGGATACCGATCCCGTTGGCATTGGCCGCGGCCGTCGCGTCCCAGGGTGTGAATTGGCCGTCGGGCAGCATGCAGCCCGCCCCTTCCGTCAGGTCGAAGGTCACGGTCTGCCAGGCGTCGGCGCGGAAGGGTCCCGGACAGGCGGCGGCATGCCAGGTCCCGTCCTTATCCCGGGCGCAGAACGCCAATTCCATCCCCGGAGCGGCCCCGGCGGGCACGAAGAGGTCAACCTGCACCTGGCGGACTTCGCCGAGGATGCCGGGACCAATGCGTTCCTTGGTCAGGAGCGTCGGTCGGGGAAAGGCCACTGGGACGACGATCCCCTCCCGGCCGGCGAAGGCGGTCACGGCCGGGACCGCTGTGCCGGCCGCTGATGCAGCCCCCCATCCCTGGGCACCGTTGGCGAATTCCCGGAGTACGGTCCAATTGTCATCTTGGGCCCGACCGCCGGCAACAGCGATCACAACCAGCATGAACGCCCACCGGCTGTTCAGGGCTTGTCTCCGGCCGTGACCGTGAACCGCCGCGCACGCTCCCCGTCATGGCGGGCGTTGATCCACACCGTGCCGGGACCGAGCAGTTCCCGGACGCGCTCCGCCCATTCGATGATCACCGTGGCGCCGGCGGCCAGCAGTTCCTCCAGGCCGATGGCCGCCGCGTCATCGGGCCCGGTCAGGCGGTAGAGGTCGGCATGGTGGACCGTCTGCCCGTCCGCACCGTCATACCGGTGCATGAGCGTGAAAGTGGGGCTGGTGACCGTGTCGGGGTCGGTCACGCCGAACCCGGCCGCGAGCCCCTTGGCGAGGATGGTCTTGCCCGCGCCGAGCTCCCCTTCCAGGGCGTAGACGCGGCCGGGACCGTACCGGCGGGCCAGGGCGCGGCCCAGCCGCATGGTCGCCCCGACCGAGGCGGTCCGTTCTTCAAAACGCATGGCTGTAGGACCGCAGATCGGCCGCGGCCAGACGCCCCCCGGTGCCGGCCAGTTCCACGGCCGGAGCCCCGGCCCGGCAGACGCCGATGCAGGTGAGCGGGGTCTTGAAATCCCATTTCCGGAGCAGGTTATCGACCGCGGCCGCCGGGAGGGTGAAGAGCAGTTCGAAATCCTCCCCGTCGGTCAGGGCGTGCCGCCACTGCAGGACCGCATCGTCCGGGTGGCGGGCGCGGACCTCATCGGCCACGGGGATCGCGGGCGCATCGATGGTGATGGTCAGGCCTGATTCCCGGGCGATGTGGTTGGCCTCGCTCCACAGGCCGTCGGATATGTCGATCATGGCCGTGGGAGCGGCGATGTCGCGGATGCGCAGGACCTCCCGGATGCGGGGCAGGAAGGTGAACTGACGGCCTTCGATCGAACCGCCCAGGGTGCCGGTGACGAAGAGCCGGTCACCGTCGCGCGCCCCGCACCGCCGCAGCATCGGCACGCCCGGCGGCACGCGGCCGAAAGCGGTCACGGTCACCACCAGACGGTCGCCGGTGGCCGAAAGATCGCCCCCCGCCACGCTGATGCCGAACTTGAGGCATACGGCATCCATGCCGCGGTGGAGGTCCTGGACGAACTCAAGGCCCCGGCCGGGCGGCAGCATGACGGCGGCCACCACCGCGACCGGCGCGCAGCCCGCCGCGGCGATGTCGGACAGGCCGGCGGCGGCCGCCTTCCAGCCGATGGCGTACGGTTTTGTGCCGGGCAGGAAATCGACCCCCTCCACGATCGCGTCGACGGAAACGCACAGGTCGCCCCCGTCCATGCGGACCAGGGCGCAATCGTCACCGGGTCCGACCACGGTCGGGCCCCGCACGGCCATCGCCGTCCGGAGCCAATCGATGATCTCGAATTCGTTCATGGCCGGCGGAGCCCCTCCTCCGCCGGTCAGGTCCCGGGTTCCTCTTCGCCGAAGAGCGGTTCCAGGTGGATGGGGGTATGGATGCCGGCGGTCACCCGGTTCATCAGGCTGATGTAGTCGGCCTGGGTCCGGGCGAACTCCTGCAGGAGCGGGTCGGCATGCAGCCGTTCCTGGGCTTCCCGCAGGGCGCGCTTGTCGGCCGGTTCGACTGGCTTGCCTTCCGCCTCAAGGAGCTGCACGCGCTCGAGGGCGGCCTGCTGTTCGTCGAGCAGTTTGCGGGCGGCCGGGTCCTTGCGCAGGCGTTCGTGCGCTTCCTTGAACGCGGTAAAGGCGGGATGGGCGGCGATCTGGTGGCCGAGCGCGTCGGCGGCCGTACCGATACGGTTGAAGTCGTCGGTCATGGCGTGCTCCTTGTACGGGGGTATCCGGTCAGACGATCAGCTTGGCCGCCCGCAGCATGGCCTGCAGCTTGACCAGATTCTTATCTTCCATGGCCGAGAGCGGCAGCCGCATCCGGGCCGAGGCTCGGCCCATCAGTTCCAGCGCGGTCTTCACGGGAATGGGGTTGGTCTCGATAAAGAGCCCCTTGAAGAGGTCCCAGAGCGCGTAATGCATCTTCCGGGCGGCGGGAAAATCGCCCGCGTTGGCCGTCCGCACCATGGCCGCCACGGCGGCCGGGGCCACATTGGAGGCCACGGATATGACGCCCTGGCCGCCCACGGCGATCATGGGAAAGGTCATCGAATCGTCGCCCGACAGGATCTGGATGTCGCACAACGACCGCGTCTTGCAGGTGAACTCGATGTCGCCCACGGCATCCTTGACCGCCACGACCTCGTCGATCTCCTTGTACATCCGGGCGATGTCCTCGGCCTCGATGCGCCTGGCCGTGCGGCTGGGGACATTGTAGACCACCACGGGGATCCGGCCAGCGGCGCACACGGCCTTGAAATGCAGTAGCTGGCCGGCGGGCATGGGCTTGTTGTAATAGGGCATGATCACCAGGGCGCCGTCGGCCTTGAGCGCGGCCGCCTTCTGGGTGAGAAAGACCGATTCGGCCGTGTTGTTGGACCCCGTGCCGGCGATGACGGGCACCCGCCGGCGGGTCTCCTCGATGACCGTGCGCATCACGGCCACATGCTCCTCCATCGTCAGGGTGGGGGATTCGCCCGTGGTGCCGCAGGGCACCAGGCCGTCCACGCCCTGCTCGATCTGCCAGTTGACAAGCTCGCGGAGCTTGGCGAGGTCGACCTGGTTGTCGGCTGTGAATGGGGTCACGATCGCGGTAAAGGTTCCCTTGAAGACCGTCTGCTTGGACATTGCCGCCTCCTTGGTGGTTTCAACCTGGCCGGCAGGCCAGGATCGTCTTCATGTCATGCACCGCGCGTTCCATGCCGACCAGCACCGCACGGGCGATGATGCTGTGCCCGATATTGAGTTCCTGCAGGCCCTGTAGCTGCAGGACCGGGTGCACATTCTGGTAGGTGAGGCCATGGCCCGCAAAGAGGCCGAGGCCCGCGTCGGCCACGGCCCGCGAGGCCTCGACCAGGCGGTTGAGCGCCGCCTCGCCCGCCGGGCCGCGCGCGCCGGCATAGGTGCCGGTGTGCAGTTCGACGAACGCCGCCCCCGTATCGGCCGCGGCCTTGATCTGGTCGCCCACCGGGTCGATGAACAGGGAGACGGGGATCCCCGCGGTCCGGAACCGGTCGACCACCCGCTTGAGCTCCGGCACGGCCCGGGCCGCGTCCAGCCCTCCCTCGGTGGTCAGTTCCTCGCGTTTTTCCGGCACCAGCGTGACCTGGTCGGGCCGCACGGCCAGGGCGATGTCCACGATCTCGTTCACCGCGGCCATCTCCAGGTTGAGCCGGGTCGCGATCGTCTGGCGGAGCAGGCGGACATCCCGGTCATTGATGTGCCGGCGGTCCTGCCGCAGATGGACGGTGATGCCATCGGCCCCGCCCAGTTCGGCCAGCACCGCGGCCCGGACGGGATCGGGCTCGTTCGCGCGCCGGGCCTGGCGCACCGTGGCGACATGGTCGATATTGACGCCCAAACGGATCATGCGATGCCCTAAGGGGCCGGCGTTATGACGGCCCTCACGGAAGGCCGGTCCTTGATCCGGATCGATTCCCATTCGCCGACGAAGAAGAATTTGACGCCGATCTGGATGCCCGGCACGGGCGTGAGCGGCAGTTCGGCCGCGTCCACATAGGCCTTGATCATGCCGGGCTGCAGGCGTTTTAGTTCGTCGACATCGCCGGTGACCGTGACATCGATCACGGCGGGATCGGTCCGTATGATCCACCCCCGGTCGGCGGCGCCGAGGACCTGGACGGGAATGCCGCCGATGCGGGTCTCCGCCGGCCGGGGCTTGATGCCGATGTTCACGGCCACGGTGCTCTCGCATTCGAAGTCCGCCTCCCGGTCGCCCTTGAGGGAATCCATATCCAGGCCCGCGGTCAGTTCCAGATTGTCCCGCCGGCCGGTGATGTCGATCGGCATCGTCGGGACCGCGTCCAGGTAACGGATCAGGTGCTCGGGACCGGTGACCTCCACGACGGTCGAGCTGAACCGGCGCCAGCGCTCCTCGAACCCCGCGGCCGGCTGCCCCCGCACCACCAGCTGCACATTCAGCCGGCGCGTGACATACCGGGCGATCTCCGCCTCGACCCGGGGCGCCCGGCCATCGGGAAAATTCAGGTTGATGTCGAAATCCAGCCCCTGCACGATGTCGCGCGTGACCTCGAACTCCTTGGCAAACCGGCCCTCCTTGGCATCCAGTGCCGCGTCGCCCATCGGCAGGAAGACCTGCACATTATCGCGGTTGCGGAGTTCGATCTTCTGGCGCGGCCCGGTGATGGGCAGATCCAGCCCGCGCGGGTCCAGGCGCACGACCCGCCAATCCTGCGGCAGGTCCCGCACCCGCACCGTCACGGCATTGATGGTCTTGTCGCCCGTGTCCTCGAGGTGCACATACAAATAGGTGAACACGGCCAGCACCATGGCCAGCAGCTTGAGCGCGGCATTGTCCCACAGGAGGGACCGGAGCATTCCGGTCATACCGTGCCCTCCTCCGGCCCGAAGGGCTTGGTGTGCAGGAGCTCGTCGCGGAAACAGAGTTCCTCCAGGCGCTCGCGCAGGTGGTCCATGTCCGGTTCCTTGCGGATGGCGCCCTTGAAGCAGGTGGAGACCTCGTGGGTCTCCTCGGAGATCACGATCACAAAGGCGTCCGATTCCTCCGAAAGACCGATCCCGGCGCGGTGGCGCGTGCCATAGAGGGTGTTGTCGACCTCCGGGTTCTCCGTCAGGGGGAAGAGGCAGCTCGCCGCCACGATCGTATCGCCGGCGATGACCACCGCCCCGTCATGCAGCGCCGTGCCGGGCCGGAAGATGGTCGTCAGCAGCTTGGCTGAAAGGCGGGCGTCGAGGCGCACACCGCCCTCGGCGAAGGTGCCCAAGCCCCCCGCGCGCTGGATGGCGATAAGCGCGCCCGTGCCGGCGGCGGCCAGCGACTGGCAGGCATTGACCACATGGTCGATGCTGGCCCGCCGGCTGCGCGCGCCCAGCCCCAACAATGGATTTTCCCCCAGGCGGATGAGCGCGCGGCGCAGTTCCGGCTGGAACAGCACGATGAGCCCGAACATCAACACGGTGAAGAACCCCTCCATCAGGCGCCGGATCACGCCGAAATCGAGCCACTGGATCTGGGCGAAAAAGGCCAGGGCGATGAAGACCACCACGAGCACGGCCAGCCCCTTGAGGATGCCCGCGCCGCGGGTCCCCTGCATGAAGCGCAGCATGAAGTAGAATCCCACGGCGATCAGGACGATCTCCACGATCCACCGCCAGTTCTCCGCGATCCAGGCGAGGAAAGCCATGTTCAACCTTCCATCCCGCGGGCGATGGCCCGCACCATGTCCCGGGCGATGACCGCCTCGCCCACATCATGCACGCGGACCGCGGCCACGCCCTGCTGGGCGCACCAGGCGGTCACGGCGATATCGGCCGGCAACCGCCGTTCGGCCGGAAGGCCGAGCGTGCGGCCGATGAACGACTTGCGCGAAGCCCCCACCAGCACGGGGAAACCCAACCCCCGGAGATCGGCGATCCGCCGCAGGATGGCGAGGTTGTCGGCCGCGGTCTTGCCGAAACCGATGCCGGGATCGACCATGATGGCGGCGGCGGCCACGCCGCCCCGCATCGCGGCCGCGGCGCGCTCCTCCAGGAAGGCCAGGATGTCATCCACGACCCGATCATACCGGGGCGCAGCCTGCATCGTCCGCGGTTCCCCCTGCATGTGCATGATGATCACCCCCGCACCGGCGGCGGCGACGGCCGCGACCAAGGCGGGATCCCCGCAGCCGCCGATATCGTTCACGATCGCGGCCCCGGCGGCCAACGCCCGGCGGGCCACGGCGGGCCGGCGGGTGTCGATCGAGACCGGGCAGCCCGGCCGGTCCTTCAGGGCCTCAAGCACGGGCATGACCCGCCGGAGTTCCTCGTCCTCCGCCACGGGATCGGCCCCCGGCCGCGTCGATTCCCCGCCGATGTCAATGATATCGGCGCCGGCCGCCCGCAACGCCCCGGCCTGCCCCAACGCCGCGGCGGGGTCCAGGAACCGGCCGCCGTCGGAGAACGAATCGGGGGTCACATTGAGGACGCCCATGACCCGGAGGCGGTCGAGCGCCAGGCTGCCGCCGGCGTAATGGAAGGCGGCCGGCGGGTCGCCGAGCAGGCGTTCCAGGTCACGGCCCCGGGCCGGCAGGGAGAAGGACTGCGCCGCCAGCCCGGCGGCCAATTTGCGCAGCTGCCGGCGGGTGCCCAGGAGGAGCGCATCCGACCGCTCCACGCGGCCGGTGATCACTTCGCGATGGATCGCGGCGTCGCCGCCCAGGCTGAGCATCGCCTGTTTCAGGATGTTCGCCTCGGCGCAGGTGACATTACGGACCAGGACCGGTTCGACCGCGCACTTCCCGGCCATCAGGCGGCACCCGGCACCGGACACCCCCAGCTCCCGCATGAACGCGCCGGCCTGGCCGGGGGAATGCAGCGATACCCGGATCAGGTCAGGCATGGGCTGCTTCCGGGGCGGCCGGCGGCGCATCGGCCACCTTGCCGTTGAACAGACGGTCGACCTGCGGGGCGGTGAGGGTCTCGCGTTCCAGGAGGAGCTCCACCATGGCCCGGACCACGGGTTCCTTGTCCTTGAGGATCGTCCGGGCCCGCTCGTAGCAGGCCGTGAAAATGGTCGCGATCTCGCGGTCGATCTTGCGCAGGGTCTCCTCGCTGTGGTGCTGTTCGCGGGTGATCTCGTTGCCCAGAAACACATAGTCCGTGTTCCCTTGGTAGGTGGCCAGGCCCAGCTCGGTGCTCATGCCCCATTCGCAGACCATCCGGCGCACCAGCCCGGTGGCCTTATCCAGGTCATCGGCGGCGCCGCTGGTTATGTCACTGGCGAACAGTTCCTCGGCCGCCCGGCCGGCCAGCATCACGGTGACATTGGCGAGGAACTTGCGCCGTCCGATGGCGTACTGGTCGCGCTCCGGCACCATCATGGTCATGCCCAGGGCATGGCCGCGCGGGATGATCGAGACCTTGTGGAGCGGGTCGACCTCGGGGATGGCCTTGGCGCAGACCGCGTGGCCGCTCTCGTGCAGGGCGGTGACGCGGCGGTCCTCCATCGACACCACCCGGCTCTTTTTCTCCTTGCCCCACATCACCTTCTCGCGGGCCTTTTCCACGGATTCCATGTCCACTTCGTTCTTCTTGTCCTGGACGGCGATGAGCGCGGCTTCGTTGAGGATATTCTCGAGCTCGGCGCCCGATGCCATGGGCGTGGCCCGGGCGATCACCTTCAGGTCCATGTCCTTGGCCATCACGATATGCCGGGCATGCACGCGCAGGATCGCCTCGCGGCCGTTGATGTCGGGCAGGGAGACATACACCTGGCGGTCGAACCGGCCCGGCCGGAGCAGGGCCGGGTCGAGCACATCCTGGCGGTTGGTGGCGGCGACGATGATGACATTGGTCTGCCGCTCAAAACCGTCCATTTCGACCAGGATGGCGTTCAGGGTCTGTTCCCGTTCGTCATGCCCGCCGCCGAGCCCCGTGCCGCGCCGGCGGCCGATGGCGTCGAGTTCGTCCAGGAAGATGATCGCCGGGGCCCGGTCCTTGGCCTGCTGGAAAAGGTCCCGCACCCGCGACGCGCCCACGCCCACGAAGAGTTCCACGAAATCGGAGCCGGAAATGCTGTAGAAAGGCACGCTGGCCTCCCCGGCGATCGCCTTGGCCAGGATGGTCTTGCCCACGCCGGGGGGGCCCACCAGCAGGACACCGCGGGGCAGCCGCCCGCCCAGCCGGCTGAAGGCCTCCGGGTTCTTGAGGAAGGCCACGACCTCGCGGACCTCCTCCACGGCCTCGTCGATGCCGGCGACATCGGCAAAGGTGCTCGCGCACATCTCGGGCGTCACCAGCTTGGCCCGGCTCTTGCCGAAGGCCATGAAACCGTCGCCGCGCTGGCCCAGTTTGCGGAAGAAGAAAAAATAAATAAGCAGAAACACGCCCAGGATCACCAGGATGTTCGGCAACACCTCGGTCAGGAACCGGTTGCGCTGCTTGACCTCGACCGGCAGCGCCTCGTTGATCTCCGAAAAACGGGGATTCTGGTCGAACTCCTCGGGCGTGGCCACGGTGTAGACCTTGTTCTCCGGGTCCCCCTTGCGGGTGTAGGTAAACCCCTGGTCCTTCCGGAAGGTGACATCCTGGAGCTCGCCCGGCTGCTCGTCGACCAGGGCGGCGAACGCCTTGAAGGAGACCGCCTCCTTCTTGCGCCCCAGCATACCGGAGAGGCTCACGATCACCACCACGGCCATCAGAATGACCAAAAACAGAATGAAATGGCGGGGCATGGACTCGGAAGGTTCGGACTTGAAGCGGCGGTTGTCATTCATTGGTCGGCATTCCTTGATCGATCAGGTGGTCCACAATGCGGGCGGCGGCATCAGCCGTCGCCGCGCCCAACAGGCGGTCGCGCGCCTGCAGGCCGGTGCGTGATGCGGCCGCGGACCCGACGACCCGGAACGCGCGGGAAGGGCCCGCGGGCGGGGTCACGGTCACGGCCACCTCGATACTGATGCGTTCCGCCGTGACCGCACCGGCGGCGTCCTGGCCCAGGATGTCCCGGCCGGCACGCGCCAGGACGCAGGTCACGACCGCCGCATCGGCGCCGGGACCGCACACCACCGCGTCCGTCCGCGCCGCAAGCGCCGTCCGCAGTTCGCGGTTCAAAGCCTGGCCCAGCCAGACCTCGGCCGTGCGGTTGACGCATTCCGCCACGGCGATGCGGGGCCAGGGCGCGGCCGGCCGCGGGCCCATGGTGTAGGGACAGCCGCCGGCGGCGATGACCGCCAGGACCAGCGCGCCGATCCTCACGGGCGGGGCGCCTCCGTCGCGGCGGGCAGCCGGACCAGTTCGGCCGCGGCCTTGACGGCCCAGGCCGTGGTCCGGTACCGGGCGCACAGCTCCTCGAAATAACCGCGGGCGGCCGCGGGGTTGCCGCGCCGCTGGTAGAACGCGCCCTTGAAATAGACTTTGGCCGCCTTATGGTCATTGATCGCGGCCAGGTACCGCCCGGTCTCAAAACGGCGCTCGGCGTCCCCGGACCCCCGCTCCAGGCAGCGGCGGAAATAACCCTCGCTCTGGTCCAGGATCTTGCCGTCGTAGAACACGCCCCGGTACAGGTCGTAATGCAAAAGGCCCAGGCGGAACAGCACATCCGGGATGCGCGGATCATCGGGGAAAAAGGCCAGGATATCCTGGTAACCGCCGATCGCCGGCCCCGAGGCGCCCCGCTTGAAATGATAGCCGGCGATCACGAACTGGGCGTCCCGGCCGTCACGGTTGAACGCATCGATGACCACCAGCAGGCCGCAGGCGCGGATCAGCCCCTCCGCGTCCCCCTCGTCCCGGTAGGCCTCGATAATGCGCTTGATGTCGTTCACGGTCGCGTCAATGCCGCGGTAATTCGGGAAATATTTGAGATAGCGTTCGAACTGGCCCACGGCCTGATTGTATTTGCCCAGTGCCACCAGGCAGGACATGGCCTTGAAAAAGCATTCCTCGCCGGTGCTGTCGATGCTCACCGGACCGACGAAATCGGCATCCTTGGCCTTGGCGTCATCCGATTCGAACCGCATGCCATGGGAAGTGAGCTGCTGGCCGCCGCCCGTTTCAAACTCCTCGCGGATCGTGGGGATGCCCTCCCGGTAATAGCCGTGGGCCCCGGCATAATCACCGGCCGCGTACAGACGATCGCCGGCGGAGAGCATGTCGATCATCGCGGCCTGGTGCTCCACCGGGGTCACGCAACCGGCGACGAGCGCCAGGACCAATGCCGCGGCGGCGGGCCGCCATATTCTATGCGCCATGGAATGTTCCCATCGAAAGCCGGCCCAGGTCCTTGTGCAGGATCGCCCCGGCGAAGGTCGTCACAAATCGTTCCGCGGCCTCGATCCCGGGCGCGCGCCACACCGGCTCCGTCCCGGCCACGACCGCGGGGGTCGCGTCCTGCAGAAACATAACAATCATAATGGCTTCCGGCGATAATTCCACACAATTTTTTTCATTTTTTACGGCCCCGGGACGGCAGTCCAGGCACACCAACCGGTCGGCGGCCGGTTCAAAGACCAATCCCCGGACCGGTTTCCGCCCGCACAGCCGGCACGCGTTCAAGTCGGGCCGGAAACCGGCCTGCGCCAGGATCCCGGCCAGCCCCCCGATAAAGAGGGGCCGGGCCGCCCCGGCCGGAGACCGGTCCAACCCTTCCAGCCACACGGCCGCCTGGTCGAACTGCGCCGGTTCCGGCTGGCGCTCCTCCAGGAACTCACGCAGGAACCGCAGATAGAGCAGCGTGGCCGCCATCCGGCGCGCGCCGGCGCGCAGCCGGGGCAGATACCCGGTGACGGCGGCCTCGGTCAGGATACCCAGCCCCTGGCCCCGGTCGATCCAGACCGCCTCGATCCGCTGGCCGTAATCCAGGCAGCCGTCCAGGTCGCTTGTGGGCCGCCGGGCCCCCTTCGCGATCACGCTCAGCCGCCCATGGCTGCGGGTGAAAAGGTCGGCCAGGATGCTGGTGTTCCGATAGGCCTGCCGGCGCAGAAGGAGCGCCTCGGATTTCAGGATGACCATGGCCGGCTTCCGGGTCCGGGGGGTGCGGATTCACGCATCCCGCGGCGGGTCCGGGTCATAGCCGCAGGCGGCCAGGAATTCCCGCTGGCGCCGCCACATCCGCCGCCGGCCGGCGGCGGTCGTATCGACATGGCCGGCCAGGTGGAGCAGACCGTGAACGACATACAGGAGCAGCTCATCGTGCCAGGCGATGCCCCGCCGGGCCGCCTCGCGGCGCGCGGTCTGGGAGGAGACATACAGTTCCCCCCAGACGGGCTCCCCGTCGATCTCCTCGTCGATCGTCACGCTGATCACATCCGTGCGCGTGTTGCGCTTGAAATAGGCCCGGTTCCAGGCCCGGATGCCGGCATCGTTCTCCACGACCACGGTCACCTTCCGGGCCGGCGCGATGCCGAACTCCCGGTAGAAACGACGCATCACCGGCTGGAAGCGGTGGCGCGCGGGCAGGGCCCCCGAGGCGGCCGTGAACACCACGCTCACGCCTTCTCCTCCGGGTATTCGATGCGGGCATGGAACATGCCGTGGAGCGTCGCCACAAAACTTTCGCGGATGCGGCTGATGTCCACCATGGTGAGCTGGGTCTCGCCCAGCTGGTTGTCGTCCATCTTGGCCCGGATGATCCGGTCCACCATCTTGCGCAGGCTGGAAGCCGTGGGCGTGGGCAGGGTGCGCGAGGCGGCCTCGACCGAGTCGGCCAGCATCACGATCCCCGATTCCCGGCTGGTCGGCAGGGTGCCGGGATAGCGGAAGAACTGTTCGTCCACCCGCTCCCCTTCCACGGCCGCCGCCTGGGCCTTCTGCAGGAAGTACATGATCTTGCTGGTGCCGTGGTGCTCGCCGATGATGTCCAGCACCCGCTGGGGCAGCCGGTATTCCCGGCCGAGCTCGATGCCGTCGCGGGTGTGCGAAGCGATGATGAGCGCCGAGAGGCCCGGCCGCAGCCGTTCGTGCTTGTTGCCCCCCATGGCCTGGTTCTCGATGAAGAATTCCGGCTTGAAGATCTTGCCGATGTCGTGGAAGTAGGCGGCCACCCGGGCCAGCAGGGTATTGACGCCCACGGCGGCCGCGGCGCTTTCCGCCAGGTTGCCCACGCCCAGGCTGTGGGTGTAGGTGCCCGAGGCCTGCAGAAAAAGCGTCCGCAGCAGCGGATGGCCCTGGTCGGAGAGTTCCAGCAGGCGTACATCGGTGGTCGTGTCGAACAGGTATTCGACCAGGGGCAGGACCCCCACCAGCACGATGCCGCTGGCACAGCAGCTTAAAAACCCGGCCAGGCCGACGGGCAGAACGCTCAGGAACGGGGTGGAGCGGCTGAAGCTGACGCCGAAGATGATCACGGCGTTGAGGATGCCCGCCACGACCCCGCCCCAGAGGACATGCGCCCGGCGCCGGATGTACCGGCAGTAGAACACGCCCACCGCGCCGCTGGCGAAGAGGGCCGCCGTGTAGGCGTTGCCGGCGCGGAAGACGATGCCGGTGACGATGGTCAGGAGCAGGACCATCACCACGCCGAAACGCAGGTTGATCACGATGGCGGTGATCATGCCCACAAAAACCAGCGGCACGGCGTTGGCGGGGATGCCGAGAAAGTTGCACCCCTTGGTGAGGGCCACAAAGGCCATCACGATCAGGAAGTAGATAAAGAGCTTGCCCTGGCTGACCGGCAGCGGGGTCTCGAAAAACCACATGTAGACCGCCACGATGCCGACGAAGGCCGCGGTGAAGACCAGGAAACCGAAGAGCATCCGGGCCTGGTCGATGGTCTGCAGGTTGGTCCGGAACGCCTTCTGCTCGGCCGCGAGCTCGACGGCCCGGGCGGACGAGATGATCTCCCCTTCGTTGATGATCACCGTGCCCCGGGCCACATCCTTGTAGATGGGCGTGACCGCGCCCCGGATCTCCGCGCGGTAGGATTCGGTGAGCGGCTCGCTTTTAAAAAGCGACGGGGGCAGGTTCCGGCCGATCACGGCCAGGAACGGCTGGACCAGGGCGGGGCCGAAGCCTTCGGCCAGCCCGCGCTCCAGCCGGCCCAGGACCCGGGCGGGGGTCAGGAGCGTGGCGGCGGGGGTCTTCTGCTCCGGCGGCCGCGGGGAGACGATGATGGCGCTCGCTTCCAGCTGCGCCAGGTCGGCGGGCAGGACCACACCGGTGCGGGCGCAGGCGGCCAGGATGTATTCCGCGCGTTCGCGAAAGGCGGCCCAGAGCGCGCCGTCGTCACGCAGGAACCGGAGGAATTCCTGGGGCGCCGCCCCCGTGCCCAGGTCGGGCCACTGCTCGCACGCGGTCTGGAGGTCCGGCGCATCGGCCCGGGCCACGGCGGCCAGGCGGTCCAAGGGCGCCATGACCGTCTGGACCCACGAAGTGTCCGGCGTGAAGACCGGCGGGACCTGTCGGGCGCGGTGGCTGGCCTCGTGCATCATCGCCGTCAGGTCCTCGCAGCTGAAATCGACCCGGGCGATGTAGGTCTGCATGGCCGGCCAGTCCTCCCGGAACACCACGCGGGTCACATCCAGGTACAGGATGTAGCCGATATACAGGGTGAAAAAAACGCCCATCAGCCAGAACGGCCGGGTGGTGCGGGTGAAGAGCGCGGGCCGCTGCACCCCGCCGGTCCGGCCGCTGCGCAGGAGGCGGATGGTCTGCCGCTTCGAGGTGGAAAGCCCGCCGGTGGTCCGAGGCGTGGCCATCTACCGCCGCCTCTCGCCGTCGACCCGGAACACGCGCACGATCTCGCGCACCAGCGCGTGGCGCACGATGTCGGCCGGGTCCAGGGCGACGAACCCGATGCCGCCCACCCCGCGCAGGACCTCCAGGGCCCGGAGCAGGCCGGAGGGCATGCCGGGCGGCAAGTCGATCTGGGTGACATCGCCCGTGACCACCACCTTCGCGCCCACCCCCATGCGCGTGAGGAACATCAGCATCTGCGCGGGGGAGGTGTTCTGGCCCTCGTCCATGATGATGAACGCGCGGTGCAGGGTCCGGCCCCGCATGAAGGCGATCGGCGCCACCTCGATGATCCCCTGTTCCAGATAGGCGGCGGTCGTTTCGAACCCGAGCATCTCATGCAGCGCGTCGTAGACCGGGATCAGGTAGGGGTTGACCTTCTCGCGCAGGTCCCCGGGCAGAAAACCGAGTTTCTCCCCCGCCTCCACCGCGGGGCGCACCAGGACGATCTTTTTCACGCGGTTGGCCTTGAGCGCGTCCACGGCGCCGGCCACGGCCAGGAAGGTCTTGCCCGTGCCCGCCGGCCCGGTGACGAAGACCATGTCGTGGGCGTCGATGGCGGCCAGGTACCGGGCCTGCCCCGGCGTACGGGGGTGAATATCCAGGCCGTCCAGGCTGCCGTCGCCCCCGGCGGCGTCCAGCGCGATCAGACTCGCCACCGCATTGTCGGTGATCGGTTCGCCGTTCTGGACCCGGGCGATGAACTGCCGGATCACGCGGGCGGCGTGCGCCACGGCCCCCGTTTCGCCCTTGACCGTGATCGAGCCGCCGCGGGCGGAAATGCCCACGCCCAGCCGCTCCCGCACGGCGCGGATGTTGGCATCGCAGACGCCCAGGAGCTCGTCGCTCAAGCCGGCCTCGATCACCACGGTGCGGGTGGGCTTAGCCACGGGACGCGATCCTGCCGAAACGCCGTTCCCGCCGGCCGAAGGCGGTGATGATCGCCTGGAATTCGGCCACCGTAAAATCGGGCCAGAGGGTCGGCGTGAAGAAAAGTTCGGTGTAGGAAAGCTGCCAGAGGAGGAAATCGGAGAGCCGGAATTCGCCGCCGGTGCGGATGAAGATGTCGGGGTCCGGTATGCCGGCCGAGTACAGGAGACCGCCGAACGCCTCGGGCGTGAGCCGGTCGGGGTCCAGCTTCCCGGCCGCGGCCGCGCGGCAGGCGGCTTTGACGCCGTCCACGATCTCCTCGCGGCTGCCGTAGGCCAGGGCCACACACACGGTCATGCGGTCATAACCGGCGGTCAATGCCTCCACGCATTCGATCTCCCGCCGCAGACCGTCCGAAAGGAGGCCGCGCCGTCCCAGGACCCGGAGCCGGATGCGGTTGGCGGTGAAAAGGGATTGTTTGCCGCGCAGGAAGCGCCGCAGGAGCGCCATCAGGAACACCACCTCGCGCCGCGGCCGCTGGAGGTTGTCGATCGACAGGGCGTAGAGGGTCATGCAGGGGATGCCCGCCTGCGCGGCATGGGCGACCAGGGTCTCCACGACCGCGCTGCCCTGCCGATGGCCGCGGTTGCGGGGCAGGCGGCGCGCCGTGGCCCACCGCCCATTGCCATCCATGATGATGGCGATGTGCCGGGGGACCGTCACAGGCGCTGCCTTCCCCACGGCGCGCATCATCGGATGATGGTCGCTTCCCGCCCCGGTCCGGTGGAAATGAAGGCGACCGGCACACCGGTGCGGGATTCGATGTACGCGATGTACGCCCGGGCTTCGGCCGGCAGTTCGGCAAAGGCCGTGACACCGGCCGTGGGTGTCCGCCAGCCCGGCAGGGTCTCATAGACCGGCGTGCATTCGGCATAGACGGCGGCGTCGGCCGGAACGGTCTCCAGCCGGGCGCCGCGGTGGGAATAGGCCACGGCGACGGGGATCGTTTTCTGGCCGTCGAGCACATCGAGCTTGGTGAGCGCCAGGCTGTGCATGCCATTAAGCGCGCACGCGTACCGCACGGCCACCAGGTCGAGCCAGCCCGTGCGCCGGGGCCGGCCGGTGGTCGCGCCGAATTCCCCGCCGCGTGTCCGCAGGTGCTCGCCCGTGGCGTCATTGAGCTCGGTCGGGAAGGGTCCCTCGCCGACGCGGGTGGAATAGGCCTTGACCACGCCGATCACCCGGCCGATCGCGCGCGGCGGCACGCCGCAGCCGTTGACAATGCCGCCGGCCGTGGTGTTGGAGGAGGTCACGAAGGGATAGGTGCCGAAATCGATGTCGAGCATGCTCCCCTGCGCGCCCTCGAAAAGGATGCGCCGGCCGTCGCGCAGGGCCTCGTGGAGCAGGGTCACCGTGTCCGTGATGTAGGGCCGGATCCGGACCGCTAGGTCCCGGGTAGCCGCGATCACGGCCGCCGCGTCGAGCGCCGGGGCGCCGAACACGCCGGTGAGAACGCGGTTGCTGTATTCGATCAGGCCGCGGACATGCGCCTCCAGCGCGGCGTCGTCGCGCAGGTCGCACACGCGCACGCCGCGGCGGGCGATCTTGTCGGCGTAGACGGGACCGATCCCGCGCAGGGTGGTGCCGATCTTGCGCGCGGTGCGTTCGGCCTGGCGGTCGAGTTCCTTGTGGCAGGGCAGGACCACCGCGGCCCGGTCGCTGATCTTCAGCCGGCCGTTCAGGACGCCCGCGCCCCGGCGTTTTTCGACATCGGCGATCTCGGCCAGGAGCGCCTCGGGGTCGACCACCACACCGTTGCCGATGACATTGACCGTGCCGGGATTGAGGACGCCCGAGGGCAGCAGGTGGAAAACGAATTTTTCCCCGTCCACCACCACCGTGTGCCCGGCGTTGGCGCCGCCCTGAAAGCGCACCACGAGCTCGAACTCGGAGCAGTAGCGGTCGACGATCTTGCCCTTGCCCTCGTCGCCCCACTGCACGCCGACGATGGCGACATTGTCCTTCAATTGCTTGCGGCGCGCCATGGTTTCACTTCGCCTCCAGCCGTTTGATGAACGCGGGAATGAACGCAAAGAGGTCGGCCACGATGCCGTAATGCGCGATGCCGAAGATGGGCGCGCCGGGGTCCTTGTTGATGGCGATGATGCAGTCGGAGGAGCGCATACCCACCTGGTGCTGGATGGCGCCGGAAATGCCGCAGGCGACATAGATCTTGGGCTTGACCGTCTTGCCGGTCTGGCCCACCTGGTGGCGGTACGGGATCCAGCCCGCGTCCACGGCCGCGCGCGAGGAACCGACCGCGCCGCCGAGGACATCGGCGAGCTGCCGGATCAGGGCGAAATTCTCCGGACCCCTGATGCCGCGGCCGCCCGAGACGATGATGTCGGCCTCGACCAGGTTGATATGGCCCTGGTCCTCCAGGATCGATTCCAGGAAATTGAGTTGCGAGGCGAGTTTGCCGGCCGCGAAACTCTCCGTGACCACGCGGCCGCGCTTGGCGGGCCCGCGCACGGCCTCCTTCATGACCTTGTGGCGCACGGTGGCCATCTGGGGCCGGTGGTTGGGGCAGATGATGCGGGCCATGATGTTGCCGCCGAAGGCGGGCCGGGTCTGGACCAGGAGCCCGTCGGCGTCGATATGCAGCCCCGTGCAGTCGGCCGTCAGCCCCGTGTGGACCTCCACGGCCACGCGCGGGATGAGTTCCCGGCCGATGGCCGTGGCGCCCGTGAGCACGATGGCGGGCTTGTGCTTGCGGATGAGCTCCGTCAGCAGGCGTGAATAGACATCGGAACGGAACCGGGCCAGGGCGGGATCGTCGACCAGGCAGACCGTATCGACGCCGTAAAAGCACAGTTCCTCGGCGGCGGCGGCCGCGTTATGGCCAAAGAGAACCACGGACAGGGTTGTCTTGAGCTGGTCGGCGAGCAGGCGGCCCTCGCCGGCGAGCTCGCGCACCACGCCCTGGACCACGCCATCGATCTGTTCGCCGAAGACCCATACGCCCTTGTAGGCGTCCAGGCCGGCGACCGGGGCGGCCGCGTCGGCGCCCTCGATCACGATCGCTTCGAACTTGCAGGCCTCCACGCAGGCGTTGCAGAAGGTGCACCCGGCGCCGATGACGGCCTTTTTCTCCCGCATGCTGATGATGCCGAAGGGGCAGGCCTTGACACACTTGGTGCAGCCGACGCACTTGTCGAGGATGACACGAATGTCCATCAGATGATCCGTTCCGCCCTGAGGGTGGTGACAAGCCGGTCGGCGGCCACGGTGACATCCGCCTCGGCGATGACCTGCCCGCCCGTGGGCCGGGGCGGGGAGAAGATCTCCACCACCCGCGTCGGCGAGCCTTTCAGACCGACGGTGTCCTCCTCCATGCCCAGGTCGTCGCAGGTCCAGGTCCTGAGCGCGGCCTTCTTGGCGCGCATCTTGCCCTTGAGGGAGGCCAGACGCGGCACATTGATCTCCTTGACCACGGTGATCACCGCGGGCAGGGGCAGTTCGAATATTTCGTGGCCGTTGTCGGCCATGCGCTTCATCTTCGCCTTGCCGGGGGCGATCTCGATGATCTCGCTCACATACGCGAGCTGGGGCAGGCCGAGGTGGACGGAGATGCCGGACCCGACCTGGGCCGTGTCGCCGTCGATCGCCTGCTTGCCGCAGATGACGAGGTCGACCGGCCCGAGCTTGCGGATCGCCTGGGCCAGGATGCGCGAGGTCGACCAGGTGTCGGAGCCGGCGAACTTGCGGTCGCTCACCAGGACCATCTCGTCCACACCGCGGGCGATCGCTTCGCGCAGGGCGGCCTCGGCCTGGGGCGGGCCCATGGTGAGCACGGTGACCGTGCCCGCGCCGAGGCGTTCCTTCAGGCGCACCCCCTCCTCGATGGCGTACTCGTCGAAGGGATTGATGATGCTCGCCACACCGGAGCGCACGAGCGTTTTGGTCTCGGGGTCGATCTTGACCTCGGTCGTCTCCGGGACCTGCTTGATGCAGACAACGATGTTCATCGCCGGTTCCTCATCTTGCGCCCGCGTCACGAACGCGCGATGCGCTTGACGATGTCGCGGCCGATGATGTCGCGCTGGATCTGGTTGGTCCCCTCGTAGATCTGGGTGATCTTGGCGTCGCGCATCAGCTTTTCCACGGGGTATTCGCGCATGTAGCCGTTGCCGCCGTAGATCTGGACCGCGTCCACGGTCACCTTCATGGCCGTGTCGGAGGCGAAGAGCTTGGCCATGGCCGAGTAGGTCCCGCTGTTCTTGTCGCCGCTGTCATAGAGGAAGGCGGACTTGTACACGAGCCCGCGCGAGGCCTCGATCGCCGTGGCCATGTCGGCGATCATGAACCGCACGCCCTGGAAGGAGGTGATCTTCTGGCCGAACTGTACACGGCCGTAGGCGTATGCCACCGCGTAGTCGAGCGCGGCCTGGGCGATGCCCACGGCCTGCGCGCCGATGCCCGAACGGGAGGCGTCGAAAGTGTCCATGGCGACCTGGAAACCGCGGCCCTCCTTGCCGATGAGATTGGCGGCCGGCACGCGACAGTTCTCGAACACGAGCTCGCGCGTGGCCGAGGCGCGGATGCCGAGCTTGTCCTCCTTCTTGCCGAACGAGAACCCGGGCGTCTCCTTTTCGACGATGAAGGCCGACAGGCCGCGCGTCCCCTTGGACGGGTTGGTGCTGGCGATGATGGAATAGATCTCCGCCTCCCCGCCGTTGGTGATCCACTGCTTGGTCCCGTTGAGGATGTAGCAGTCGCCGTCCTTCACGGCCGAGGTCTTCACCGCGCCGGCGTCGCTGCCCGCGCCCGACTCGGTCAGACCGAAGGCGGCGAGTTTCGACCCCGAGGCGATCTGGGGCAGGAATTTCTTCTTCTGCTCCTCGCTGCCGTGCAGGAGGATGGGGAAAGTACCCAGCCCGGTGGCGGCGAAACCGATGGCGATGCCGGCGCAGCCCCAGGTCAGCTCCTCGATGGCGATGGCCAGGGCCAGGGTGCCCATGCCCATGCCGCCGTACTTCTCGTCGATGTAGATACCGCACAGGTCGGCCTTGGCGATCTCCTTGAGGACCGCCCACGGGAACTCGCCGGTCTCGTCGTGATGCGCGGCCACGGGGCGGATCTTCTCCACCGCGATGCGATGGGCGACCTCGCGGATCATCTGCTGTTCTTCGGTGAGATTGAAATCCATGCCGGTCCCCTTCACCTCGCGGGTGTTAGATGGCGGAGAAAATCAGCGACGCGTTATGACCGCCGAACCCGAAGTTGTTCGACATGGCGTTGACCACGCGCGCCGTGCGCGGCGTGTTGGGCACGCAGTCGAGATCGCACTCGGGATCGGGCGTTTCGTAATTGATCGTCGGCGGGATGATGCCGGTCCGGATGGCCTGGATCGCGAAATAGGCCTCCACGGCCCCGGTGCCCCCGAGCATGTGTCCGGTGCACCCCTTGGTGGAACTCATGGGGATCCGGGCCGCCTGCGCCCCGAAGGCGCGCTTCACGGCGATCGTCTCGGTGCGGTCATTGTACTTGGTGGAAGTGCCGTGGGCGTTGATGTAGTGGATGTCGGCGGGGCCCAGATGCGCCTCGGCCATGGCCACCTTCATGGCGCGCATGGCGCCGTCGCCGTCGGCGCAGGGCGCGGTGACATGGAAGGCGTCGCCCGTGGCGCCGTAGCCGGTGATCTCGGCATAGATGGGAATGCCGCGCGCGCGCGCGCGCTCCAGTTCCTCGAGCACCAGCACCGCGCCGCCTTCGGCGATCACGAACCCGCTGCGGTTCAGGTCGAACGGCCGGCTGGCCCCGGGGCCGAGGTCGTTTTCCGTGGACAGGGCCTTCAAGGCGTTGAACCCGGCCACCCCCATGGGCGTGACGGCCGCCTCCACGCCGCCCGTGACCGCGGCGTCGCATACGCCGAACTTGATCGCCCGGTAACTCTCGCCGATGGCGTGGGCGCCCGAGGCGCAGGCCGAGGTGATGTCGAAATTGGGGCCTTTGAACCCGTAGACGATGGAAATGAACCCCGCCGCCGTGTCGGTGATAAGCTGGGGGATCAGGAAGGGCGATATCCGGCCGGGGCCCTTTTCGAGCAGACGCTGGACCTGCGTCTCGAACGAGAGCATACCGCCGATACCGACCCCGTACATGACCGCCACCCGTTCCGGGTCGGGCACGCCCTTGGCCATACCCGCCTCTTCCAGCGCCTCCCAGGCGGCCGCCATGGCGAGGTGAAGGAAACGGTCGTTCCGTTTGACTTCCTTGGCTTCCATGTAATTTTCAGGGACCAGCCCCTTGATCTCGCCGGCGATCTTCGTATCGTGCCGCACAGGATCAAAAAGCGTGATCGGGCCGATGCCCGACCGTCCGGTGGTGACCCCTTCCCAGTTCGGCGCCTTGCCGATCCCGAGGGGTGTCACCACACCGATGCCGGTCACGACGACTCTACGCATAGGGTTCATTTTGATGATCTTGTCGCGGATATTTAATGGGTCACTTTTTAGCGGCGTCGATCAGCTTGAACACATCGCCGATCGTATTGATGGGGTTCGCATCGCCTTCGGGCAGTTCGACGCCGAACTCATCCTCGAATTCCATGGCCAGGTTGGCGATATCAAGCGAATCGGCGTTCAGGTCGTTCACGAACGAAGTATTCTCGTTGAGCGTGGATTTGTCAACATTCAGTTCCTCGGCAATGATCTCGTACACCTTGGTCTTGTCCACAGCCATGTGCTCCTCCTTGCTTCAACTTGATAGTTCGACAACCGGACGATCGGACACACTATCACGGTCCCCCTGGGGCCGCGCACAATTTTGTTGCGGGTAAAAAGGTGAATTATAGGTAAAAAAAACGAAAATTCAAGCAAAACTTGCGGAATTTTAATGACCCGCGCAAATTATTTGGAATGAACCGGTTACATCACCAGGCCGCCATCCACCACCAGCACCTGACCGGTCATGTAGGCCGAATCGTCGCCCGCCAGGAACGCGACCGCATCGGCCACATCGGCGGGCGTACCCATCCGCTGCAGCGGGACATACCGCAGGATGGCCGCTTTCTGCTCCTCGGTGAGCGCCTCGGTCATTTTGGTCTGGATGTATCCCGGCGCCACGGCGTTCACGCGCACCCCCTTGCGGGCGAACTCCTTGGCGTTGGCCTTGGTCAGGCCGATGATCCCGGCCTTCGAAGCGGCATAGTTCGCCTGGCCGGCGTTGCCCATCAGGCCGATCACCGAGGCGATGTTGACGATGCTGCCCCCCTTCTGCTTGAGCATGTACCGCGCGACGGCCTTGGTGCATACGAACACGCTCTTGAGGTTCACCTTGAGCACCAGGTCCCAGTCGGCCTCATCCATGCGGAGCATCAGGTTGTCACGGGTGATGCCGGCGTTGTTGACGAGAACATCGATCGTGGTGCGGGCGGCAAGTACGGCCTCGACCGCAACGGTGACCTTGGCCAGGTCGGTCACATCGACCTGGTGGAAATCGCACGGCACCTTGAACCGGGCGGCGATCTCCACGGCCGTCTGCTGCCCGTCCGGAATGAGGTCGAATATGACGATGCCGAAACCCCGGGCGGCCAGCTTTTCAGCGATGGCGCGGCCGATGCCGCGCGCGGCGCCGGTGACAAGCGCGTTCTTCTGGGCCATTATCTGCTCCTTTTCATTGAAAGGCGACGGTTAAAATCACGCCCCGCGGATGCTGTCGAGCGTGTCGTATGATACGGTGGTCAATGCCGGATCGATGCGTTTGTTCAGGCCGGCCAGCACATCCTTGGGGCCGATGTCATAGAACGCCGATACGCCGGCGGCGGCCATGGTCCGTACGCAGGCCTCCCAGCGCACAGGGGCGACCAGCTGTTCCAAAATGTTGGCGCGGATCCTTTCCGGGTCGGTATGGAGCGCGCCGTCCACATTCTGGCACACGGGTATGCGGGGGACATTGAACTTCACCCCCGCCAGCGCGATGGCCAGCTGTTCCCGTGCCGGCGTCATCACGGCCGAATGGAACGCGCCCGCCACCTTGAGCGGCATCACGCGGCCCCTGGCCGCGGCGATCGCCGCGCAGGCCCGCTCCAGCGCGCCCTTCTCGCCCGAGATCACCACCTGGCCGGGGCAGTTCAGGTTGGCCACGGCCACGGTCCCGGCGATCGTTTTGAGCACGGCTTCGATCGCCGGGAGCTCCATCTTCATGACACTGGCCATGCCCGAGGGAATGGCGTTGGCCGCGGCCTGCATGAATCGGCCGCGCTGGCGCACCAGGTGGACCGCCTCCTCGAACCCGATCACGCCCGCCGCGTAGAGCGCGGTGTATTCACCCAGGGAGAGCCCCGCCGCGCAGTCGGGCGCCAGGGTGACGCCCCGGGCCGGCAGGGCGGCCAGGATCGCGGCCGAATGGACCAGGATCGCCGGCTGGCACACATCCGTGCGGGTCAGTTCCTCCTCGGGCCCCTCGAAGGAGATCCGCGCCAGATCGATCCCGGCGACGCGGCCGGCCCGTTCGTACAGTTCCCGGCAGGCGGGGATGTTCTCAAAGAGGTCACGGCCCATGCCCACGAATTGGGCGCCCTGGCCCGTGAAAAGGAAGGCGGTCTTCATCCCTGGTCCCCGTTCATCCGTTCGCAGTCGTCCGACTTCCGTCGTCGGTTGTTGATCCCTACCAGGTCACCAGCGCCGCACCCCAGGTCAGGCCGGCGCCGAACGCCGTCAGGAGCACGGTGTTGCCCGGCTTGAGCTGGTCGCGCATCTCGCACAGCGCCACCGGGATCGAGGCGGCCGAAATATTGCCGTACCGGGCCACATTCGAATAGACCCGGGCCGTATCGATATTGAGCCGTTTGCCCACCGCCTCGATGATGCGCTGGTTGGCCTGGTGGGGCACCAGCCAGTCGACATCCTCGATGGTCATATGGTTGGCGCTCAGGATCTTCTCGCAGGCGGCCACCATGGTCTTGGTGGCCGCCTTGAAGACCTTGGGGCCGTCCATTTTCATGAAATGGTTCCGCTCGCCGATGTTCGCGGCCGTGAGCGGCGTTTCCGAACCGCCATAGGGGGTGGTGATGAGGTACGCCTGTGATCCGTCGCTGCCGAGGATGATGTCGGTGATCGTATGATGCGCGGCGGGGTCGCGGTTGACCACGAAGGCGGTCGCCGCGTCGCCGAAAAGGATGCAGGTGGAACGGTCCTGCCAGTCGACCACGGGTGTGATCCGCTCCGCGCCGATCACCAGGATGTTGTAACCCGGATGCCGCTCCAGGAGGCCGCCGGCCAGTTCCAGGCAGTAGAGGAACCCGGAGCAGGCCGCGTTGAGGTCGAAACACCAGGCGTGGGTCAGCCCCAACGCGCCCTGGATGAAGCAGGCCGTGGCGGGCAGCGGCCGGTTGGGCGTAAAGGTCGCCACCATGACCACATTGATATCGGCGGGGGTGAGACCGGCGTCGGCGATCGCGCACCGCGCCGCTTCGGCGCCCATGAAGGAGCCCGTTTCATGCGCACCGCTCACCCGGCGCTCCCTGATGCCGGTGCGGATGGAGATCCATTCGTCGCTGGTATCGAGGGTCTGGGAGATCTCCTGGTTGGTGAGGATGCGGCCGGGCAGGTACATGCCCATGCCCGCGACCCGGATGGGTGTTTTCATGCGGCGTCCCCCCGGTCCAGGGCCTGGATGCTTTCGCGGATGCGCGCGGTGATATCACTGCGGCACAATCCCAAGGTGCTGTTCAATCCGTTGTGGAAGGCCCGGGCCGAGGCGGAACCGTGGACCTTCATGGTGATACCGTTCACGCCGATGACCATGGCGCTGCCGTAGGTCTCGGAGGAGGTGTATTCCTTGAGATCCTTGAACGCCCCTTTCAGGAGCCCGGCGCCGAGTTTGCGTATGGGCGTGCGGGTGACCTCCTTTTTGATCATGCGGAAAAGGCTGTGGGCCGTGCCCTCGGCGACCTTCATTGCGATGTTGCCCACGAAACCATCGGTCACCACCAGGTCCACCGCCCCCGAAAAGAGGTCCGTGCCCTCGATGAACCCGCGGTACTCGAAGAGGGGCGCCTTGAGCGCGGCAAGCATCCGATGCGCCTCCTGCACCACCGCGTTGCCCTTGCCCTCCTCCGTGCCGATGTTGAGGACGCCCACCACGGGGCGCGGGCGGCCGGTGAGGCACTTGCAGTAGATGGCCCCGATGATCGCGTGCTGGAACAGGTACTCCGGCTTGCTTTCCGGGTTGGCGCCGGCATCGATCAGGTAAATGAGCCCCTTTTCCGAAGGCAGCGGCACGATGATGCCGGGCCGCTTGATCCCCTCGATGCGCTTCAATCCCAGGGTGGCCTGGGCCACCAGGACGCCCGTGTTGCCGCCCGAAACCACCGCCTGGGCCCGGCCGGCATGCACCAGCTCCACGGCCCGGGTGATGGATGAATCCTTCTTCTCCTTGATCGACTCGACAGGCGGATCGCCCATGCCGACGACCTCGGCGGCGTGGATGATCTCGATATTGGCGGAGGGGCGCGCGGTCCCGGCATCAAGGAGCTTTTTGAGCTCTTCAGACCGGCCGACAAGAAGCAGGGTCACATCCGGATTTTCAGTCGCGAAACCAACCGCGCCCTTGACCGCCGCGGCCGGGGCGTGGTCGCCCCCCATGGCGTCAAGACTGATGGTTATGCCCATGCGGGCGTTCCGAAAAGGTTACTTCTTTTCCGAGGAAATATATTCAACGCCCTTGTAGAACCCGCATTTGCACACCCGGTGGGGCATCTTGGACTGGCCGCACTCCGGACATACCGACAGACTCGGGGTGGTCAGGAAATCATGCGCGCGACGCCGGTCCCTGCGGGACTTGGAATGTTTGCGTTTCGGGACTGCCATATCGGTTCCTTATGAACATTGATGAGACCGGTAAAAGCGCGTTATTATAGGAATGCACGGCCGATTGTCAAGACATTCTTCCAAATTTATCCCCGGTCAGGCCGGATTTTTTTCAAGTTGCAATTGCCGTAAATACCGCTATAATGGCTTGTTGGAGCTGACCTGCACCACCGCAGGTCGCACGGTTCACGCCAAATCCAAGGAGGCCCATGCATGAAACTCGGTATCATCCAGATGCATTCCAATGACGATAAAAAGCACAACCGTGCCCGGGCCGAGGCGCTGGTGGGCGTCTGTGCCGCCCAAGGGGCCACCCTGGCCTGTCTGCCGGAAAACTTTTCCTGGCTGGGACCCGATGCCGGCAAACCGGCGGCCGCCGAACCCGTGCCCGGGCCGACCACCGTTTGGCTCGGTGACCTCGCCCGCCGACTGCGCATATGGCTCCACGGCGGATCGATACTCGAACAGGCGCCGGGCGGCAGGAGTTACAATACCACGGCCTTTTTCGCCCCTGACGGCACATTGACCGCCACCTACCGCAAGATCCACCTCTTCGACGCGGATATCGAAGACAAAACCTACCGCGAATCGGACCAGGTGGTGCCGGGCACGGAGGTTGTCACCGCCGCCGCGGGTGATTTAAGGGTTGGTTTGTCAATATGTTATGACATTCGCTTTCCAGAGTTGTTCCGCACAATGTCGGCCGCCGGGGTGGACATTTTCTTCATCCCCTCGGCCTTCACCGTACCCACGGGCAACGCCCACTGGCACAGCCTGGTCCGGGCCCGGGCCATCGAGAACCAGGCCTTTGTCGCCGCACCGGCCCAGGTGGGCACCGACCCGGCCGGCAAATCCTACTTCGGCCACTCGCTCGTTGTCGACCCATGGGGCGCGATCATCGCCGAACTCGCCGGCCCCACCGAGGGCAACGCCGTCGCTGATTGCGACCCGGAACGCATCGCCGAAGTCCGCATGCGCCTGCCGGCGCTGAAGCACCGGAAGCTGTGATCAAGCGGGGATGTTACGGCCTTGCGGTATGAACGCAGAAGGAGACGCCCATGACGGCAATGGCGCGTCATTGGGTTGCACTCGGATCAAACCAAGCACCGGCCGACGGCGGCGGATTTGTGCTCAAATACCAACACCCGGTCACGGGACTTGATGTGGCCATCCCGGTCGACGATGATCCGTCCTTCGCGCGGCGAATGCAGGATAAGTGCCCGTAAATGAATAAAGTATCCATTTCGACATAGGAATTCCGTCCGCAGC
Source organism: Planctomycetota bacterium (assembly GCA_043820325.1). GTDB lineage: Bacteria > Planctomycetota > JBDREB01 > JBDREB01 > JBDREB01 > JBDREB01. The sequence continues at coordinate 85 of JBDREB010000202.1, read as the reverse complement.
CAAGGCGCGCGGAGGAGGCATATCAATGGAAAGATATGGCGACGACGCGCAACGCCGGATGCGGACGGAAGACCATGTCCCTTCC
>JBDREB010000201.1:0-13777 GCA_043820325.1 Planctomycetota bacterium | reverse complement strand
CAACCAACCACTACATGTAGGTTTCAACCATAATGGCGATTAACATCCGTATAACCGGCTTTATGGGCGAAATGGCCAGTTCTTGCCATGTCTCTCATGCAACTATTACTTGTGTATGGTTGAGTCATGTCAATAGCCATCAGCATTGAGCACTTGACATTTTCCCGAAATCCGGCCTTCCGCCTGCCCTCCGAAGCCTTGGCAAAGGGGGGACCATTCCGACTTTCCGACCGCCTGCCTCAGGCCGTCTCTCACGCCTGCTCATCCGCTGGGGAATCCTCGGCCGGGGCCCCGCCGGCACTGTCCCCGTCATCCTCGGCGATGGGCGCGATCGAGACCACTTTGTCGTCCTCGCGCAGGCGGACGATGCGCACGCCCTGCGTGGCGCGGCCGATGATCGATATGCCGCTCATGCCCATGCGGATCACCTGGCCGTTCTTGCTGGTGGCCATGAGGTCCTGCCCCTCGATCACGGCCAGGGCGCCGATCACCGACCCGTTGCGGTCGCTGGTGCGGATGCTGATCACGCCCTTGCCGCCGCGGTGCTGGAGCGGGTATTCGTCGAACGCGGTCCGCTTGCCGAACCCGTTCTCGCACACGGTGAGGATGGTCCCGTTGGGCCGCACGATGATCATGCTGACCACCTCGTCGCCCTTGTCCAGCTTGATCCCCGTCACGCCCGTGGTGTGGCGGCCCATGGGGCGGACATCCTCCTCCTTGAAGCGGATGGCCTGGCCGGCCTTGGTGGCGAGCATCACTTCGTCCGTGCCGGCGGTGATGCCCACGCCGATGAGCTCGTCGTCGCCTTCGAGCTTGATGCCCCAGATGCCGCCCTTGCGGATGTTGCCGTACTCGGCCAGCATGGTCTTCTTCACCGTGCCGGTGCGGGTGGCCATGAAGAGGCAGTGCCGGTCGAACCCCTTGACGGGCACCACGGCCGAGAGCTTTTCGCCCTGCTCGAACTCGACCATGTTCACGATCGCCCGCCCCTTGGCCGCGCGGCCGAGATGCGGGATCTCGTAGACCTTGATCAGAAAGACCTTGCCCTTGTTGGAGAAGATCATCATGTAATCGTGGCTGGAGGCGACATAGAGACTCTCGACGAAGTCGGTCTCCTTGGTCTCCATGCCGATCACGCCCACGCCGCCGCGCTTCTGCTTTTTATAGGCGCTGATGGGCATGCGCTTGCAGTAGCCGTCGTGGGTGAGGGTCACCACCACATCCTCCTCCGGGATGAGGTCCTCGATCTGCAGGTCCTCGGCGTCGCCCACGATCTCCGTGCGGCGGTCGTCCCCGTACTTCTCGATGAGCTCGTACATGTCCTCGCGGATGATGTCGTCCACGGCCGGGTCGTTGGCCAGGATGAAGTTGTACTCTTCGATGTGCTTCATCAGCTCGCGGTATTCCTCCTCGAGCTTGTGGACATCAAGCGCGGTCAGGCGCTGGAGGCGCATCTGCAGGATCTCGTTGGCCTGGATCTCGCTCAGCTTGAACCGCTGCTGCAGCTGGGCGCCGGCGTCGTCGCGGTCCTTGGATGATTTGATCACCCGGACCACTTCGTCGATGTTCGCCAGGGCGATCTTGAGCCCCTCGATGATGTGGGCCCGTTCCCTGGCGCGGGCCAGGAGGAAGGCCGTCCGGCGCCGGATCACCTGGAAGCGGTGGTCCTTGAACGCCACCAGGAGCTCGCGCAGGTTCAAGAGGCGCGGCTGTTTGTGCACCAGCGCGATCATGTTCATGCTGAAGGAGGTCTGCAGGGGCGTGAACTGGTAGAGCTGGTTGATGATGACATTCTCGTCCTCGCCGCGCTTGAGCTCGATCGCCAGGCGCATGCCGTCCCGGTCGCTGAAGTCGGTGATGTTGGAGATGCCGGTCACGCGGTCCTCCTTGACCACCTCCACCAGCTTGTGAATGATGCTTTCCTTGCTCACCATGTAGGGGATCTCGGTGACGATAATCTCTTTCTTGGTGCCGTTGGTCTCGGTGTGCATCTTGGCGCGCACGGTGAGGATGCTCTTGCCCGTGGTGTACCCCTGGAGGATCGCCGCCCGGCCGCAGATGTACCCGCCGGTGGGGAAATCGGGCCCGGTGATGACCTGGGCCAGCTCGGTCGCGGTGATGGCCGGGTTCTCGATGAGCTTGATCGCCCCCGTGCAGACCTCCTTGAGGTTGTGGGGAGGGATGGAGGTGGACATGCCCACGGCGATGCCCGTGGACCCGTTGATGAGCAGGTTGGGGATCTTGCTCGGCAGGACCACCGGCTCGGTCAGCGATTCGTCGTAGTTGGGCATGAAATCGACGGTGTCCTTGTCGATATCGGCCATCATCTCCCCGGCGATGCGGGCCATGCGCACCTCGGTGTACCGCATGGCCGCCGGGCCGTCGCCGTCGATCGAACCAAAGTTGCCCTGGCCGTCCACCAGGAGATAGCGCAGGGAGAAATCCTGGGCCATGCGCACCATCGTGTCATACACGGCCGAGTCGCCGTGCGGGTGATACTTGCCGATGACCTCGCCCACGATGCGCGCCGACTTGCGGTAGGGCTTGTCGTGGGTGTTGCCCGTGTCGAACATGGCGTGGAGCACGCGGCGGTGGACGGGTTTGAAACCGTCGCGGGCGTCGGGCAGGGCGCGGCCCACGATCACACTCATGGCGTACGCGAGGTACGCCTCCTTCATCTCCGCTTCAATGCGCACATCCCGGATGTTGCCCTGCATTTCCTGCATGTCGTGCTTCCTTGTTTTCCGGTACCGACCCGCGGGTCCGTACCGTTCAGATGTCCAGGTTCTTGATCGACAGGGCGAAGCGTTCGATGAACTCGCGCCGCGCCTCGACCTCCTTGCCCATCAGGAGGTTGAAAAGGTAGTCGGCCTGGGCGGCGTCCTCCACGCTCACCCGCAGGAGCGTGCGGGTGGCCGGGTCCATGGTGGTCTCCCAGAGCTGGTCAGCGTTCATTTCGCCCAGCCCCTTGTAGCGCTGGATGTAGACGCCCTTCTCACCCACCTTGCGGACCTGTATCAGCAGGTCGCGCAGGGCGCCGAGTTCCAGGCGCACACCCTCGGCCACCAGCGTGAACCGGTTGCCGTTGCCGAGGTAGTCGTGGAGTTCGCAGCCGAACTGTTCCAGGCGTTTTTCGATCTTGCCCAGGGCCTTGGCCTCGACGATCTCCACCATCTCCACGGCGTCGGGCCGCTTGGGCGCGGTGCCGTCCTCGTTGTGCTCGGTGGCCACGCGGACCTCCTGGCCCGTCTCCGTGCTCTTGCAGGTGATGAAGCTCTTGAGCTCCTTCTCCGAGTGGAAAAGGCGGCGTTCCCGCTTGAACCAGGCCATGAACCGCGGGAACTCACCCTCCTTGTCGCGCTGCTGGATGTACTCCGGGAACGGAATGCCGTGCTTTTTCAGGGCGTTCTCGATCTGTTCCGTCTCCATCAGCGTGTTGATGAGCTCCCGGAGCTCCTTGGGGTCGTCGATCTTCTTCTTGGGCCCGATCTCGAGCTGGACGCCCTCGATGCCCATCTCGAGCAGGCCGGCCTTGAGCGCTTTTTCGTCGTAGAAATACTTCTCGCTCTTGCGCCGCGTCAGCTTGTAGAGCGGCGGCTGGGCGATGTAGACATGCCCCTTGTCGATGAGTTCCTTCATGTGGCGGAAAAAGAAGGTCAGGAGGAGGGTGCGGATGTGGGAACCGTCCACATCGGCGTCGGTCATGATGATCACGCGGCCATAGCGGAGTTTTTCGAGGCTGAAATCGTCGACGCCGATGCCGGTGCCGAGCGCCGTGATGAGCGCCCGGATCTCGTTGTGGTTGAGCATCTGGTTCAGGCGCGCCCGCTCCACATTGAGGATCTTGCCCCGCAGGGGAAGGATGGCCTGGAAGCGCCGGTCGCGGCCCTGCTTGGCCGAGCCACCGGCCGAATCACCCTCCACGATGTAGATCTCGCTCATGCTGATGTTGTGGGAGGTGCAGTCGGCCAGTTTACCCGGCAGACCGCCGCCCAGCAGGGCCCCCTTGCGGCGGGTGAGATCGCGCGCCTTGCGGGCGGCCACGCGGGCCTGCGCGGCCAGGACGCCCTTTTCCACGATGGCGTTGGCGTCGGTGGGATTCTCCTCCAGGTAGGCGGCCAGTTCCGCGTTCACCGCCGTGCGCACCAGGCCCTCCACATCCTGGTTGCCCAGGCGGCTCTTGGTCTGGCCCTCGAACTGGGGATCGGGCACCTTGATGCTGAGCACGGCCGTCAATCCTTCGCGCCAGTCATCGCCCGTGGGCATCAGGTCTTCCTTGTCCTTGTCCTTGATCTTGCCCTTCTGCAGGATGTAGGCGTTCAGGCAGCGCGTGAGCGCCGACTTGAACCCGGAGACATGCGTGCCGCCCTCGGTGGTGTTGATGTTGTTCACGAACGAGAGCAGGGTCTCGTTGAAGCTGTCGCTGTACTGGAGGGCCACCGCGACCTGGATGTTCTGCTCATCGCGGCTGAAGCTCACCACATTGCGGTTGATGATGCCCTTGTTCTTATTGAGGAATTCCACGAAGGTCTTGATGCCGCCTTCGTAGCAGAAGGATTCCTTGAGTTTGAGCTCGGGGCGCTCGTCTTCGATATTGATGGTCAGACCGCTGTTCAGATAGGCCAGTTCGCGCATGCGCTTGGCCAGGGTGGCGTAGGAGTATTCCATGACCTCAAAAATCGTGGCATCGGGCTTGAAGGTCACCTTGGTGCCGCGCGCCTCGGTCTTGCCGATCGTTTCCAGCTTGGTCTTGCGCACCCCGCGTTCAAATTCCTGGTAGTAAATGAACCCGTCGCGGTAGACCTCCACATGCAGCCATTCGCTCAGGGCGTTCACGCAGGAGACGCCCACGCCGTGCAGGCCGCCCGAGACCTTGTAGGCCTCGTGGTCGAACTTGCCGCCCGAGTGCAGGGTGGTCAGGATCACCTCCACCGCGGGCAGGTTCTTTTCCTTGTGGATATCGACCGGGATGCCGCGGCCGTTGTCGGTCACGGACACCGAACCGTCGGCGTTGATCTTGACATCGATCCGGTCGCAATGGTCGGCCATGGCCTCGTCGATGCTGTTGTCCACGACCTCGTAGACCAGATGGTGGAGGCCGCGCACATTGACATCGCCGATGTACATGGCGGGGCGGCGGCGGATGGGATCGATCCCCTCCAGCACCTTGATGGAATCGGCCGTGTAGCTCTTGGTCTCGCTGCGTTTGGTGTTCATGCGTGCGTACTCCCTCCGGTGGCGCCGGTACGAACCTTGATCTTCGCGACGGTAAGGCCGGTGGCCGCGGCCATGCGGCCGGCCAGCGCGCCCAGGTCCTGCAGACGGAGTTCCTGTTCCCAGGCCTTGCCGTTCACGATCACCCGCAGGATGCCGTCCTTGAGAATAAGGTCGGTGGTGTGGCTGCGGCAGGCGGCACCGGTCACCTCCAGCCATCCGGCGGCCAGGCGTTCAAACCGCGGGTTCTGGCGGGTGATGGCACGCCTGATACCGGTATCAGCAAACAGGGCGCCAATGGACCGGGCGCCGGGAACCGTTCCGGCCATTGGTTTAACGCAGTTTGACGGGCATGAAGATATATTTGAAATTGCCGGCCTCGGCGATCTCGCCCGGACCCTGGTCGTCCTTGATGCGCCAGGTCACCTTGTCTTCGCGCAGGACCTTGAGGACATCGAGGATGTGGCGGCCGTTGTAACCCACGGCGACCGATTCACCATCATAGCCCAGCAGGGGGATCCTGATCTCCGAGGTGCCCCGGTCCAGGCACCGCGAAGTCATGGTCAGCGACTTGGTCTCGCGGCTGAACCCGAACTTCACCAGGTGGGTTTCCTGCGAGGTCATGATGTCGGCCTTGCGGATGCCCTTTTCCAATTCGGCTTTGCGGAAGGAACCGCTGATGCCGTAGTCGGCGGGGATATAGTTGCGGTATTCGGGGAACCGCCCCTCAATGAGCTGGGAGACCAGCTGTGTGCGGCTGTCCTCGAACATGATGTGGTTGGGGCAGAGTTTGATCGTGATGCTCTCGTCGCCGCTGATGCCGAGGCTGTGCTGGAGGGTGCGCAGGGTGGGAATGGGCACGAGCGCCTTTTTTTCCCGGCCTGACGGATTGGTGCACACGGACGAAGCAATGGCGATGCGTTTGCCGTCCGTGCCCACGATCTCCATATTCTTGGGCTCGACATTGACCAGGATGCCCTCGAAGGTGTAGGCCATGGTCTCCTTACCGGTAGTGAAGAGCGTCTGCTCGATCATCTCCAGCAGGCGCACGCGCGTAATCGTCACCTCGAAATCGGGTTTGATATCTTCAACGCTGAAGAAATCCTCGGCGATGTTGGCCGGGATCGTGAAAGTGTCTTCGCCGGCCTTGATGGTCACATTATTATCGGCCACCGAGATGAAGACATCCTCCGAATCCGTTTCGCGCAGGATATCCACCATGTCCTTGCCGGCCACCAGGACCGTTCCTTCCTTGCCGACCGAACCGACCTCGATCGTGCGCTTCATGGTCAATTCCATGTTTGTGGCCATGATGCGGACCTGGTTCTTGAGCGCATCGAGCTTGATGTTCTTGAGGATCGGCTTGGAGGTCTTACGCGGCGTGATGCTCTCCGCGATAAGGAATGTTTCAAGCAGTTTCTGCCGGTCACAAGTTAGCTTCATGATCGTTCCTTTCTCTTCCTTCTTCTTATCTGTAATACTTAATATAAAGATAGTAATAACAGTATCAGAGGGTGCACATGCCCAGGGAAACAGGTAACCAGCGTAGGTTGAACAGGATATGTTTGATGACCCGGGCAACAACCGTTAATGAACATATGGCGTTGCCGTTCGCAGGATCTCCAAGGACCGTTCCGGTAAGCCTCGGGATGATGATCGTAAATAAACCACGATCGTTATTAATCACTTTTTTAACACTTCCCATACTGTTGTGTATCCCGGGCAGGCGCACTGAAACGGGGCAGATCACAAAACCCAACGACAAATTGCATTTCCAAGCGGCCCCTACCTTAAGTCCGTTTACGTCCTGTTTGTATAAATTTTTAAATATCAGCGCTTTATAACAAACAAACGACCATTGGATCGACACGCCTAATTATACAAAAACCTCCCCCGAAGTCAACTGGATTCAAAAAAAAGATTGCATATGGCGGGCAATGTAAAATCCGTTGTGTGCATAGTGCTTTTATGATGCAAATAAGTGTTGTTTTTTCAATTGGTTAGGTTTTGTATGGCCATGGTCACGGACCGTCCCCGGCCGCTTCCAGAACCAATGTCAGTTCGCGCGCTTCCTGGCGGAAACGGACCAGGTTGCCCTCAAGGCATTCGATCCTGCGCGCAAGGTCGGCGAGGATGGTGAGTTCGGGACCGAAGAGGTCGGTAAAGATCAGTTGGGACCAGGTGTTGTCGCGGGGCATGACGCGGTCTTCTGCGTCAGCGATCACGCTGGAAAGGGTCAGCTCCATCTTGCGGATCCGGATGGCCAGGTAGGCCAGTCGCGCCTGTGTGCAATAAAGGTCCGGCCGCACGACAATGTGCCGGATACCGGGCGGATCGATCAGGCGGGCCAGCGGGTCATACATGGGGCGGCCGTTTCAAACCGTGTGCCGGGTGAGGTATTCTTCAAGCGCTTCCCGCCAGGTGGGCAGGTCATCCATGCCGTTCATCCGCAGGTTGCAATTATCGAGTGCCGCAAAACGGGGCCGCCGGGCGGTGCGGAAGACATCGGCTCCGGCCGCGGCCGTGACCTCGCCCGCCAGTCCCAGGATATCCCGGACCGCGGCGGCATATTCATACCAGGAGGCCTGGCCGTGATTGGCGACATGGTAAGTGCCCCCCGGCAGGCGGTCGACCAGGCCCGCGATGGCGCGGGCCACATGCGGGGTGTAACTGGGCGAGCTCTTGTGATCCGTGACCGCGCGCAGGCGGCCGTCGGTCCGGAGGCAGCGGGCCGTCTCCAGGGGATAGTTGGTGCGTCCGGAGGCGGCGGGCACCGGACCGAAAAGCCACGCCGTGCGGCAGATATAGAACCGCCCGCACAGGCTTTTGACGAACTTTTCGCCGTCCGCCTTGCTCCGACCGTATTCGTTGACCGGACCGATCGGCTCGTCTTCGCGGAAGCCGTGTTCCCGGGAGGGATCGGTGCCGCCGAAGACATAATCGGTGGAAATGTGGACCAGGGTGGCGTCCAGACGGTCGGCGACCATGGCCAGGTTGGAGGCGCCGAAGGCGTTGACCTCGAACGCCTGCTCGGCATTGGCTTCGCAGGCATCCACATCCGTGACCGCCGCGGCATTCACGATCACTGCCGGCCGAATCTCCTCCAGCACGGACCGGACCTGCCGGCGGTCGGTGATATCAATGTCGCGGCGGGAGAGGGGATAGAGGGCCGCGTCCCCGCGGGTGCGGAAAGCCGCGACGAGCTGGGAGCCCAGCAGACCGCCGGCGCCGATGATGACGGTCTTTTTCATTGTCTGCGTGCCTCCATCCGCCGGGTCCGGATCATGGTATCTCGGCCAGGTCGGCGGCGACCATCAGTCGTACCAGTTCGGCGAACGGGATCGTGGGCCGCCAGTCCAGGACGGTCCGCGCCTTGGTCGCGTCGCCGAGGAGCAGGTCAACCTCCGTGGGCCGGAAATAGGACGGGTCGACGGCCACCACCGCGCGGCCCGTGGCCCGGTCGATCCCCCGTTCGTCCACCCCGCTCCCCTCCCAGGCCAAAGTGATGCCCGCCGCGGCAAAAGCCTGCCCGGCGAACTCCCGCACCGTGTGGGTCTCGCCTGTGGCGATGACGAAATCATCGGCCCGGGCGGCCTGGAGCATCAGCCACATGGCGTGTACGAAATCAGGGGCGTAGCCCCAGTCGCGCTTGGCGTCGAGATTGCCCAGGAAGAGCTTTTCCTGCAAACCGCGGCTGATGCGGGCCGCGGCGATGGTGATCTTGCGCGTGACAAAGGTGCGGCCCCGGCGCGGCGACTCGTGGTTGAACAGGATCCCGCTGGCGGCGAAAAGGCCGTAGGCCTCGCGATAATTGACCGTGACCCAGTGCGCGTACAGCTTGGCCGCACCGTAGGGCGAACGGGGGTAAAAGGGCGTGCGTTCGGTCTGGGGCACCTCCTGCACCTTGCCGAACATCTCGCTGGTCGAGGCCTGGTAGAACCGGGTGGCGATCCCCGAGTCCTTGATCCCGTCCAGGAGGCGCAGGGTCCCCAGTGCGTCCACATCGGCGGTGTATTCCGGGACATCGAAGGAGACCTTGACATGGGACTGGGCGGCGAGGTTGTAGATCTCGTCGGGCGCCACTTTTTCCAGGATGCGGTTGAGGTTGCTGGCGTCGGTGAGATCGCCGTAATGGAGCTTCATGGGCACATCGGTCCGGTGACGGTCGCGGTAGACATGATCGATGCGCTCGGTGTTGAAATTGGAGGCCCGGCGGATGATGCCGTGCACTTCGTACCCCTTGTCCAGGAGGAGCTCCGTCAGATACGAGCCGTCCTGGCCGGTGATGCCGGTGATCAAGGCCTTTTTCATGTCGATCCTTCCGTCCATGTCATGTCGTTGGCACGCCGGCCGCGCGGTGCGGACGACGGATGCCGTCCGCCGATGCTTCAAGGACCCATTATACGGGGTTCGCGCCTGAAATCAAGGACGGTCCGGCGGGAAAACGGCGGGTATCCCGGCACGCGGGTCTCGGGCGTGCCGGCATGGCGGACCGTGAAAATATGGCCGTAAGCGGTGCCGCGGTGAACATAGGCCGGCCCGGGCTTATTCCTTTTTCCGGCGCTGGATCACGCCGCGCTTGAGGGAGCGGACCGCGGTCAACAACCGGAACTCCAGCGAGAAATCGATGTTGTGGACCACCACGCCCTCGGGCACGAGGAGCGAGAGGGGCGCAAAATTGAGTACCGCGGTCACTCCGCCGGCCACGAGCTGGTTGAAAATGTCCTGGGCCGTCGCCTGTGGTACGGTAAGCACCGCGGTGGTGATCCCGCGTTTTTTCAGGAAGGGTACCAACTCGGCGGCCGACATGATGGGCACGCCGTTCTCCTCGCGGCCGATCTTGCGCGGATCATTGTCAAAGGCGGCCACATACGCGATGTTGGCTTTGGGCAGGTTGACATAATTGAGCAGGGCGGTGCCTAGGCGGCCCGCACCCACCAGCACGGCCGGCTGTTTGGCCTTGAGCTCCAGGGAGGCGACGATGTGCTCGTGCAGGTCGCGGATCAGGTACCCGCGGCCGGGCGTGCCGATCTCGCCGAGATAACTGATATCCTTGCGCACCTGGTAGGGCGGAATGCCGGTCTTGTCGCCGATCTCGTCGGAAAATATGATCTCCCGCCCGCCATCGGCCAGGCGTTCCAAAAGGCGTGCGATCTCACACAGCCGCCGGAGGGCGATTTCGGGTATGGCCACCACAGGCTCCCACAAGGTTGTGCACACGATCACAAGGTTGTACCCCCATTAAGATAATATGCTTACTAATGATTTTGTCAAGAATAAAATTTGACGGACTCGCAAAAAGTCCACAATCCTACTGTGTGCGCGCTTTTCCCCGTAGCTGCGACCCTTGCGGTCGCCCAGCCGGAGGCGGGGTCAAGCCCCCGCAGCTACAAGGACTTGCGAGGAAGCATGGTTACCACCGGCAGGACCGTCCCGGGACCTGTGGAGCATGACAAAGATCCTTTTTGCGAGTCCGTCAAATTTGGTTTGGCAATACACCACAAATAACAGGACGGACCGAGGGGTCCGCTCTGTTTGAACGCGCGGTAACAAGGAGAGGGTCGGTCAGCCCAGGACTTCGGCGAACGCCTCGGCCAGCACGCCCAGGGCCTCCTTCATCATCGGCACAGGCATGGTGAGCGGCGGGGCGATCTTGACCGACATGCCCCCCGGGCCCACGGGCGCGAACATGAGGAGTCCCTTCTGGAAGCATTTTTCCACGATCGCGTGGGCCGCGTCCGCGTCGGCCTCTTCCGTGCCCGGCTTGACCATGCAGACAGCGGCGACCATGCCGGTGCAGTTGACCGCGGCGATATTGGCCGGATAGGCGGCCTTGAGCAGTTCAAGGCCGGCCCGGAGGATTTTGCCGCCGGCCGCCGACCTGGCGACCAGTTTCTCCTTGAGGATCACATTGATGTTCGCCAGCGCGGCGGCACAGCCCAGGGGCGCGGCGGCATGGGTGGAGGTCATGGTGCCGGGCGGGTACTGGTTCATGATCGACGAGGGGCCCAGCACCGCGGCGATGGGCAGGGAGGAGCTGATACCCTTGCCGCAGCAGATAAGGTCGGCGCGGGTGCCGTAGTGCTCGAAGCCCCAGAAGGTGCCCGTCCGGCCGAACCCGGCCTGGACCTCGTCGTACACGAGCAGGGCGTTGTGCTTTTTGGTCCAGGCGGCCAGGTCCTGCATGTATTTTTTTGGGGCGAAGGAGGCCATGCCGCCCTGGTAGGTCTCGGCAATCACGGCGCAGACATCGCTTGCCTTGACCCCCTTGGCCTTGAGCGTGGCGCGGAAAACGTTGAAGCGCTTGTCCTTAACGCGGAAATCGCCCGGCCACGGCACCTGTACGAAATGACGGCCGGCCAGGTCGCCGCACCAGTCCTTGAGTGCCGGAATCCCGCCGGCCAGCTGGGCGGCCAGTGTGCGGCCGTGGAAATCACCCAGGAACGAGACGATCACGGTCTTGGACTTGCCGATCTTGAGGCCCCGGGTGCGGGCCAGCTTGATGGCGCATTCCAGCCCCTCGGCGCCGGTGGTGAGGATGAAGGCCTTGTCGAGTCCCTTCGGCGCCACGGCGACGAGCTTGCGGGCGAGGGCCGCGCGCTCCTCGTTGGGGAAGCAGTAGGTCGCCAGCAGGGGCCGGTCGACCACCTCGCGCACGGCCTTGCAGATGGCCGGGTGGCCATGCCCCACATTGGTGATCAGCACGCCGCACGACCAGTCGATCCAGCGGTTGCCCCAGCGGTCATACACATTGCACCCTTCGGCGCGATGCCATACGATCGGCGGCTGGCCCTGCATCGACATGGGCTCGTTCTTTTCCAGGCGCGCCAGGATGGGCAGGCTCCGGGGCACGGGGATCCGGGTGCGGATCGTGCGGTGGCGGGTCTTGACGCGGGGTACGGTGACCGGTGTGCGGGAAAACTGCTTACCCATGTAGTTGTCCTTTAAAAAATGATCCAATCTCGTTGACTTAAGGAACTAGTTGAAAAAGCCTCCTTCAAGTGTATGATGGATGGGGACTTAAGACCAAACATCATAACATCTTAAAAGGAAGCTTTGCATGAGAAGTATACAGAAAAGGAAAGCAAGTCAAGATGGAATTTCAGGATTTGGGCCGTCGGTGTTCCGTAGGATCGTGCCCGACAGCCGGATCAAGGCCATCGCGGGCAAGTACGGCGGCGACCAGCGGGAGCGGAAGCTGCCGGTGGTGGTGCATGTATGGCTGCTGATCATGCTGCCGTTGGACATCGGGATCCAGAGTCTGGACCTGTTGATCCAGCGGGTATGGCGGTGGATCGCGGGCGAGGGTGCCCCGGTGGACAAATCAGCCTTGTCGCGGAAAAACAGTACCCAGGCACCGGAGATATTCCGTGACCTGCCGGTCTGGCTGGTCCAGGCGTACGAAGAGCGGTTTGGGGCCAAGCACCACCTGTCGACCCTGGCTTGGCAGGTCATGGCGATGGACAGCACAGTGATCGACATTGCGGGGCGGCTGCACCGGTGGTTTTATTCCAGCGGCCGCAAGAGCGTGCGGTCGGCGGCTCAAGCCAAGCTGCATGTGCTGTTCAACGCGGACCTGGGTCTGCCGGTAAACACGGCCATATCCCGCGGCAGCAGCCATGATGTCAGCTGGGCACGCCGCCTCCTCAGGAAGCTCATGGGGCCGACACTGGTCCTGTTCGATCGGGGTTACTGGGATCATGGCCTTTTCACCTGGCTGATCGACAAGAAGCATGCCTTTGTGACGCGGCTAAGAAGGTGGCCAAGTACCGCCGGATCAAGAAACTGGGCGAGGGGGACTGGCTGGTGCGGTTTGACCACAGCAAACAGACTGCGATCCCCCATGTGCTGCGCCTGGTCCGGCGCAAGTCCCTGGGCGGCGAAGTGATCTACTTTGTCACCAGCCTGACCGATCCGGAAAGCTTTACGGTCGAGCAGATCGCCTTGCTCTATGTCCGGCGGTGGCAGATCGAGACCTTCTTCCGGGACCTCAAGCATGTGCTCAAGCTGCACCGGGTGCTATCCAAGACCGCCGGCGGCATCCGCTGTGAGATCTATGCGGCCTTGTGCGCCTATGTGCTCGTGAAATACCTGCGGGCCGAGGCGGCCTTGGAACTTGGGACGCAGGCGGATGACTTGAGCTTCAAGCGGACGGTCGATATCATGCGGGTATGGCTGGGCAACGATGTGGACCGCCTGTACCGTGCCTCGCCTGCGCGGGCGCAAGAGCAATGGGACGATCTCATTGACTATATCGGCTGTTTTGCCGGTGATACCGGTAAGTCGAAGAAGAAGCCAGTTGAGTCAAAGGCAGGGCATAGGAAGTCTAAATGTGTGGCTTAAGTCAACGCGATTGATTACAATCTTATACCACCTGCTCCGTAATATCCCGAACACTATGGGCGCCATGCTCATTTACAATTCTGTAACACTTTAGCCGAATGAAGTAAAAGAGCGGGGTACCGGGTAAAAAAACCTCGCGGCATTGTACCCCTTTTGCCGTTGGAAATCAAGCGGATTGCAAAAAAGATGGCGGAATTATATTGACAAATACCTGCCCTTG
>JBDREB010000200.1:0-9534 GCA_043820325.1 Planctomycetota bacterium | reverse complement strand
GGGACATGATCTTCCGTCCGCATCCGGCGTTGCTCGTCGACGCCGGATCTTTCCATTGATACGGCTCCTCCTCGCGCCTTGGCTGCGGACGGAATCTCTATGTCGAAATGGATACTTTATTCATTTACGGGCACTTACGGCGGCTACCAGGTGGACCACATCGGCTACACCCGGGACGACGCGTTCTTCGATGAATGGCAGCAGAAGACCGGCCAGCCCTACGGCCAGCTCCTGCGGCGGGTGTTCAAGGCCATGGAAGAACACGCCAAGGCGCAGAACTGGCTGCCCGGGGTCTACGGCCTGATCGACGAGACCCGCGACGAGGATTTCGCCCGCAAGCAGGTCGAACAGATCAAGGCCATCAACGAGGCCTCGGAATGGGTCAAGACGGGCGGTTCCTACTCGGTCTCGTTCAAGGACGGCCGCGATCCCAAGAATTACCACCAATGGCTCTTTGATGTGACGGACGCCAGCGCCCTGAACGGCCACGACGAATCGGTCCTGGCCGAGGCGCAGAAAACGGGCAAGCAGGTCTACATCTACAACCAGGGGCTCTCACGCTACTCCTTCGGCGCCGACCAGTGGAGTGAGTTCCGCAAGGGCGTGCGCGGCCGCCACCAGTGGCACCTGCATGTCCAGCACGGGTACCAGTTCTTCGACCTCGACGGCCGCGAGCCTGATTCATCGTCGGTGCTCTATTACGGCGACAAGGAACCCATCCCCACCCTGAACCTTCTGCGATCGGCCGAGGGCGCCGATGACTTCTACTACTGCCAGACCCTTCACAACCGGTGCGAGAAGGCCTGCAGCCTTGGCGGCGCGGCGGCCGTCGCGGCCGTGGCCGCCCGCAAGGTGCTTGACGATATCGAGGCGAAGATCAAGATCAACGAGAACCAGAAGCCGGCCTGGCTGGATAACGCCGACCTGCGCCGGAAATGCGCCGAGGGTATCGTGGCCGTCGACCGCGCCATGGCCGTGACCCCGCCACTCCCTCAGCCCCGGCCCAAGCTGTTGTCGCAGCACCCGCCGCCGTCCCGGCCACCCCCGCCGCGCCGGCCGCGCCCGCCAAAAAGGGCTGCGGAGCGGGCGCGTTCCCCGGCCTGCCGGCCCTCTGCGCCATGGCCTGGGCGGTACGCCGCAAAAGCTGAATTCCATTCCCTGCATCGCACAAGGGGCGGCCGCATTCGGTCGCCCCTTTTTTTATTGTGCGGTGGACCCGCCCGCCGCCGCGCCGGATGGATCCATCCCGCCCCGGCGGGCGGCCAGGAGCCGCGCGGCCGCGAACGCGGCGAAAAAGAGCAGGGCGACGGCCGCGCCCCATAGGAGCAGACGGGCATCCGCCCGCATGAGCGGCAGCGCCAGGGCGTACCCCGTCCCCGCCTCGGCGTCCCCCGCACCCCCGAGCGCGCCGTGCACTTTCATCCTTCCCGCGAACGCGAAGAGCGCCGCCATGATCGTGGCCGCGGCCAGCACGGGCAGGGCGACCAGGGGCCCATCGGCCGGGCCGCCCGTGCGCCGTACTTGCCGGACGATGGCCGCGCCGCCCAGCCCCGCCGCAGCGAGTCCCAAGAGGCCGAAGAGCACGGGTACCAAGCGGTCCAGATACGGGGTGCCGACCATCAGGCCGTCGGCCACGAGCGCGGCCATGATTACACCGGCCGGCGGCGCCCCCACCGCCAGGCCCGGCGCATTGAACTCCATCCGCCGGTCGTGGTGGGCGGTGATCAGGTAAAGGGTCACGCCGACGGCCAGGAAGATGAGCGTGTCCGAGGCGCCGGTCATCAAGGCGGTCATGCTTTCGGCGAACACGGTGTCGGCCTTGAACATCAGCTCCAGGTCGACCGATCGGATGTCGGCCAGCCAGGCCCGCATGCCGCGCGCGGCCGCCAGCAGGCTGAATGGGAAACACACACCACCCAGCGTCACCGCCAGCCAGCCGAGAGGGTTGAGTTTACGGGCTTTGCGCCAGGCATGACTGACGATCGCCGCGCCGCCCAGCGTGACCGCCACCAAAAGCGACGCACCGCTGATGAGGTCCAGGACATAGTAGACCGGCACGAGCATGAAAATGGCACCGACCAACCCGGCCATCACAGCCTGACCGTCGGTCTTCCGACCCAGGCGGGACCGGAAAACAGCCGGGTGGACCAGTCCCCAGAACGCCACTCCGGCAACAGCCGGCACCAGTCCGGCCGCAAAGGCACCGGCCGCGGCCGTAAAGGCGGGGGCCAGGTCGATGGCGAGCAGGATGTCACCGGTGTTCAGTCCGGCCAGCCCGGCCCGCAGGACCAGGCCGAGATCGAGCAGCCCCAGGAAAAAGCCGCACCCCGCCAGCCCCCGGAGGAGCGTGGCCCACGCCCCCGGCGACCGGCCGCGGAATCCACGCACGATCAGCGTCACACCGACGGCAACAACGACCGCGGCCAGCGCGTAATTGACCCCCGTCAGGACCGTGGCCGGATGGAGCAGGCCGGCCAGCCGCCCCATGGCGGAGCACGCCGCCGTCAGAGCCCCAGTTCCTTCTTCAATTCCGTCCCGTTCACGGCCGCGGGCGCGATGCCCTGTTTGGCGGCCCGGGCCGCGGCCAGGCCGGCCGCCTCGCCGACCGAGGCCACCACGGGCATTACCCGCAGGGAGGAGTGGCCGGCGTGCGTGGAGGAGATGCACCGCGCGCCGATGACTAGGTTCTCCACGGCCAGCGGCACCAGACAGCGGTAGGGAATTTCATACCAGTCGTCCTTGGGCACATGCCGGATGACCGTCCCCTCGCCCGTGGGACTGTGGATGTCGATGGGGTAGGTGCTTTTGGCGATGCCGTCGGCATGCTTGCGGCCCTCGACCACATCGGCCTCCGATACGGCATAGGGCGTCATCACCCGCCGCGTCTCGCGCACGCCGATCTGGCAGGCCAGTTTCAGAAGGTAGGCGTTCTTGAACGCGGGCGACTCCTTTTTAAAGAGGTCGACAAAGGCGATCGCCTGGCGCCGCGCCTCGATCTCCGATGCCGTGAGGCCGGCCGAGGTGATGCCCGAGGTCTTGACCACGCGCGTGGTGTTGAAATGCAGGATGCTCGGCACCAGCGTGCGGAAGACCAGCACATTCTCGCGCGGGCACTCCATGCGGCCCTCGGCCTTGGCCTTGAGGTAGATGGTGTTGAGTTCCTGCCGGAAAGCCTTGTAGTCGCGGTCGATCAGACCGGCGTCGATGCCGCCCACGCGGAAGCAGAGGGTCATGGGCTGGCAGAGCCCGTCCTCGTCGCGGCCCACCTCCACATCGGCGCCCGCCATGGCCGCCAGGTCGCCGTCGCCCGTGCTGTCGACGAAGACCTTGCCCGACGCCTTGACCTGGCCCTCCTTGCAGTCGAGTTTCACGGCCTTGATGCGCGGTCCGTCCATCACCGGCGCCAGGAACTTGGCGTGCAGGAGCACATCCACATTGTAATCGTCCATCATCGCGTCCAGGGCGTATTTCATGTACTCGTCGTCGAAAATGTGCCGGCCGGCATCGAGCGCGCCCGCGGCCGCCATGCGGCCGATGAAGTCGTTGAACACGGGGTTGGTGGTGTTCTTCCCACCGAGCTTGTACCCCATGAAGGGGTTCACCAGCCCGGCCGTGGCCATGCCGCCCAGAAAGCCGTACCGTTCGACCAGCAGGGTCCGGGCCCCCGCCTTCGCCGCCGCCGCCGCCGCGCAGAACCCGCCCGGCCCGCCGCCCACCACGATCACATCGTATTTTTTCATGTTTTGTCCTTCCAAAAGTTTTCGAGCAGACATGTGCCATGCCCCCGGTACCGCTGCGGGTGTTCCAGCCGATGCCGGGCCTCCCGGACCGCCGCGTCCACCGCTGCTTCGATCGTCTTGCGTCCGAAGGCGGCATTGGCGTCGCGCGGGTCCATGCGGCCGCCGGCGCCGATGAGTGCCTCCCCGCGCGGCGGCAGAAGGGCGAGGTCCACGCTCTCCGGCCGGATGGCCGGCATGTGCGAGGTCTCCCATCCGCCCGCGTGGTCGCCGGCGCAGTCGAACCGGTCGTTCACAAGCAGGTAATCCACGAAGGCCCAGGCGAGCATCCGGCCCGAGGCGGGCGGGTCGAGCGTCCGCTTTGCGAAGGCCGGCACGGCCGACCGGCAGTGGTCGATGAGCGGGTAGTGGCCGGCCACGAGCACGCCCACCTTGAAACCGAGCGTCTCGACTTCTGTCAGGATGTGCAGGAGGAGCCGGTGGTAGTTCTCCGTCTGCTGGTTGGGCGGAAAATACTGGTGTACCCCTTCGAAATTCGTCACCGGCAGTCCCATCTTGTCGGCGATGCGGGCGCGGTCGGCGGCGTTGGCCTCCATGAGCGCCTCCGACCGGCTCTCACCGTAGTAGAGGGGCGGAAAAGCCAGACCGCCCCCCTTCTCGGCACAGCGGACGGCGAATTCCTCAGCTTGGAGCGTGTCCGTGCCCACCGGGTTGTGGACCCCGTGCCATTCGAGCGTGCCCACGGGTATGTAGGCCACCGGGCAGGCCGTGCGCCGCGCCACGATCTGGTGGGGACGGAGCAGGTGGTAGCGCACTTCCTCCGGCCGGGCCGCCCGACGAACGGACCGGACAATGCGCCGCCTTTTCGCCATGGGCGTCTCCTTCTTCAGCGAGCTGATCCAGTCACCGGGAATATCCTATGCGGAAATCCACAATGGCAACACAATTTCCCCGCTTAGTGCCCGTAAATGAATAAAGCATCCATTTCGACATAGAGATTCCGTCCGCAGCCAAGGCGCGAGGAGGAGCCGTATCAATGGAAAGATCCGGCGTCGACGAGCAACGCCGGATGCGGACGGAAGATCATGTCCCTTCCGGACATGCGGGGTTTGGTGGCGGGGGCCAACCATGGCAGATATACCTCTTTTAATAATGCGGCAGTGCCTGACCTGTTTGTCAAACCATCACTCTGCACCGCACGCGAAATGGATAGGTTATTTATTTACGGGCACTTATACAGGTACCCGCGCACTTCCTGCCGCTCGCGCGGGGTGGCGGCACGGATGCCGCCGGTGTAGAGCATGCCGGCCGGTTCGCCGATGAGCGTCTCCCCGCCCGTGTGCAGGATGAAGGCGAGCATGTCCCAATGCGTGTGGCCGTGGGGCAGGGAGTCGGTGTAGTGCGCCACGGCCAGGTAGTCGGCATCGGGCGCCCAGGCCGAACGGAAGAAAGAGAAACCGCCCTGCGGGTAGACCGCAAGCGCCGCCGGCCCCGAGTGCGCGGGCCGGGGGGCCGGCCGGGCATGGCCATGGGAATCGTACCAGTCCGTGACCCCGAACCGCAGGGGACGGCCCGGTCGCCATGCGCGCATGGCGGTCGCCGCCTGCGGCGCGGTCACTCTGCCGCGCGCATCGACCCGAAACCCGAGGGCCGCCGCCTTCTTCCGCAGGCCCGCATCGAGCACCGGCCCGGCCAGAGGGCTGAAAAGGAAGGTCATGCGCCGGCCGGCATCGTCACCGAAGCCCGTCAGATTTCCGTCCGGTGTGCCGGCGTCGGCCAGAAAACCCACCCAGCGCCGGATGCGGTCCTTATCGTCCGGCGTGAAAAGCGGACGACCGTTGGCGCAGGCCAGGGCCAGGGGATGGAGGTAGTGGTAGGCAATGTGGTACTGGTAGCCGATCGAGTGCTCGGCGTAGGCGGCGGGCGCCGGCGAATTCGGGGAACATCAGGCCCAAGATCCAGGGCCCGTGGCCATGGTCCATATGATGGTGGTTGTCCCGCCGCAGGGGGTGCCCGGCCTGGCGGTGGAACTGGCGGGTATAGAACCAGATAAGCCGGAAGATGTCGCGGTCGCTGAACACACCCGGCACATGCAGGGCGCCGGAATACATCAGGTCGAGCCAGCGGTAGACCCGGTAGGCGATGTCCATCGCCGAATTCCCGGGGCCGCCGAAGCCGCGGTCATTGTCATCGTGATAGATCGGCTCGAGCATGAACGGCATCTGCTTCTCCACGGCCCGGATCAGTTCCAATGCCCGGCGCAGGTAGGCCGCGTCGCCGGTGAGCGCGAAAGCCGTGGTCAACTCGGGGATGAAGGTGTTGCGCGCGATCGTGCCGCCGTTCACACGCAGGCCGGCCTGGAGGTCGACGCCCCCGCCCGGGCGGCTGATGTCAACGGTCTGGTACGGCCGCCAGCAGTTGGCGAAACGGCCGCGCAGAAGGTTGCGCGCCTTGGCGATCACATCGCCGCGGCCGTCGGCCGAAAGCCAGGCGCCGCCGTGCATGTAGAAGACCCATGCCGGTGTCCGCCGGGTGCGAAAATGGCCGGCCACGGCCCGATGGACGGCGGCCGTATCGCCCGTGCGCCGGGCGGTGGCCAGGGCCCGGCCGGCTGCGCCGGGCAGGCGCAGGTGGTCCAGGAAATCGTCGTCGCTCATCCGGCGCTGGTCATCGCAGTTGACGGCGGACATTACCGGCTCCTTGATCGATAGAAGGGCGCAAACCATCATTAATAAGCGCCCGCCCCGTCCGGGCAACGATTTTCCGGTTTTTCATGCTTGACACACAGGCTTTGCAGGTTACCATTGAGGTGGTAAGTGGGCACTGCGTTCGTTCAGACGCGGGCACCGCACCTGTTTGACTTGAGGTCGTTGCATGGATTGCCCCGTCTGCCGCGAGCCCATGATCGTGCTCGAACTCACCGACACCGAGGCCGACTACTGCCTGGCCTGCCGCGGCATCTGGCTCGATTCCGGAGAACTGGAGCAGCTCGTGGCCGGTTCGCCGGGCGGTGACGCGGTCTGCGGTTCGATCCGCCCCGTGGTCGGTTCGCAGGAAGCCCGGCGGCCGTGCCCCATCTGCCGCAAGGAGATGGAAAAGATCCTCTGCGGCGTTCCCGGTTCCGAACTCAAACTCGACCGGTGCGGCGGCGGTCACGGCCTGTGGTTCGACCGGGACGAATTGCGCGATGTCATCAAACTGGGCGTGCCCGTGAGCAACCCGGTTCTCGGGCTTCTCAACGACATATTCGGTTCCACCACCCAACCCTCCTGAAAGGAGCCTGCGCATGTCCGTGATCATGATCGTTCTCATCGGCCTCGCGGTACTGGCGGTGATCGTCTTCTTCGCCGTCGTGGGCATGTACAACGGGCTGGTCCAGCTCCGCAACCAGGTCAAGAACGCCTGGTCGCAGATCGATGTCCAGCTCAAGCGGCGGTGCGACCTGATCCCCAACCTCGTGGAAACGGCCAAGGGGTACATGAAGCACGAGGCGGGCACCCTCACCGCCGTCACCGAGGCCCGCGCCAGGGCCATGGGCGCCGGCAATGTCGGCGACCGCGTCAAGGCGGAAGGCGAACTCACCGGCGCGCTGTCGAAGTTCCTGCTCTCGGTCGAAGCCTACCCCGACCTCAAGGCCAACACCAACTTCCTGGCCCTGCAGGAGGAACTCACCTCCACGGAGAACAAGATCTCCTTCGCGCGCCAGAACTACAACGATCAGTCCCTGTTCCTGAACAACAAGGTCGAAATGTTCCCCTCCAACATCATCGCCGGCATGTTCCGCTTCGAAAAGGCCGTCTTCTTCGAAGTCGAGGACAAGGCCGAGCGCGTGGCGCCGAAGGTGAGCTTCTGACAAGTGCCGGCTTTCAAGTGTCAAGCGTCAAGTGTCGCGTTTGAAGATGCGGGCACAGGCAACCGATGACCGCACGACTGGGTAACAGGGCATATCGATCAGGGTACACCCCATGTGGGAACTGATCCGCGCCAACCGCCGCAAGTCGATCTTCCTTTTCGTGCTCATGGGGATCCTGTACCTCATCATGGGCATGGTCATCGGCGCGGTGTTCGACCCGACGAACGGAGCGGTGGCGGGCGCGATCATCGCCTTCATCCTCTGGCTGGTCCTGGCCGTCGTCAGCTACACCCAGGGCGACAACATCCTTCTGGCGCTTTCCGGCGCCAAGGAAGTCACCCCCGATGTCCATCCCCAGCTCTTCAATGTGGTGGAGGAGATGAAGATCGCCGCGGGCCTGCCCGGCATGCCGCGGGTCTACATCATCCCCGACGAGGCGTCCAACGCCTTCGCCGTGGGCCGCGACCCACGACGCTGTGCCGTGGCCGTAACCGCGGGCCTGCTGGCGCGCCTCAACCGCGATGAACTCCAGGGCGTGGTCGCGCATGAGATCGGCCACATCCAGAACCGCGACATCCTCTTTTTGACCTTCGCGGGCGTGATGCTGGGGACCATCGTCATCGTATCGGAGATCTTTCTGCGCGGCCTGCGGGTCGGCGCATCGGGCGCCCGTTTCCGCCGCGGCGGCCGCGGCGGCGGTCAGGCCCAGCTGGCCTTCATCGTGATCGCCCTCGTGTTCGCGATCCTGGCCCCGATCATCGCGCGCCTGCTCTACTTCGCCATCTCCCGCCGGCGCGAATACCTGGCCGACGCCACCGGCGCCCGGCTCACCCGCTATCCCGAAGGGCTGGCCTCGGCCCTGGAAAAAATATCGGCCGTCCCTCACCGGCCGGCCCAGGTCAGCCGCATCACCGCGCCCATGTACATCGCCAACCCCATGGACGGAAGCATGTTCGCAAGCGTCATGAGCACCCACCCGCCCATCAGCGAACGCGTCAAGATCCTGCGCGGCATGGGCCAGGGCGCGGGGTTCGTCGATTACCAGCGGGCCTACGCCAAGGCCACTTCAAGCGGCAGTCTCCTGCCGGCCTCGGCCCTGAAGGACAAGTCCGCTGTTGCCGTGCGCGCAGCCTCACCCGGCCAGGAAGCCCCGCGCACCGGCCGCCAGCAGAAACGCGACCTGGGCGACCTTGTGCGCGCCATGAACCAGTTCGCCTTCATCGCCTGCGCCTGCGGCCTGACCATGAAGATCCCGCCCGACTTCAAAAAGCCCACCCTCGCCTGCCCCCGCTGCAACCGTGTCCACCAGGTGCCCCTGGCCGAACTCATTGCCGCGGGCGCCGTGCTCTCGGCCGCCGGCGTCGGGGGTGTTGCCGCCCCGGCGGCCGCAAGCGCATCCCGCCCCGCCCCGCCCAGCGGCCCATTCACCTACCAGCGCCGCGGCAAAGGCTGGGAAACCTTCACTTGCGCCCAATGCGGCCGCCCCCTCCAGATATCCCCTTCCTTGGCCGCACCGAGCCTCATCTGCCGCGCCTGCAATTCCGTCACCAACATCCGGGGCGGGAACTGATACAACCGCCCCAGCCCGCCGATCAATTGCCCCCGGACTTTGCCGGCAGTGCCGCCGATGGGGGACCCGTGCTTCCGTTTCCCCATCATTCCTCATGGGACCACAACATTCTCCAGCTTGGCGTTGAATTGTATCGCAATGCACCCGCAGGACGATCATTGTGCCTTTGTCGGGCCTGGTTGATGGATCGTATTTCAGATTTCCTGATCCCTATCCGTAACCGGTCATGTTTTTCGGAAAAAGGTTTGGCACTTTTTCCGACCCACAGGTGATTGTGCGGGGAACATCCGGATGTCAACCGTGTAGGGGCGGGTTTGAAACCCGCCCTCCCATCTAATCGCGAAACGGCAATAAAGGGCGGGTTTCAAACCCGC
>JBDREB010000199.1:0-9821 GCA_043820325.1 Planctomycetota bacterium | reverse complement strand
TGCAGAATGATAGATTTATTAACAGGCCGGATACTGCCGCATCATTCAAGCGGTATATCTGCCCTGGTTGGCCCCCGCGACCAAACCCCGCACGCCCGGAAGGGACATGGTCTTCCGTCCGCATCCGGCGTTGCGCGTCGTCGCCATATCTTTCCATTGATATGCCTCCTCCGCGCGCCTTGGCTGCGGACGGAATTCCTATGTCGAAATGGATACTTTATTCATTTACGGGCACTAACCACCCAAACCGGCCTATGGTTGATTCACGCGCCTGGCTGACGCCAAAAAGTGCCAAAGCATTTTCCGCCGGGATCAGGAAATCTGTACTTACTTCCGCAATACGACGATCGGCATCCTGCAAGAGGGCGACCACCTTTCGACAGGCTCTACAATAAGAGAAAACAGGTAAGAACCGGCATGGAATGGGACAACACCCCACCTATGCACATGGGAACCAGATCTATCCTGGCTTTATAAATCGAACATCACCAGATCGTAAATTCTTTAATACTCCATCGCCTTGCGGATCATACCCGCCAGGGCGTCGGGCTGGACCCGCTCCTGCTTCATGGAGTCGCGCTCGCGCAGGGTGACGGAGCCGTTGGCCAGGGTTTCGGAGTCGACGGTGATGCAGAACGGTGTGCCGATCTCATCATGACGGCGGTAACGGCGGCCGATGGCCGACTTTTCATCATATTCGACCCGGAACTGCTTTTTGAGGCTGTCAAAGATGGCGCGGGCCTTCTCGGGCATGCCGTCGCGCTTGACCAGGGGCAGGATGGCGGCCTTCACGGGCGCCAGGCGCGGGTGTAAGCGAAGGACGGCGCGCTCTTCGGCCGCCCCTTCGGCCGTGGGCGCCGTGTCCTTCTGAAAGGCGTCGCAGAGAAAGGCCAGGACACTGCGGTCGGCGCCGGCCGAAGGCTCGATCACATACGGTACGACCCGTTCGTTCTTCTCCTGATCGAAATAGGTCAGGTCGGTGTTCTTGCCCGAGAACTTGATGTGCTGTTTCAGGTCGTAATCGGTCCGGTTGGCGATCCCCTCCAGCTCGGCCATGCCGAACGGGAAATTATACTCCACATCCACGCAGGCCAGGGCGTAATGGGCCAGCTCCTCCTTGGCGTGTTCGCGCAGGCGCAGGTTCTCAGGCCGCAGTCCCAGCCGCTTGTACCAGGCGAACCGCTCGTCGCGCCAGTAAGCCCACCACTTCTGGCTCTCGGCCACATCCGGGTAGACGAAGAACTCCAGTTCCATCTGCTCGAATTCGACCGTCCGGAAGGTGAAGTTGCGGGGCGTGATCTCGTTGCGGAACGATTTGCCCGTCTGGGCGATGCCGAAGGGCAGTTTCTGGCGGCTGGCCGCAAGCACGGTCCCGAAATTGACGAATATGCCCTGGGCCGTCTCGGGCCGGAGCAGGACCTCGGTGGAGGAGTCCTGCATCGGGCCGATGTAGGTCTTGAGCATCAGGTTGAACTGGCGCGGCGAGGTGAGTTCGCCGCCGCACGACGGACAGGCCTTGGCGCCGGGCACTTCATCCTCCCGGAAACGGAGCTTGCACTGTTTGCAGTCGATGAGCGGGTCGGCGAAGTGGTCGGCATGGCCCGAGGCCTCCCACACGCGGCGGCTCATGATGATGCTCGCGTCCTGACCCACCACATCCTCGCGCCACAGGACCACCGACTCCCACCAGGCCTCGCGCACATTGCGTTTCAGTTCAACGCCGTAGGGACCGTAATCCCAGCAGCCTTTCATGCCGCCGTACACCTCGGAGGACTGGTAGATGAACCCCCGGCGTTTGCACAGCGAAACGATCTCCTGCATGCGTTTGTCGGTCTCGGATGCCATGACGGTCTCCTTGGCGTAAACCTGTGTCGGACAATGACAAAGGCCGCAGATTATACCCTCCCCGGCGGCCAAGTCAAATCAAATTCCCCAAGCGCGCCACAAAGACACGGGATAAGATTATTCGCCACAAAGTCACGAAGTCACAAAGGTCTGAACAGGTCAAGGTTTTATCAGAACCCTCACCCCTTGGTGACTTCGTGGCAAATATTCTTCTCCGTACCCTCCCCCCTTCGTGACTTGGTGACTTCATGGCAAAACCTCTTCTCCGCACCCTCACCACTTAGTGACTTCGTGACTTGGTGGCAAAACCTCTTCGTGGCTTTGTGGCTGAATTCCCCGGCCCGGATTATTTGCTTGCAATCGGTCGTTTTTTCATATAATCGCCATGACACCGGGCCGCACGGCGGTCTGGAAACCGATTGGGCCAGTCACCAGGGATACCGGATGAACGCCATCCTCGCCCTCGAAGACGGCACGATCTTCAATGGCACCTCTTTCGGCGCCGACGGCGAACGCGTGGGGGAACTCGTTTTCAACACCTCCATGTCGGGGTACCAGGAGATCCTGACCGATCCCTCCTACCGCGAACAGATCGTGACCATGACCTACCCTTTGATCGGCAACTACGGCGTCAACCCCGACGATGTGGAGTCGGACCGCGTGCAGGTGCAGGGGTTCGTGGTCAAAGAGGCCTGCCGCTACCCTTCCAACTACCGTAGCACGCAGACGCTGGGCGACTACCTCAAGGCCGCGGGCGTGATCGCCATCGAAGGGGTCGACACCCGCATGATCACACGCCGCATCCGCACCGGCGGCGCGATGAAGGTCTGCATCTCGACCGTCGACCTTGATCCCGCCTCGGCCGTGGCCAAGGCCAAGGGGTACGCGGGCATGGCCGGCCGCGACCTGGTCCCCGAGGTCACCTGCCCCAAGGCCTATACCTGGAACAAAGACCACAGGAACCCGAAGACCTGGCGCGTGGCCGTCTACGATTTCGGCATCAAGTGGAACATCCTGCGCCTTTTGGAAGCGCGCGGGTGCGACCTCACCGTCTTCCCGGCCACGGCCACGGCCGATGAAATCGCGGCCATCGACCCGGACGGCCTTTTCCTCTCCAACGGCCCCGGCGACCCGGCCGCGGTGACCTATGCCATCGCCGGCATCCGCAAGCTCCTCGAACGCCAGCCCATTTTCGGCATCTGCCTCGGCCACCAGCTCCTGGGCCATGCCTTCGGCGGCCGCACCTACAAGCTCAAGTTCGGCCATCGCGGCGGCAACCAGCCGGTAATCGACCTGCGCACGGGCAAGATCGATATCACCGCCCAGAACCACGGTTTCGCCGTGGATCCCGACTCCCTCAAGGGGAAGGCCGTGGAGATCACCCATCTCAACTGCAACGACCAGACGGTGGAAGGGATGCGCCACACCGAACTGCCCATCTTCTCCGTGCAGTACCACCCCGAGAGCAGTCCCGGGCCCCACGACGCCCGGTATTTGTTCGATGCATTCATCGCCGACATGCGGAATGCGAAAAAGAAATGAATCGCCACAAAGACACGAAGATTTTTTGCCACGAAGTCACTAAGTCACTAAGGGTTGAGGGTTCTGATCGAAATCATAATCCGATCCTTACCAAGACTTACCTTCGTGACTTTGTGTCTTTGTGGCGGAAACTCTGGACCCAAGATTTGCCACGAAGACACGGAACCAGAATATCTGCCACAAAGTCACAAAGTCACAAAGGTAAGAATGGGTTTGGGTTTGGATTAAAAACTGCACCCCTTTGTGCCTTCGTGACTTCGTGGCAAAATATCCTTCTCCACCTCCGCACCCAAATCCAAACTTTGTGTCTTCGTGACTTCATGGCAAAAACTCTTAATCAAGATTTGCCACAAAGACACGGAACCGGAATGTCTGCCACAAAGTCACCAAGTCACAAAGGTAAGAATGGGTTTGGGGCAGGTTGTAGATTAAAACCTATATCCTTTTGTGCCTTCGTGACTTCGTGGCAAAATATCCTTCTCCACCTCCGCACCCAAATCCAAACTTTGTGTCTTCGTGACTTAGTGGCAAATAATTCTTCCTTCTTCTCTTGTGCCTTTGTGGCAAAATCATGATCGCGATCATCGACTATGAGACGGGCAACCTGCACAGCGTGCGGCGCGGCCTGGAAAAGGCGGGCGGCACCGTGAGCGTGACCGCCGACCCGGCCGCGGTCGCCGCCGCTGACGCCATCGTCCTGCCGGGCGTGGGCGCTTTTGCCCGGGGCATGGCCAACCTCGACCGCACCGGCCTGATACCGCTGATCAAGCAACAAGTCGCCGCGGGGATCCCCTTCCTGGGCATCTGCCTCGGCATGCAACTTCTCTTCGATGAAAGCGACGAGGACGGCCTCCACAAGGGACTGGGGCTTCTGCCCGGCCGGGTGGTGCGTTTCAACGCCGGCCTCAAAGTCCCCCAGATGGGCTGGAACCAGGTCGCGCAAACACGCCCCGACCCGCTCTGGAGCGGCATACCGGATCGGAGTTACTTCTACTTCGTCCATTCCTACTACTGCGCGCCCACCCGCCCGGCCGACACCCTGGGCCGCACGGGATACGGCGTCGATTTCACCGCCGTGGCGGGCGCGGGTAATGTCTTCGGCACCCAGTTCCACCCGGAGAAAAGCCAGGCACTTGGCATCCGGATGCTGGCGAATTTTATCAAGCTGGCATCCGGCAACCATAGCGGAGCGACATCCCATGCGTAGACGCTGGACACTGGACGCTGGACGCTGGAGGGATATTCTGGGCCTTCCAAGCGTCAAGCGTCGAGCGTCAAGCGTCATATCCTTGACATTGGACGCTGGACGCCGGGAGGATATTCCGGGCATTCCAAGCGTCAAGCGTCGAGCGGCGAGCGTCATATCCTTGACACTTGACGCTGGACGCTGGAGGGATATTCTGGTCCTTCCAAGCGTCAAGCGTCGAGCGTCAAGCGTCATCATTGAACGGGGAATGGGACGAATAGAACCCCAGCCCAGCAACGACACGGTGTGCCCATGTTGACCAAAAGGATCATCCCCTGCCTGGATGTCACGCGGGGCCGCGTGGTCAAGGGGGTCAATTTCCTCAACCTCGTGGACGCCGGCGACCCGGTGGCCACGGCCGCGCGGTACTGCGAGATGGGCGCCGACGAGATCGTCTTCCTGGACATCACGGCCACGAGCGACAACCGACCCACCATGGTCAATGTGGTCCGCGAAACGGCCGGCACCATCTTCACGCCCCTGACCGTGGGCGGCGGCATCCGCTCGGTGGAGGACATGCGCGTCATGCTCAAGTCGGGCGCGGACAAGACCTCGGTGAACTCGGCCGCCGTGCGCGACCCGGAGCTGATCACCGCCGGGGCACGCTATTTCGGCAGCCAGTGCATCGTGCTCGCCATCGACGCCCGGCGCCGGCCGGGCGGTGGCTGGGAGGTCGTCGTGGACGGCGGCCGCACGCCCACCAGCAAAGACGCCGTGGCCTGGGCCGCCGAGGGCGTCGATCGCGGCGCGGGGGAGATCCTCCTCACCAGCATGGACGCCGACGGCACCAAGGCCGGCTACGACCTGGAGCTCACCCGGGCGATCGCCGACCGCGTGACCGTGCCCGTGATCGCCTCGGGCGGCGCCGGCACGCTGGAACAGATCGCCGCGGTCCTCACCACCGGCGGCGCCGACGCGGCGTTGGCGGCTTCGATTTTTCACTTCAAGGAATACACGGTGAAAGCGGTCAAAGACTTCCTGATCACACGCGGGATCGCGATACGGCCGGTTTAGCCGTTGGTTCTTGACGCTGGACGCTTGACGCTTGGAAGACAGGAACAAGGCCGATGAAAGAGGTTTACGAATTGCGGGTATACCAGCTCGCCGAAACTCTATCCGACCGGATCTGGCATGCCTTTGACCGCTGGCCGATCAAGGTGCAGCGCACCATCGGTTATCAGATCATCGACGCCGCAGACAGTATCGCTGCCAACATCGCCGAAGGATATGGCCGCCATTCCTCACCCGACAGGAAGCGGTTCTATTTCTATGCACGGGGCTCATTCGAGGAAACCAAGGCATGGCTTAGAAAAGCGGTCCGGCGGAAAATTGTTTCCGATCCCGAACTTCATGAATTCAAGGTGCTGGTGGACGAACTCAGCCCCAAGCTCAACGCGTTCATCAGGAGCACCTAGCGTCAAGTGTCAAGCGTCCAGCCTCGTCGCGGAGTGCTGGACAGGTTCGAGGTAAAGGCGACATAGGAGACGGGGCGATATGCCTAAACGCACCGACATTGAATCGATCCTGATCATCGGGTCCGGGCCGATCGTCATCGGCCAGGCCTGCGAGTTCGATTACTCGGGCACCCAGGCCTGCAAGGTGCTCCGGGAGGAGGGCTACCGGGTCATCCTCGTGAATTCCAACCCGGCCACGATCATGACCGATCCCCAGTTCGCCGACCGCACCTACATTGAACCGATCACCCGCGATATCGTGATCAAGATCATCGAGAAGGAGCGGCCCAGCGCCATCCTGCCCACCATGGGCGGCCAGACCGGCCTGAATGTCGCCATCCAGGTGGCCGACACGGGCATCCTCGAGGCCCTGGGCGTGAAGATGATCGGCGCCGACACCAACGCCATCCGCAAGGCCGAGGACCGCGACCTGTTCAAAAAGGCCATGCTCAAGATCGGCATGGACCTGCCCGTGAGCATCTGGGCCCGCACGGTGCCCGAGGCGCTGACGGCCGTGGAGCGCATACCCTTCCCGGTGATCGTCCGGCCCAGCTTCACCCTGGGCGGCACGGGCGGCGGCATCGCCTTCAATGTCCAGGAACTGGAGCAGATCGCGCGCTACGGCCTGGAGCAGAGCCCGTCGCGCGAGGTGCTGATCGAGGAGTACCTGCGCGGCTGGAAGGAATACGAGCTCGAGGTGATGCGCGACATCAAAGACAATGTGGTGATCGTCTGCTCGATCGAAAACCTCGACCCCATGGGCATCCACACCGGCGACAGCATCACCGTGGCGCCGGCCCAGACGCTCACCGATGTCGAATACCAGAAGATGCGCAATGACTCGATCGCCATCATCCGCGAGATCGGCGTGGAAACGGGCGGCTCCAACATCCAGTTCGCCGTGGACCCCACAAACGGCCGGCAGGTGGTGATCGAGATGAACCCGCGCGTGTCGCGCAGTTCGGCCCTGGCCTCGAAGGCCACGGGGTTCCCCATCGCCAAGATGGCCGCGCGGCTGGCCGTGGGCTACACCCTCGACGAGATCACCAACGACATCACGCGCTCGACGCCCGCCTGCTTCGAGCCGACCATCGACTATTGCGTGGTCAAGATCCCGCGCTTCGCCTTCGAGAAGTTCCCCCAGGCCCAGCCCCTCCTCTCCAGCGCCATGAAATCGATCGGCGAGACCATGGCCATCGGCCGGACCTTCAAGGAGGCGTTCAACAAGGGTCTGCGGTCCCTGGAAACCGGCCTGCGCGGCTACGAGGGCGCGCCCGGCCCCCAGGACGAGGCGACCATGCGCCAGAAACTGGCCCAGCCCCTGGCCGACCGCATTTTCCATATCAAGAACGCCCTGGCCTCCGGCATGACCGTGCGGTCCATCCACGAACTCACGGGCATCGATCCCTGGTTCATCCACAACCTGCTCGACCTGGTGGAATTCGAGGATGTGATCACCGAACACGCCGCCGATCTCGACCCCACCACCCTGCGCCGGGCCAAGGAAATGGGCTTCTCCGACCCCTACATCGGCCTGCTCACCGGCCGGACCGAACTCCAGGTGCGCGCCCTGCGCGCCGCCGCGGGGATCCTGCCGGTCTACAAACTGGTCGACACCTGCGCGGCCGAGTTCGAGGCCAAGACGCCCTACTACTACTCCACCTACGAGACCGAGGACGAGGCCAACCCCTCCGACCGTCAGAAGGTCCTCATCATCGGCGGCGGCCCCAACCGCATCGGCCAGGGCATCGAGTTCGACTACTGCTGCGTGCACGCCGCCTTCGCCGTGCGCGAAATGGGCTTTGAGGCGCTCATGGTCAACTCCAACCCCGAGACCGTGAGCACCGACTACGACACCTCGGACAAGCTCTTCTTCGAGCCCCTGACCCTGGAGGATGTGCTGAACATCTACGAGCGTGAAAAGCCCATCGGCACCATCGTCCAATTAGGCGGCCAGACCCCCCTCAACCTCGCCGAATCGCTCGAGAAGGCGGGCGTGAAGATCCTGGGGACCCCGGTCACGGCCATCCGCGACGCCGAGGACCGCGAGTTCTTCCGGGCCCTCGTGAAAAAGCTCAACCTGCTCCAGCCGCCCAACAAGACCGTGACCACGCTGGAGGAGGCCCTCAAGGCCACGGCCGAGATCGGCTACCCGGTGATCATCCGGCCCTCCTATGTGCTCGGCGGCCGGCGCATGGAGATCGTCTTCGACGATGACCAGGTCGCGGCCTGGTTCAAGGACCTCAAGACCGATCGGACCATCGAGCATCCCACCATCCTGGTCGACAAGTTCCTGGAGGACGCGATCGAGGTGGACGTGGACGCGGTCGCCGACGGCACCACGGTGACGATCGGCGGCATCCTGGAGCATGTCGAGGAGGCGGGCGTCCACTCGGGCGACGCGGCCTGCGTCATGCCGCCCCACACCCTCTCCACGGCGATCCTGGACCGCCTGCGCCGGCAGACCACGGCCCTGGCCCTGGAACTGGGGGTGATCGGCTTGATGAATGTCCAGTTCGCCATCAAGGCCGACACGATCTACCTCCTGGAGGTCAACCCCCGCGCCTCGCGCACGGTCCCCTTCATCAGCAAGGCCATCGGCCTCTCTCTGCCCGGCATCGCCACCAAGGTCATGCTCGGCAAAACCCTCAAGGAACTCAACTTCACGCGGGAGATCGAGATCAACTTCTCGGCGGTCAAGGAGAGCGCCTTCCCCTTCGCGCGCTTCCCCGGCGTGGACGCGGTGGTGGGGCCCGAGATGAAGTCCACCGGCGAAGTGATGGGCATCGACGCCGAGTTCGGCATGGCCCTGGCCAAGTCCCAGGCCGGCGTGAACGCGCCCATCCCCACCAGCGGAACCGTCTTCCTGAGCGTCAAGGACGAGGACAAGCGCACGATCATCCTCGTGGCGCACATGCTCCACACCATGGGCTTCAAGCTCATCGCCACGCGCGGCACGGCGCGGGTGATCGCCCGCAACGGCATCCCCATCACGGAGATCCGGCGCATCTCGGAGGGCAAGCCCAATGTATTGGACTTCATCATCAACCGGGATGTCCACCTGATCATCAACACCCCCAGCGGCAAATCCCCCCGCCAGGACGAGATCCGCATCCGTTCATCGGCCGTGGCGGCCGGCATTCCCCTCCTCACCACCGCGGCCGAAGCCGGCGCGCTGGTGGTGGGCATCGACGCGCTCAAGCGCCGCGGAATGGAGGTCAAGGCCCTGCAGGATTACCACAAGGAACTGCCGGGGCGCTGACTTCCGTTCACCACTCCCATCTGAATCCCACCGCCGCCGTCAGGCCGCCGAGCTGGACATCCCCCAGGATGCCCGCGTGGAGAGTGCGATCCCTGAGCCGGGCGATGATGTGGGACCCGGCGGGCGCCGGCAGGGGGAACAGGAGCCCGGCCTCCCAGTAGAACCCCCAGGTCAATTCCGGATCGGCCCCGGGTTCGTTAACCGCATCCAGGCTCAGACCCGTACCGAAGAACGGTTCGGGACCGCGATCGAGCGCTTCCCGCGGGAACCGCTTGATGAAGCCGCCGGTCAGGCCGAAGATCGTGACATCGCCGTCCAGGTCAAAGGCGCGGCAAGTAAGTGCCCGTAAATGAATAAAGTATCCATTTCGACATAGAGATTCCGTCCGCAGCCAAGGCGCGAGGAGGAGCCGTATCAATGGAAAGATCCGGCGTCGACGAGCAACGCCGGATGCGGACGGAAGATCATGTCC
>JBDREB010000198.1:0-5414 GCA_043820325.1 Planctomycetota bacterium | reverse complement strand
ATGAAGAGATCATCAGTAATATCAAGCGGTTGCACCAAATCGAGGAGGATTCCCAAGAAAAGATAGTGCCTTATCTATGTGCCATTCGGGTCAAGCCCCGCAGCTACAAGGACTTGCGAGGAAGCATGGTTACCACCGGCAGGACCGTCCCGGGACCTGTGGAGCATGACAAAGATCCTTTTTGCGAGTCCGTCCTTACTTGAAAATTGATGAACTCGCAAAAAGTCGTTTTCAAGGGTCCGATTCCATCTCGGAGGGCCACGCTCTGTCGTGGCCGGGAATGCCGTTCATAGGAGGAACAAAAGCGGACGCGACGGAGCCTTTCGACTCCGCTCAAGGCCATGAGCCAAGTCGAATGGCGCGTCCCTCCAGAAGAGGGGGACAGAGCTTTTTGCGAGTCCATCAAAATTGAGAATTGGACATTGAGCATTGGAAATTATGCGGTTATCCTGTTCTTCCGTCGCCCTCCGCCAGTCTGACCTCTGACATCCGATCTCCGACCTCTCCTATCCCAGCACCCGCTCCAGCCACAGGTCCAATGCGGCGCGGGACTTGACGGCGACGCCGATCTCGTGCGGTCCTTTGTCGTCGGGGGTGAAGAGGGTGTAGCCGTAGGTGTCGGTGCCGGAAAGCTCCACGCGCACGCGGCCGCGGCGCAGGGTGACGATGGCGGGATCAAGCAGGGTCTCCACGGCTGGCGGGTCGTGGAGGGTGGGGTAGCCCTTGGGGTTCCAGGCCGTGGTGGCGGCACTCAGGTTCTTCGCCAGGGTGTCCTTGCTCGAATGCAGGCGCTTGAGGTCGGCGTCGTTGAACACGCACTGGGTGGTGACATCGAGGCCGATCACGGTCATGGGGATGCCCGAATTGAACACCAGCGCCGCGGCCACGGGGTCACAGCGGATGTTCCACTCGCTGTACTGGCGGTCGAAGGCCGCGGCCATGACCACGATGCGGGGGATCTTCGGCCGAATCTTGGGCTCTTTGACCAGGGCCATGGCCATGTTGGTCATGGCGCCGATGGGCCTTAAGCATCATCGCCAATGACGGCGCGGCCGACAGCCAGCGCAGCGCCACGGCGGCGTTCATCGCGGGCAACGACGCGCCGGTGGTCGTGGTGACAGACCCCGGCCCGGATCAATCCGGCAATGTCGTGATCAATTACAAACTGACCGATCCGGCATCGGATTATTGTGAAGTGTGGGTGTGGTATGGTACCAGCGGGACCGGCCCCTGGATCAAATGTGCGAGCGCATCGGTCTCGCCGAATCCGGAATACGACATATCGAGTTCTCCGGCGGGGCTGGATCATTCGTTCGTATGGGATACATACGCCGACCTCGGCGTGGTCAAAGACGACATATGGATCAAGGTTGTCGCGGATGACGGTGCGGCCCCTGGTGAAGGCATAACATCCGCATCCTTTACCGTGAACAACAATGAAACCCCTTCGGTCACCTTCGTGTCAAGCGGAACCGTGCTGTTCGACGAATATGCCATTATCCCGATCACCTACCGGCTGTACGACCTTGAAGAGGATGCCTGCGCAATTGAACTTGAGTATTCGATCGATGCGGGGGCAACATGGCCGGCGTGCACTGAATATCCCGAGATGGCCAGTGAAGGGATGATCGGATTGAGCGCCTACATGCTCTCGGGGGAGGAGCAACAGGGCGAGCATCTGTTCCTGTGGAATTCGTGACACTTTAGCCGAGTGAAACGATCATAGGAGATCTGGATTGCCCGATCAAGTCGGGCAATGACAGCCAAGAATAAGCCTGATGCAAATTATCCTTCTTCATCCGTCATCCCCCGGCTTGACCGGGGGATCCAGTCCTTTCATTCCGCTAAAGTGTTGCATCCATTCTATCTCTGGTTTTATCCGGAAGGGTTTCAACCCCACCATCAACCTTTGTGTCCTTCGTGACCTTTGTGGCTTCTTCTCCGAACCATACCCCCCTCTGCGCCCTCTGTGACTCTGTGGCGAAATCTCCCTGTCTTTATGAATCCCACCGCCTGCGCGATGACCGCGGGCTGTTCGGCGATACCGTGGTGGCGGTAGGGCAGGACGATATGGTCCTTTTCACCCGCCAGATGGGTGGCGGCCACGGTCACGATGCCGTCGTCGTCGCCTTCGACCGTGGATGCGAAACCCCGGCCGTCGTTCAGGCCGCCGGCGATGACGCCTACTTCGCGCCCCACCGGCGTGCCGAGCGCCTCGACCACGCCTTTGTATTCCGTGCGCAGGCCGGTGATCGGCTCCACCATGAGCGGTACGAGGGGGATGTTGAAGACCCGGTCGGCCCAGGCGGATCCCTGGTTGGGCGGAGCGATCATGACTACGCGGCCGAAGCGCGGGTCGTCGGGGTGTTCGGCCAGGTAGCCGCGCACGACGATGCCGCCCAGGCTGTAGGTGACGAAGTGAATGGGTTGGTCGTCGGCGGTGATGTTGAGCGCCGCCAGGCGTTCTTCGAAGCCTGCGATGTGTTCGGTCACGGTCTGCCGGGTGGAGAGGTAGCGGACCACATGGACATCATATCCCTCGGCCGCCAGCGCCTGTGCCATCGGTTTCATGGAGACGACCGTGCGGAACAGGCCGTGGACGCATACCACGGTCTCGTGGCGCGGTGGGACATTCTTGGCCGGCGGAAAATGATAACAGCCGCAGAGCGCGGTCAGTATCATCACTACAATGCCGGTCAGTGCCCGCATGGGTCTCCCTTTATTCCTGTTCCGCGGCCGCACGGATGACCGCGATGATGCCCTCGGTCACCCGCGCGAACCGGTCCGGGTCGATGATGGCAGGGGTGTCGCCTGCTGTGTGGTAGTGCGGGTTGCGGAGGATGGGGATGTCGGTGATCATGATCGCCTGGTACCCGTTCTGCCAGAAGGACCAGTGGTCGGAAAAGCTGATACCCCTGACCCATTCGGGCGAGGCGATCCCTTCGGAGGGGAACTGCGCCAGCCTGCGGAACGCGCCGGTGGTCGCGCGCGTCAGGCCGCGGGAGGCGAGGTTGCCCACAAAGGCGATGTAATTGCCCTTGTCAGGATAGAAGTAGCTGAGGAACTTCACCGGGTAGGTCTGAGAGCCGGGCGCGTCTGTATAGTACCCCAGGCTTTCGAGGATGTAGACGCCCGCCAGGACTTCGTTCTGCTCGCGGCAGGCGCGGGCGTAACGGTAACTGCCCATGTCTTCGGTATAAAAGAAGGGCGGCTCTTCGTTGGGGAAGGCTACGCATCGCACTATATGCCGGAGCGCGGCGCCTTTGAGTGCGTGGGCGATCTCAAGGAGCGCCGCAACGCCCGTGGCGTTGTCGTCGGCGCCGGGGGTGCCGGGGGCGGTGTCGTAATGCGCGCCCACCACTATGGCCGGCAGGCCGGGCTCACGGCCGGGGATCTCCGCGACGATGTTGGCGAATTCGGTTCCCGCGGCGGTAAAAGTCTGAAGGCGGGGTTCACAACCCGCTTCACGGAAGACCTTGGCGATATGGTCCCGCGCGGCGTTCAATCCGGCATACGCGCACTGGTTGCGTTCGCCGATGGTTTCAGCCAGGGTCCGGACATGCCCCATGAGCCGGAGTTCAAGGGCCTGGGCGGCATCGGTCTGCACCGGCAGGGGCCCCCGGAAAGAGCGGCCCGGCATGGCCACGCAGATCATATAGAAAACGGCAACGATCGCCGCCAGGGCGCCCACGATAATCGCCAGGTGGACCATCAGTCGCTTCCA
The DNA here is from genome assembly GCA_043820325.1 of Planctomycetota bacterium. Lineage (GTDB taxonomy): Bacteria > Planctomycetota > JBDREB01 > JBDREB01 > JBDREB01 > JBDREB01. The sequence continues at coordinate 1,690 of JBDREB010000198.1, read as the reverse complement.
TTCTTTGCGCGAACTCGGCAGGAACCGCATACACTTCCTTTCGCCATGGACGGACATTTAATCGGCGGCTGGCGGTGCGGCATCTTCGCTTGGCGGCGCATCGATCATCTGCAGGCGGAAATACAGGTCGTCTTCGGTGCGGTAGACATCCTCCCGGACGCGGAAGAGGACCAACTTGTCCCGGGGGTCGTCACTCTCCCGGCGGTTCATGCGGGCCAGGACCGGGATGACCAGGGTTTCGAGCGCCACCAGGATGGAAAGCACGGCGATGGCCTTGACGACCATCTCGCCGTCGGATTCGCCGATGATTGCCGCGGCAATGGCGGTGGCATTGACCATGATGGAAACAAGCGCAACGGCGATGAGCCAGCGGTGGCCCGGCTTGAGTTCGGCGATGGCCAGGAGAAAATAATGGGTGATGGCCACGCCGTAGACGCAGGCAATGGCCGCGGTCTTCCAGAAGCCGTCGCCGTGGGGTTCCAGCCAGGCTCCGAAGATGATCATGGCCGCGCCGGTGATGTTCAGCCCTGCACCAACGAGCGCCCACTCGCGGCGGCCGGTCTTTTCCGCGTACAGGGCGCAGGCCATGCAGCAGATGGAGCAGGCGGTCACCATGCTGGTGGTGACCAGCACGCGGACCTCGAACCAGTCAAAGGAGCCGAAGAGGACGGTCAGGATGGCGATGACCGCGGAAAGGGCCATGAAGACGATGAAGGTCTGCAGGGCCCGGCGGCGCAGACGGTTTTCGGTGGAAGTTTCAACCGGTTGTTCCATTGTTCATCCTTTCAATGGGCCGTGCCGTCAGGCGCGGCGGGAAGGGCCGGCCGCACTTCAGCCAGGGGCACATTGCTCACGATCAGGAACTCGGTGTCGGCCAGTTCCCGCGCCAGGGCGTCGAGGTCCATGCCCGGCGCCTCGCCGCCGATGAATATGCGGGCGCACCGCTCCGTGTACCCGATGATCGTCTCCGTGACCACATCGATGTGGAAGGAACGGGCGAACCCCGACTGGCGCACGCATTCCAGGAACCGGCGGATATTGGTGCGGTGGGTGTCGTAATGCTTTTCGAGCAGGGCGTCGAACCCCTTGTCCGCGCCGGTCGCCTCGGTGTAGACGATGCGCGCGAAGGCCCGGTTGCGCTGGAAGAGCTTCAGGAACCGGGCATAGGTGGTGAGCATCCGGTTGTAGACATCCTCCGGCGTGCGGAAGATCATGCCCGAGGGTATGCCCTGGAGCAGTTTCTCGATCTGGCCGATCACATGGGTCAGGACCTGCTCGAAGGCGGTATGCTTGGATTCGAAGTAGAGATAGAAGGTGCCGCGCGCCACCTCGGCTGCCTTGATGATGTCATCGACCGATGTGCCGGCATATCCCTTGGTTGCAAAGACCTTGAGCGCGGCTTCGATCATCCTGTCCTGGTTCGTTTTGACGCGGGCCATAACTTGCCTTTCATTAATACTATACTGACATGTCAGTCTACTTATAGTATGCACATGTTTTCGGGTTTCGGCAAGGAAAAAAATAAATATTTTTGACATATGCTTATCCCTTTGACACCGGTTCCGTCAATGCACGATATCCGATGGGTTTTCTTACACCCGCCAGGCCCAACGGGGTTTGGAATGCTGCCATCAGTGTATTACGCCGATTGAATCGGAACACATACTCGTCGAGATAATGTGCCAAGTAC
>JBDREB010000197.1:0-3025 GCA_043820325.1 Planctomycetota bacterium | reverse complement strand
GGAGGGCGGGTTTCAAACCCGCCCCTACACGGTTGACATCCGGATGTTCCCCGCACAATCACCTGTGGGTCGGAAAAAGCGCCAAACCTTTTTCCGAAAAACATGCCCGGTTACGGATAGGGATCAGGAAATCTGAACTGGATTGCCCGATCAAGTCGGGCAATGACAGCGGGGGAATGACGCGGGGAACCGGTTTCTCATCCTCCGTCATCCCCCGGCTTGACCGGGGGATCCAGCCTTCTTTTTCACATATTTGCAGGCGTCCGAAACAGATAGGAATCAACGGATGAGTCCATGCCTCCTCATATTCGCCGGCGGCCTTGCCGTCGCAGTATTCCAGGTCGCCCTCATTCGCGAACTCCTCATCACCCTCAAGGGCAACGAACTCCACATCGGCCTGATCACTCTTGTCTGGCTCATGGCCGCGGGCGCCGGCAGCCTTGCGGGCGCGGCCATGCGCGGGGCCGCGCCTGTGCGATGGGCCGTCAACCTGGCGGCCATCGCCGCGGCGATCGCGGGCCCGGCCGGGTTCCTGGTCGCACGCGGGGCGGCCATGGTCTTCCCCCTGCCCGGATATGCGGCCGGACCGGGTTTGGCTCTGGCCGTGATCGCCCTGGTCACGGTCCTGCCCGCCCTCTGCATCAACGGCCTGACCGGCATGCTTATGGCACGGGAAGAGGGCCGGACTGTCGCCCGGCTCTACCTCTGGGAAGCGGCTGGTGTTGCGGCCGGCGGGATCCTGTTCTCGCTTGTCATGGCGCCCCTGGGCATGATCACTGCCGGGGTGGTGTTGGCATCGGTCCTCCTTCTTTCGGTGCTTGTCATATGGAACCGGCCCGGCCGGGCGGTATGCGCTGTGGCCATCATCGGGTTGGGGCTGGTAGTGATCGCCACGGCGCTCAATCGCGATCGCTTTGACCGGTGGTCGAAATCTTTACGGAACGGCCGTCAGGCTTCGGTGCCGGCAGACCAGCGCAGCACCCCTTATGGCGATATCGATATCACCCGCCGCGGCGGCGAACTCAATGTCTTTCAAAACGGGAACCATGTGGGTCGTTCAGGCGGCGAACGCAGCCTCGAAGAGGTGGCCGCGGTCGTCAACCTGGTCCGGCCTGAAGGCGGCCGGCTGGTGATGATCGGCGGTACGCTCACCTCACTGCCGGAACAGATCGGCCGGTGGGGTCAATGGCAGATCCACCTGGTGGAGCTGGACCCCGGTCTGGCCGGCGCGCGCGAAGCGCTGGGATACACGGGACAGTCTTTTGTTGCGGACGATCCGGTCCGGTTCATCGGTGACGCGCATGATGCCTGTGATGCCGCGGTCGTGCGGCTGGACCTGCCCGCAACCCTGCTCATGAACCGGCTGGCGACAGCCGAGTATTTCACCCGTCTTCACCGGATGGTCGGCCGGAACGGGACGCTTTTCGTCTATGGGGCCCGGCCGCCCGATTTCGCACCGGCCGATTACACCTGTTCATTGAGCGCTGTTTTCAAGGCGGCGACCGGTGCCTTCGCTTTTTCGAGGATGACGGTGCTCGATACCTTTATGGTCTGGATCCTTGCCGACCGACCCATTCCCGGCCCGGCTGAATTCCGCCCCCAGTATCCCCGGATCAGCAATGCGGGATGGGTGTCGCCGGCCATGATCGAAGAAGGTTTCGGCGGATATGCGGCCCGGACCTGGGATGCGAAACTGGGCGGGACGATCATACCGGCCAACTCGATCGGCCGGCCATCGGCCGTCGGCGCCTGGCTCAGGTACTGGCTGGGCATTCATACCAGCGGCAGAGTGCCTGCCGCACCCGCGCGGGGTGTTTTCGTCCTTGTGACGCTCGGGCTCGTAGCATTGGCTGCCACCGGCGGCTGGAAACGGAAGGGGCTCCTGCGCGCCGGTACCGGGGCCGTGGCCGCCAGACTGGCCGGAATGGCCTATGCCATGATCGTCATCTACCTGTTCCAGATGGTGCGGGGCACCCTGTTCACTGCACTCGGCCTCCTGCTTGCCTGCTTCATGGCCAGCATGGGTCTGGGCGCCTGGCAGGCCGTCCGAATGCAATGGGATCCCCGTAAAGCCGCCCAATGGACCTTGGCAGGGCTGGCGCTCCTCGGCGGCATCACCGCTCTGACCTGGCCGTATATAGCCGTTGCCTGGCCGGTCCTCTTTGTCCTGAACGCCTGTGCCGGCGCACTGGCAGGCCTCGCTTTCGGCGCGATATCCCGCCTTACGGCTTTTTCCGACAACCGTGCCGGCTCAGTCCTTTTCAGCCTTGACCTCCTGGGTGGCGCCATCGGTGCGGTCGTGGTGCCGCTTTATCTTTTCCCCGAAGCAGGCCTGGCTACAGCCTGTCTCTGGACCGCATGCGTATGCATCATTGCCGCCCTGCCGTTTGCACGGGAATGAATATCAACCACGGATGCAGGGTTAGGGCCCGTTAAGATTTAGAGGAAAGGCCGCCACAGATCACACAGATTGCACAGATTACTGTTCGGATAAGAGATGTCCGTAACCACGGATTCACACAGTTTGGGTCTTGTAAGGGCACGGCGACTCGTCCTTCGAAGTGTCTTGGCGCAGGAGGATGCCGTGCCCGGCCTTTATCGTAGGGGCGGTTCGCTAACCGCCCGTCTTCGGCTTCGTTGGGATTTTCCTGCGCCCCTACAGGGCGCGGGGATGGGGTGGTTCTTATACCCGGGGTGGCGCTTCGCTTGCCCCGGGCTATCATCCTGCCGCCCTTTCAGGGCGGAAGATAATTGACTTTCTTCATGCATCCCCGCGCCAACGGTGCGGAGGGTGATAGCCCGGGGTAACACCCCGGGATGAAAACACACCCCAATTCCCCGCCCTGAAGGGGCGGAGGTCCAATTGCAGATTTCCTGATCCGGGCGGAAAATGGGTTGGCGCATTTTCACGTCAGGCAAGAGTGTAAATCATCCGCATTCCGGTCTCGGGATGGTGGAAAGATAATTCGTTCAGTTCGAGCAGCAAGGCGCCAATTGCCTTGTCATGGGCCGGACAGGCCATGCG
>JBDREB010000196.1:0-7787 GCA_043820325.1 Planctomycetota bacterium | reverse complement strand
GCTTTTGCCGCCGGCCGCGTTATAATCGAGTCGTGATGTGGCGGGCCGGTCGTGTGCGCCGCTTTTAAGGTGATTCTTGATGCCGACTCCCGTGTTTTGCCGGTTTTTGACCACTTCTATTAAAAGTGCGCTTGTTTTGGGTCTATTGATGATTAAGAGTCGCAGGTCCCCGAGCAAGCAAGGCTTCTCGGGGCAGGCTCCGGTCGCAGGTTGCAGGTCAAGGCCAAAGAAAAGACTGGAACACGCCTTACGGCGTTAACTACGAACAATAGTTCGGTGCCGTGGTTTGTAGTTAAGCCCGTAAGGGCTGTTGCCAGGTCCTGTCCAATACACTTTCTTCGGTAGCCCGCGAGGCTTAAGCCCGCGGGACCTTGATGGCCTGACGCAAGCTGAAGCTTGCGCCTACATTGGGAACAATGGGATACCCCGAACAATAAAATAAAACTGTTGCACGCCGGGGATGGTGCGGTATAATGGCCGGACCTTGTTGGAGCGCCGCTGACATGCCTGACCTGACCGGTTTCCTCAAAGACCTTGCGGCCGCCGGGGTGCGGGCCGAGACCTCCGACCAGGCGCGCCGCGGCGCGGAGCGCGACGGTTCCCAGCTCAAGCTCACGCCGGTGTGCGTGGTGTTCCCGGCCGACGCCTCGGGTATCGCGGCCGTGGTGCGCGCCTGCCGGAAGCACAAATTACCGGTGAGCGTGGCCGGCGGGCACACGGGGCTTTCGGGCGGCATACTCGGCCCGGGTGCGGTGCGGATCGAGACGCTCCAGATGGACCGGTTCACGATCACGGGCGACGCGGTCCACGCCGAAGCCGGCGCCGGCATTCCCGCGATCATGCGCGCCGCCGCGCCGCTGGGCTTCGACTTCCCCTTCCAGCCCGCCTCCGCCTCGCGCGCCAAGGACGCCTACGACTACCTGGGCGTGCCGGTGGGCCCCGTGACCGTGGGCGGGTCCCTGGGCGCCAACGCCTCGGGCTTGGTAGGATGCAAACTGGGCGCGGCATTGGACTGGGTGACCCGGCTCACGGTGATCACGCCGGCGGGCGAAGTGCGGGTGATATCGAACGGCTTCCACCGCTTCGTGGGCACCGAGGGCCGCTTCGGGATCATCGCCGACGCGGACATACGACTTTCCCCCAAGCCCCGCGACCAGCGCACCTTCCTTGTGGCCGGCGACGGTTACAAGGGGTTCGCCGCCGCGGCCGATGCCATAGGTAAAAGCGGCGTCCTGCCCCTGTTCGCCGAGGCCATGGTCGCGGGCACCAAGCCGCCCGATTTCAACGCCATCACCGCCGCCGCGCTCAGCGACCCGGAGCCCTTCCGCCGCGAATTCAGCCGCCACTTCCAGCCCGGCGCATGGCTCATCCTCCTGCAGGGCGACGAGGCCGAGACCGGGGCCTGTACCCGCGCCGTGGCCGCGGCCGTGCCGGGCGCGCTCATCCGGCCCCTGACGCCCGTTGAGTTCACATCCATGAAGCTCGTACGCTCGGCCGCCTCCGATGCGGTGGTGCGCGCCGACGGCGTCAAGACGGTCCCGGGCGATCCCCTCGACCGGGCCGCGGGATTCATCAGCGAGGCGATCGCCGAGTTCCGCAAGCTGGGCATCCAGCCCAAGAGCGAACACAACTTCGGCCTCATGCGCACATACCTTGAAAGCGACGCGGAGCGCGAGGCCTACCGCCGTTCCATCGCCGCGGGCGAAGCGTTCGACAACGGCACCCTCGGCCTCTACGACACCTGCAAGGGCGACCTCAGGGAATTCCTGCGCCGCACCCTCGACCCGGTGATCACCGATACGATGGTGAAGGAGCGCACGGCCGTGAACTTCGCGGGCAACGAGGACATCCTGATCCCCGCCGCGCAGTTCGAGAACACGGTGGCCCTGCTGAACCGCCTGTTGGAGAAGTACGGCGCCTGCCCCTCGTCGCTCTACTACTGCCATGTGAACTTCCGCCGCAAGCCGGGCTGGGTGCTGATACACAACCGGTTGCTGATGGATGTGGCGGAATTCAAAAAGAAAGAACAGTAACCACAGATTCACACAGATGCACACGGATGTATTGTTCGGAGAAGAGAAGAGGCCACAGATTTCACAGATCGCACAGATTATTGTTCGGACAGGATAAGGAGCAGTAACCACAGCTTCACACAGATGCACACGGATGTATTGTTCGGAGAAGAGAAGAGGCCACAGATTTCACAGATCGCACAGATTATTGTTCGGACAGGATAAGGAGCAGTAACCACAGATTCACACAGATGCACGGATGTATTGTTCGGAAAAGAGAAGGACTCACCGCCCCGAGCCGGCTGCGCTGCCCGGGGTAAACTCCGATGCAAAGGTCGCAAAGAAGACAGTTGGAAACAACGGACTATGGTTTGGATAGAACGCAAGGCGATCGAACGAATCGTTGAAGAAGAAGTGCAGCCTATACTATGGATAGTGGATCCTTGCTTGTTGTAACCCCATCCGCGTGCATCTGTGTGGTATGCATCTGTGGTGGAAAATCTCTTAAGGTTCCCCCATGCCGATCGATCGCATCTCAGAAAAAGCATTCGAAACGGCCGGCCTCATCGTCGGCAGTTCGGCCTCGGTGATGATCGTCATCCAGATCGTGAATAAACTGCACACGAAAACCCCCTCGACCCTGTCGCCGCTTTATGTGACGGGGTTCTTCGGGATCTTCAGCTTCTGGGTCCTCTACGGCCTGCGGTTCCGCCGCACGGCCATCACCATAACCAACACGGCGGCCGCGCTCCTGCAGGGCGTGCTTTTAGCGATCACTCTCTTCAAATAGTCCCGGGTTTGCCCGGGTCGTCGTCGTTGTTGTTCTTGACCCGGTACTGGATGTACTCGGCGGCCATGATGCCGACGAGCGATGCGGCCGTGCTTTGCGCCTTGATCTCTTTGAGGATGTCCGCGGCCGAAGGGGCGATCATCGGTCCGACCCGGAAGAAGGTGGCGAATTTACGCGCGAATGTATCCTGCGCCTGCAGGGCCAGGATAAAGCCGGGGATATTCTGCGTCTCGGCGATCAGTGCCGTGATGTCATTCGAGCCACTTGCAAACCCCCCTGACCGCTTCTATATGTAGTGGTTATTCTTGTTGCCGCCACCACAGACCGTGGCTTGCTCGCTGACTCTTGGGGGTTTTGCAAGTGGCTCATTCCTTTGGGGCAGGCCGTTTAATTCCCCCTGGAACCGGCGGGCATAGAACGCGAAAAGGCCGGGATCGGTGTTCCTCAGGTCACGCACAAGGCCGACCATCGCCCCGACCTGCGCGTTCACGGCCTGCTGGAGCAGACCGGCCTTCGCCTTCGTTTCGGGGGTGGCCGCCTCACCGTTCAGCAGGGCTTCCAACCCCTTCGCGACCGCGGCGAACCGGCGCTGGTTCGCCATCCGGGCCAATTCGGCCAGACCCTTGTCCTGGAAATCGGGCTCGTAGACGAACGGGGCGAAGGCGACGGCACTGCGTTTGAACTGGGCAGCCGAGGCCTTGATCTCGGCCGGGGTGATGACATGCCCCTTCTGCGGCGTGACCTTGAACAGGATGTCGGAGCAATCGCCCTTGGGGACCCCTTGGAAAAGTTCGTTGGCGCGGGCCGACAGGGACTTGCCGATGCTGAGGTCACCCTGTTCCCATTCCATCTGCCCCACGCCCAGAAACCAGGTCATGGGCATGGCACTGGTGGCCATGGCGGTGAAATTGGACCCGTAGAGCGCCGTATGGCTGAAGGGCCAGCCGGACCCGCGGGTATTGCCGCTCCTGCCGTTGCGGGCGAACAGGGCGCCGTGGACCAGGCCGCCGTCGCCGAAGCTGGCCACCACCCCCCGGCCGGCGATGATCTTGTAATCGGCCAGGGTCTGGCGCAGGGCCTCGCCGGCGGCGCGGGCCTTGCCCTCGGTGTCCTTGCCGTTGGCCTTGTCGAGGAACTGCATGTTGATGCCGATCAGGTTCTGCGGCTCGAGCAGGTCGGTCTTCCAGACATCGAATGACTCCGCGCCGCCAGCGGCTTCGGGGTCAGGGAAAAAGAGGTGGATGCCGGCCGGCTTGTCGGCGGCGTATGTGGCGGGAACATACACGAAATACTTGTATTCCGCATTCGACAGATCGCACCGGTACTGGCCGCGCTTGCCGGCGTTCGCCGACGGGGGCGGCAGTTTCACCGGGGCCTCCTCGGCGGCGAGGAAACAGGCGGCAGCGACGGCTGGCAGGATGAATTTCCGGAACATGGGCGACTCCTTCGGATCCGCAAGCCCCCATTATACCGGCCGGGGCGGCCTCTTGTTCAACAAATCCCGAGGTCGGAGGTCCGAGGTCGGAGGTCCGATCATGACTTGAGACATGCGACATGCGACCTGTGACTCCCGCTCTTATGCGTTTCATGCCTTCGGCACGCGCGAGCGGCCCTCGTCCACATACCCGCGGCCCAGGAGGACGGGCAGGATATACCGGCGCCATTTCTTCAGGTACCACCACCAGTACCCGCAGTGGAACCAGAACGCCTGCCGCAGAGAGAGCCGCACGGCCCGGCGGTAGGCGGCCTTGAAGGCCCGCCAGGCGGCACGGTCGCGGTCGAGCACCTTGAGGCGGATGTTGGCCAGCTCCTTGCCCATGAAAAACCAGCGGCCCCGGCCCGGGGCGTGGACCTTGGCCTGGTCGAGGTCGATGAGCATGTACCCGTCCGCAGTGCGGATGAAATTATTGTAGACCGGGTCCTCGGTGGTCACGCCCGCGGAGTGCACGCCGGCAAAGAGGGTCGCCAGGGCGGGCGCCTCGGCCGCGGATACGGCACCCACATGCGCGCCTTCGAGATAGGCGCGGCCGGCGATCACTTCCATCCCCCGGCCGTCGGGGCGGGTCATATACCCGTAGGACCGCGGCGCGCCCGCGCCGGCCAGCGCCAGCCCGGCCGCGGCCTCGCGTTCCCAGCCCCGCGACTTGAGCCGGCCGATATCATCGATGCGGTAATGCTTGAACAGGTAGCCGGCGCCCAACCGGTAAACGACCCGTCGCTCCTGTTTGCGGTGGACGAGGACGAGATCGTCGGACCGGTCGAAAAAGAGCGCCAGCACGGCCGGATCGGCACCGGGTCCTGGCATGAACGCGGCCCGGTCGGCGGAACAGGGACCGTTCACGACCGCTCCCCCGCCGCCACCCGGCGGTACAGATCCTCGTACGCGCCCACCATGGCCTCAAGGCTGAACCGGCGGGCAACGCGCGCCTGTGCGGCCGCACCCATGCGCGCGCGCAGGCCGGCATCGTCGACCAGGACCTGCATATGCCCCCAGATGCCGGATACATCGCCGGCAGGCAGGAGGTACCCGGTCTCGCCGTGGACCACCACCTCGGGAATGGCGCTCACATTCGACGACAGGATGGGCAGACCGGCCTGCATGGCCTCGAGGAAAACGAAGCCGAACCCTTCCCACAGAGAGGGCTGGACATAGACATCGGCCGCGGCCATTAATGCGGTGATATCGTCCCGATAACCCAGGAACAAGACCCGGGCGGCCAGCCCCGCTTCGGCCACCTGGTGGCGCAGCCCGGCTTCGTCGGGACCGGTGCCCGCGATAAGCAGGCGCCCGCGCCGGCCGGAAGCCGCCAGGCGCCCGAAGGCCCGGATGAGGAGGTGCTGGCCCTTCTGCTCGGTCAGGCGGGCGGCGCAGAGCAGGACCACTTCGTCAGCGCCGATGCCGAATTCAGCGCACACCCGCGCCCGGGCGCCCGGATCGGGCGCGGCAGGGGCGATGCCGTGCGGGATCACGATAACCCGGATGGCGGGCAGGCCCAGGCGGGCGTGGAACGCGCGGACCCACTCGGAGACCGCGGTGATGGCGGCGCACCGGCGGGCCATGAACCGTTCCATGACCCGGAACGGCAGGAGGCCACGGAACGGGTCATCGTTATGCTTGGTGGAGATGACACGCCGGACCCCGGCCCACCGGGCGGCCGTGATGCCGTACCAGTCGCCGTGGATGAGATGGGTATGGACCACATCGAAGCCGCCGGCGCGGATGAGCCGCCGCGTGCGCCAGAGCACGGCCGGATTGCAGTGCCCTAGGATCATGGTTATCACCACGGCGCCCGCCTGCCGGAGGAGCGCGCAATAACCGTCCACCGGCACGCACGGCGCGGTGTAGACCAGGAAGGTCACGCTGTGGCCGCGGGCCGCAAGACCGGCGACCAGATGGAGCAACACCCGCTCCGAGCCGTAGAGCCCCTTGACCTTCTGGATGAACAGGATCTTCACATGGCCTCCCTCGGCGACGACAACCAACATTATACCCGGCCCGGGCGGGATGTCAATCTAAAGACGCGGAGGGTGAATATAAAGATCGGTTACGGTAACGAAGCCCGTATCGTAATGGGGGTACGGTTACGGCTTTGGATCCAGATCTGCTTCCGCCACATTGCCGTTGCCGTGACCGATACGGGCTTCGTAACCCTTGCCGCGGCCCTCTGCCAAAAAGAGGTGGCAAAACGGGCCGGCCGTGGTACAATGGGCGACATGGAAGCGAATCCCGACATCAGCGCCGTGATCGTGACCCGCAACCGGCGGGACGCGCTTGACGCGGCCATCGCCTCGGTGCGGGCCCAGCAGGGCGTCGCCGCGGAGATCATCGTGGTGGACAACGGATCGGCCGACGGCACGGCCGGCCATGTCCGCGCCGCGCACCCCGATGTGCGGCTGGTATGCTTCGACCGGAACCAGGGCGCGCCCGGCGGGCGCAACGCCGGGGCCGCCGCGGCCCGCGCGCCGCTCCTCTTCTTCCTGGATGACGACGCCGCGCTCACCGACCCCGACGCCTTTGGCCGGGCGCGCGCCGCGTTCGCGGCCGATCCCGCCCTGGGCGTGGTCTTCGGCGCGGTCCTCAACGCCCATACGGGCGCCCCCGAATGGCGCGAATTCACCTTTCAGCGCGCGCCGGGCATACCGCCCCGGCCGGTCTACACCTCCCTGTTCCTGGCCGGCGCGGCCTTCATTCCCGCCGCGGTCTACCGCAATCTGGGCGGATATGACGCGTCGTTCTTCTGTTACGCGGAGGAGTTCGACCTCGCCCTGCGCCTGATCGCCGCGGGCCGGCGCATCCTCTTCCGGCCCGACATCACCCTGCGCCATGCCGCCCACCCCAACCGGATCCCCTCCGGCACCGCGCGCATGCTGAACATGCGCAACTACCTCCTGGCCCACTGGAAGAGTTTGCCGACGGGGACCGCCTGTGCCGCCACGATCCACTGCCTGGCCACCCGCCTGGCGGGCGCGGCGCGTGAAGGCTGGATCCTGCGGTACCCGCTGGCCGTCGCCGGCTGGCTGGCGCGGATGCCGGGCATCCTCCTGCGCGGCCGGCGCCGCCCCATGGACCGCGCCGCCTTCCAGCGCCTCCTGCAGCTCAACGCCGCGACCTGCGAGGATCACGCCGAACTGGAACGCCGCCCGCCGCTCAGCCTGGCGGGATATGTCCGTGCCGTGCGCGCCAACCGCCGGGCGCGGCGCGAGGCGGGCGGGTCCTGAAAGCCAACGAACGGATATTTACCGTTAAGTACACCGCCCCATAATAAAGGGGTCAGATCTCAATCATCATAACGACCCGATTCCGGAACGCTGGTTCAAGCCGGATCTTGTTTGGTAGGGGCACGGCATGCCGTGCCCAACCCAATTCAGATTTCCTGATCCCTGTGGGGTGGACTGATGGTTTTCCGGAACGGGTTTGGCGCATTTTCCGCGTGACAAATGGGCTGCGGCGGCTATCCTTTCTGGGGTCTGACTTCAGGATGATT
>JBDREB010000195.1:0-3412 GCA_043820325.1 Planctomycetota bacterium | reverse complement strand
AATCATCCTGAAGTCAGACCCCAGAAAGGATAGCCGCCGCAGCCCATTTGTCACGCGGAAAATGCGCCAAACCCGTTCCGGAAAACCATCAGTCCACCCCACAGGGATCAGGAAATCTGAATTGGGTTGGGCACGGCATGCTGTACCCCTACCAAACAAGATCCGGCATGAACCAGCGTTCCGGAATCGGGTCATTATGATGATTGAGATCTGGCCCCTTAATTATGGGGCGGTGTACTAAGGTTTGATGATCACTTTCAATGTCTCATTGGCCGCCGGCTCGGCCAGCAGTTCCAATGCCTCATTGAACGCGTCCAGGCCGAGGACATGGCTGATGAGATGGGTGGTCTCCACCCGGTTCGACCGGAGCATGTCGATGGCCTCGTCGGTGTTGTCGACCGAGGTATAGCTGGAGTGGAAGGTCAGGCCGTTCATGAAAAGCTCGAAGGGGTTCAGGCGGATCCAGGTGTCCCGCGGCGGGATGCCGAAGAGGAGGACTTCGGCGCCCGGCTGGGCCAGGCGGAAGAGCTGTTCCATCACCGCGGGTACGCCCGTGGCATCGACCACCAGTTCGAACCGGGCGGGGAATTCATTCAGGACCACATCGAAGCCGCGGGTCGTGTCGAACACCTTGCGGGCCCCGCTCTGGCGGGCGAGTGCCCGGCGGAAGGGGAGCGGTTCGCCCACGACCGTGGTGACGCCGAAGGACTTGAGGGTCTGGGTGATGAGGTTGCCCATGGGGCCGGCCCCGGCCACGAAGGCCTGGTACCCCAGGGTGATGGCCAGCTTTTTGACACCGTGGAGCACGCAGGAAAGCGGTTCCATGAAAATGGCTTTTTCGGCGGGCATCCGGCCGATGGGGAAGACATTCAGGGCGGGGGCCGTCACATAATCGGCCAGTCCCCCGGGCCGGGTGACCCCGAGGGCCGACCAGTTCTTGCAGAAATTGCGTTTCCCGTACTTGCAGGGCAGGCAGTCGCCGCAGGCGAGGTTCGGTTCCACCGTGACCGCGTCACCCGGACGGAGATCCATCACCTCCGCCCCGGCGGCCGCCACGGTCCCGGCGATCTCGTGCCCCGGGACCACGGGGTAGCGGCCGGGGTATTCCCCCCGGTAGATCAGCAGGTCGGCCGGACCGATGCCGCAGGCATCGACCTTGATGAGCACCTCGTCCGGCCCCGGTACGGGGACGGGCACATTGATGATCGCCGCGCTCTCGGGGCCGAAAACGACCAGTTGCCGCATGACTGTTTACAGCAGGTTGTGGATGTGGATATCGTAGCCCAGATAGGTGCCGAGGGCTTCGGCCAGCACATCGCCGCATTCGTCCAGGGTGGCGGCCACATGGTGTTCATACTGCGCGTTGGTGATGATGAAAAGGAGTTCCTAGAGCTCGTCGATGTGGGCGACGCCGTAACCGCCGAAGGTGTCGAGCGGGTCGTCGGTGAGCCGGCCTTCGCCCAGATATCCGCGGATGCCGCCCGTGTTCTCGTCCGTGGTCAGGCGCAGGAAGGTGAAGGGGCCCGTCTTGAGGCGGCCGAAGACCGGCCCGTAGGTGTTATCCTTGCCCACCGCGTCGGCAATGATCTCCTGATGGCCGATACGGGCCTGGTTGAGCATGTCCACGGGGATGTTGCTACAGTGAAAGAGGACGGTCTTGTCCGGGTCGTTGCCATAGTTGTTGTTCCAGTCCAGGATCGCCGCCGGACGGCCCGCGGCCAGCTGGAGGGCGTACATGGAGAGGGTGCCGGTGATGTCGACTTCACAGGCGCTGGGGAGGCCCTTGTTGGACATCAGGCTCATCACCGTGCAGGGCACGATGCCGTAATTCTCCTGCAACGAGGTCCAGCACTGGATGGCCGTGGCGTCCAACCCTTGGTCCTTGATCCAGTTCTCGACCACGAGCAGGAACCGGGCCATACGGTCCATGGCCGGCTTGGTGACGCAGCGGCTGTCGCAGTAACCGGTGATCTCGCGGATCTTGGCCTTGAGGTCGTTCGAGCCCTTCGGGAGGCGGTTGGCGCGGCCGATGACCTCGGACAGGTCCAGGGTCTCCACCGAGATGCCGTGCCCCTCGAGGATCTTTTCGCTGTAGCGGACCGTGTTGAAGGGCGCGGTGCGGGCGCCGATGGCGCCGAAGCGCGCCTGCTTGAGCCCCTTGACCACGCGGCAGACGGCGGCGAAATAGCGCAGGTCCTGGACACCGGTGTCGGAGGCGATACCCTCGGTGTGGAGGGTGGTGTTGGTGAAAGGGATGCCGTACTGCATCAGGTTGTTGCACACGGAGATCTTGCCGCAGAACGAATCGCGGCGCTGGCCCATCTGCATCCGGCTGATGTCATCCGGTTCGGCATGGACCAGCACGGGCACGCGGGACTTGAGGGCCTTGAGCGTGTTGGCGACCGCTTTTTCATCGCCGAAGTTCGGCAATGACACGATAACGCCGTCAATGCGGTCCCCGTGGCGGTTGAAGAGGTCGGCGCACTTCATGGCGTCGCTGTATGATTCGACCGCGCCTTTGTTGGTATCCTTTTCACCCAGGAGAACGGCGGTGTGGCCGAGGGTCTTCAGCGCGCCCAGCAGGGCCGCGCGGCCGGAGGTCACCAGATGGTCGGGGAAGAAACCCCGGTTGCCCATGATCACGCCGAAAGTCAGTTTGCCCTTTGTCAGTGCCATGCGATGCTCCTTATTATCCTGATTGAACCATACCTAACCGGACCAGACGGATCGCGTTCACTTGGGGGCCGGGAGGCCGGCCAGGTCGGCGGCCAATGACTCCATGAGGCGAAGTTCGCGGCGGATGTCATCCGCGCTGAAATCCCCGCCCGGCGTATCGCCCGCGGCGCGCGCCAGGAGGGCTTCGAGTTCGGCGGCGGCGTTACGGGCCAGGGCTTCGATCGTCACCCGGTCAGTATGCCGCTCCATGGCCCCCCGGATCTCGTTCTTGAGCAGGAAATACCACACAAAATGCTGGTGCACGGCCTGGGCCAGGCGCTCCTTGCGGACATCCTCGGTCAGCATACGGATGGTCATGTCCGTGGTACCGGCATTGTTCCGCACCATGACCAGGAACGCCAGAAAGAGCAGGTTGAAGGCGAAGAGCGCCACGATGAGCAGGGTCTTGGTGCGCTCCGGCAACCATGGGGCGGCCGCGGAACCGGCTTGGTCGGACATGGCGAACCTCGATCAACGGGGGGCCTCACGGCCCGGTCCGGGATGCGAACGGGAGTATTATATGACGGTCAGGGTTAAAATCAACCGGGTTTTTTAATAATTGCAGATTTCCTGATCCGGGCGGAAAATGGGTTGGCGCATTTTCATGTCAGGCAAGAGTGTAAATCATCCGCATTCCGGTCTCGGGATGGTGGAAAGATAATTCGTTCAGTTCGAGTAGCAAGGCGCCAATTGCCTT
>JBDREB010000194.1:0-3690 GCA_043820325.1 Planctomycetota bacterium | reverse complement strand
CAACCATACACAAATAATAGTTGCATGAGAGACATGGCAAGAACTGGCCATTTCGCCCATAAAGCCGGTTATACGGATGTTAATCGCCATTATGGTTGAAACCTACATGTAGTGGTTGGTTGAGTCATGTCAATACCCATCTTCGGGATAGGGAAGTTCGCCCTGGGGCTTGAGAGTTTTGCCATCGACCTCAAAACCTTCGATCACGGTGATCGCCGGCTTGTCGGGCAGGAGGGTCCGGCAGAAGAGTTTGCCGCCCTGGGCCGTCGCGGTCACGAGATCGTCGCTGACCGTCGGTTGGCCGGTGGTATGGAGGTGCCAGCGTTTCCGGGCGCCTTCCTGGACGGCGGTCACCTTGTCGAAGACGATGACCGTATCGGGACGCAGGTAGAGGAGGTAGCGCTTGAATTCTTTGACATTGTCGGGCGCGTAGGCCTTGGTCGCGTCACCGACGGCGTAGGTGTAGAGCTCGTTGTAATCAAGGGCGATGATGTACCCGGCTTCGTAGGGTCCGCCTTTGAAATCCCGGACTTGCGCAAGGGTGGAGGCCTCGTATTCCCGCCAGACCTGGCCGCCGTCATTGGCCGCGGCCTGGCGCCGGGCGATCATCTTCCCCCCGGGCGTATACACCGTGACCGTGTTGTGGGCGATGGAGCGGCAGTAGTAGTCGACCGCCCACGGCGTGGTGACACCCTGGTAGGCGCCGCTGTCAAAGGTCAGGAACCCGTTTTATAGATCATGAAGCTGTTCTGGTCGGCGTGGTCATGCCCGCAGAACAGCGATCCGCAATCGAACATCACATGGGTGGCGTCTCCTTCCACGAGGATTTCATGAGCACGATGCCGCCGCCGGGCGAGTAATGGGTCAGCTTCCAATCCTTGGGGTTTTTCTGGGGCACGGAGGGGTCCCGGTAGAGGGCGTCGTAGACGAACCCCGACCCGAAATTG
The DNA here is from genome assembly GCA_043820325.1 of Planctomycetota bacterium. Lineage (GTDB taxonomy): Bacteria > Planctomycetota > JBDREB01 > JBDREB01 > JBDREB01 > JBDREB01. Next base: position 2,743 of record JBDREB010000194.1, on the reverse strand, counting down.
GCGCGCGCCAGGCGGGGCTGGGCGCTGAGCCAGGCGGCGTACTGGCCGATGTCCGTGTCGCGGTAGCGCCGCGTCAGGTTGAGCCGCGTCACCATCTCGTTGTCCGTATTCTTGAACACATCGCCGTCACCGCGGAACACATGGTGCCATTTGAGTCCGCCGCCCGGCGATGGCGGTGGACCGGGATAGATGAAGAAGAGGTTGTAGGCGAGCCGCTGCAGGAGGAAGTCCTCGGCCGGGGTATAATAATCGATCCCCGCGGTGTTATACATGGTCTCCAGGAAGTCCATCATGCCGGCCAGCATGCCCTGGCCGTACGATTCCCCTTCCGGCCAGGCCCCGCCCCGCGCCGCCAGGAGCAGGCCGGGCATCATGATCTCCTCCCAGCGCCGCCGGGCCTCCTTGATCATGACCGGGGCGTTGTCGTTCTCGCCGAGGGTCGCGTATCCGGCCATGGTGAAGGTATGGATGTTGGCGAACGAGTAGTTGTGGAGCGGGGTATCGTACCCGTCCTTGACATACAGGCCATACAGCTTGTTCCGCCAGGCGGTCATCGTTCTCCGATCCGCCTCGGTCAGGAGGTCATGGCACCAGTCATACACATACGCGACCCCCGCGGCCGCGGGATGGAGATCATCTTTGGCTATATCGGGTTGTCCGGCGGCGATCTTGAGCGCCATTTCGACCGCGGCCTGGCCGTTTTTCTTGTTGCCGTTCACGACATAGGAGAACGCGTAATGGATCACATCATTGCCGCGGTCCTGGCCGATCATGGAGTCCACATCCGCGCGGAAAGGGCTCTTCTTCAGTTCGGCCAGCCGGACCGGGTCGAATATGAGCCGGGGCCTGAAGGCGCTGATCTCGGCCTCGCTCCGCGCCTTGAGCACGACCGGCTTTCGTGGCGGGGTTTTCGCCGCGACGGCCTTGGCACCGAGCGCTTCCCTGACCCAAACGCCGGGGAGCCCTGCAGACTGCCCTAATATACCCGGTTTCGGGTGAAATCAAGCGCAAAGCCGGTGATGGGATGGCTGGCTATCCGCCCCGGGCGGGGGGACCCAGGAGCAATGGGCATAATGGATTAAAGGTTGCCTTCCGGGCGGTCCGGATACGGGTATGTCCCTTATGGCGGCCGCCTGCCTGGCAATGGTGGCGGGGCAACGCGGCGGGGCGTCGCGATCCGGAACTCACTCCGGCATGTAATCGAGGCTTTCGTCGGGGCGGGGGGCGAGGTTCTTCTCCACGGGTATGGCCGTGATCATGGTCTGGATGACCGTTAGGGCGTGGTCGCGGAAGGCGCGGATGAGGACAGCCTCGACATCCTTCTCGGTCAGTGGCAGGCGGCGGATGACATGGAACCCCATGGGTGTTTCCACGGCGCCGCTCGTTGCGCCCGGTGCCAGGGCAAAGAGCGCGTCGCTGAAAGCGGTGTTGAAATGCCCGGCTGTCGCGAACCCTAGGTCGCCCCCCTGCTTGCGCGAGACCCCGTCTTCGGACACCTCGGCCGCCAGCGCGGCGAAAGTCTCTCCGGCGGCCAGCCGCTGAACGGCTTTGGCCGCGGCCGCCCGTTCGCGCTCGCGCACGGGCCCGGGGTCCGTGGCCCAGGCCGGGTCCTGGAAGCAGTTGAAAAAGATGTGCGCCGCGTGCGCATATGCGGCAAGCACCTGTTCGCGGTTCCGGTCGGTATAGGCGGCCATGCCTCCCGCCGCGGTCAGCGCCTCGTTCCAGCGCCGGTCGACGAGCCCTTCGAGCCGGAGTTCACTGGTCGCCATGGCCCGGAATTCATCGGGCGTGACGAAGTTGAGTTCCAAATATTCATCCATGGTCTCATACCGGCAGCAGCCGCAGTCGGAGGGAGGCGGCGCCTCGGCGTAGGCGGCCAGGCGCGCCTCGATGGCGGCCGGGTCGGCGGCCACCTGCTCCTCGTCCAAGTATTGACGGGTCTGTTCCATGCGGATGAGCCGGTCGATACGCATGAGCCGCCCCCGCCTGAGACGCGGGCCGAAGGTGTCGGGCGGCAGGCCGGCATCAAGCGCCGCAAGGGTGATGGGCACCCTGCCCACCAGCGCGGCCACGCCGGGGTCGATGACCGTCAGTATGGCCGCTGCGGGGGCGGCAGGTGGGGCTGTGGGCCTGAAGGCCGCAGGCGTGGGTTGCGGGATGTGTGCGGGTCCCGGCGGTCGGGTCAAAACACCGGCCAGCAGGACAAGAACCGCCAGCCCGGCGGCGATGACGATCATCCCCATAGCCATGGGTCGCGTGAATGTCCGTTGCGGCTTCATGCAGCCAATTGTACCCGCCGCATCGCGCAGGTCAACCGGTTTTTACAAGTGACCGACGCTATCATTTATCAAAGACACATTTTCCGGGCCGGCCCCTGCCCGTCAAGTGATGTATCCCGATTTGTTGTCCGAAAATGTAGGGCACAGGAGTTGGCCGATCACACCCTGGACGATCCGGGCATGACGGGACGGATTAACACTACAACGAAACATCACGAAGTGCATGCCGGGCGGACAAAGACTTGCGGCATTTTACAGCATTTTGATGATAGGTGCACATAGTGAACTTGCGTTGTAGTGTTAAGAGCCTATCCGAAAACCTATCGAGGGACTTGCGAAACCTCTCTGTGATCCCGGATGATTCACAGTTCCACAAAAACGAACTTTGCTGAACTTGCGCAAAGTATTTTGCGCCAATTACGCCGGTGGGATATGATACGAGTCGAGGAATCGAAATCCAGACA
>JBDREB010000193.1:0-8658 GCA_043820325.1 Planctomycetota bacterium | reverse complement strand
GCGACCCTTGCGGTCGCCCATCCGGAGGCGGGGTCAAGCCCCGCAGCTACAAGGACTTGCGAGGAAGCATGGTTACCACCGGCAGGACCGTCCCGGGACCTGTGGAGCATGACAAAGATCCTTTTTGCGAGTCCGTCAACTATTGGACCTTTCGACCTTTGGACTTTTGGACCCCTTTCAGAGAAATACTTACACTTTCACCTTCATGATCGCCTCGACACAGGCTTTGACCGAGGGGCCGGGGTTCTGGACATCGCCTTCGTACTCGATGATCATGGGACCCTTGAAGTCTTTTTCCTTGAGGAGCTTGAACATGGCCGGCAGGTCGAGATTGCCCGTGCCCACCACCACATCCTGATGCTTGCCGGCGCGGTCGAAGGTGAAATCCTTGAGGTGCAGGCCGTGGAGCCGGTCGATGAACTTGCCGGCCATTTCGACCGGATTCTCGTGCGAGTGCAGGGCCCAGGCCGTGTCGATGCACAGGCCGATGCAGGGCTTGGTCTCGGCGAAGACCTGGGCGAGCATCGCCGCGCAGCCCAGCCAGTGGCGGCCGCCGTGGTTGTGAATGCCGAGGTTGATGCCGTACTCGGCCGCGAGCTTTTCGACGATGCGGTAGGCCTGGGGGACTTTGTCCACCTTGAAGTCGCAGCTGATCATCTTGCAGCCGGCCTTTTTGGCGAACTCGAACCGCTTTTTGGCCGCGGCCGCGTCGTCGCCAAAACCTTCCGCGCCGATCGAGACGATGCGCACTTTCTTGGCTTTGTAGATGCCGATGACCTCGTCGAATGTGGCTTCGTCGTTGAAGTTCGCGTGCACGCCGCAGACCTCGATCGCGTCCAGGCCGACTTCCTTCACCAGGTCGGCGACCTTGTTGTTGTCCTTGATGTTGCGGAAGCAGTAACTCTGCACGGCCAGCTGTTTCTTGACATCCATGGTCCGGTCCTTCCAAAGAGGGGTCGACGCCTGAAAAAACAAATATTATACCACGGCTTTCCGGGATGCAAAGGAAATCCGTCCGGGCTGCGCGGGCCGACACCCCGCCTGCCGTAAAATGCTTGTTTTCCGCGGTTTTATGGTATACGGCATCCCAGCATTGGAAGAGGCCATGGAACCGAACGCGCCCCAGACCGATCACACCGCCGAACGCGACCGGCATGTGGTGCGCAATTATACGGCCCACTGTCTGGAGGGCGGGCTCTTTGAGGGCGCCCTGAGCCTGATGGACCCCCTCACCGTACTGCGGCTGGGTGGGCGACCCGACCTTCCGCATCGCCATCACCCCCGAAACCAAACGCCACACCTACCTGGCCGTGATGTCCCTTCTGACCCTGCCCGGCATGCTGGCCTGCTCCGCCCTCGGCGCGGCACTCTGGTCGGCCCACGGCGGCACGGCCGCCTGGGGCGCGGGGTTCGCGGCTGTGCTGGCGATCCTGTCGCTGGCCACGCTTCTGAAGATCAAACCCCGGTAGTAAATTTTCCTTGCATTGCCGAAAAGATGTGCGGAATGTAAGACCAAGCGGCTGCGATGATAACGCCGCGGGCGGATCGGGAGGATGCAGGCGGATGCCCGAGCACGAAATGTGCATGATATTCCAACACGGACCCTATGCGGATACAGTTTCAGGCCGACCTGTACAATGCCAGGATGCGTGGGTGCGATAAAGAGCCCATCCGTGAACCTATGGGAGATAGCGATCCAATTCAAGCGCGCTATGGAACACACCCAAAATGTCGATGACTGCCGTCGGCTTCAGAAGGTATGTGATCCGGTAATGCCCGTAAAGCAGGATCCGGATCTCGCCATTCGCCTCGGCCCGGTACAAATGGCCGATCCCCGGGAATTCCTTGAGCACCTGGGCCTTCTCGAAAATACCCAAGACCACCGCTTGGGCGGCATCGGGATTGTTCAGCTATGTATGCGTGGATATCTTTAAGCCGGCGTTGGGCCTCTTCGGTCCACCTTACTTCGGCCACGTGCGGATCCGGCGTTCCATCTCCTGGTTCGATATCGTCCGGTCCTGGCGGGAATCGGCCAAGCCCCGCTCGACCATCCTTTCAAAGGCCAGCTCACGCATGATCTCTTCATAGGTGGCATCGTCCGGCTGTGACTGGATGACCCCGGTCATTTTTTCCTTGATATTCGACATGTCCGGTCCCCTTAATACATCGAACCACAACCAGAAAGGATTGTGCAATGACCATACCCAATCATAGGCTCCAACCAGCCCTTGTCAAGTATTTTCACCCCGCCTACCGATGGTGTGGATAACGATCCGCCCGCATGGAGCGTTCCCCTGGGACTGCCGAGCGCCGGCTCGGCTCTTGCTCACTTTTAGAGTTTTGAGTTTAGAGTTTAGAATTTCCGCCGGCGCAGCCGGCGGCGGCTCATGGTCGTTTTCACGCACAGCATCACGGCCTTCGGCGCGGCCTATTTCCTGCTCGGCCTCGGCATCGCCTGCGGCTGGGTGGGCGACCCGACCTTCCGCATCGCCATCACCCCCGAAACCAAACGCCACACCTACCTGGCCGTGATGTCCCTTCTGACCCTCCCCGGCATGCTGATCTGCTCCGCCCTCGGCGCGGCCCTCTGGACCGCACACGGCGGCACGGCCGCCTGGGGCGCGGGGTTCGCGGCTGTGCTGACGATCCTGTCGCTGGCCACGCTTCTGAAGATCAAACCCCGGGAGTAATATTATTCATGCATTAGTAACGATGCCAGTCGATAGCTTGCCCCAGTCTCGTTCGTCCGAAACCTGTTGTGCACCAAAATATTTGCCTTGCCTTACGCCCGGTCAGGCGTTACAATGTGTTGCGTTTGATTGATGGGAAAAGCGACATTGGGCCGGACGCGCGGCGAGGCGGATGATCCCTCCATCATCCAAGGTAAAATCCTACCAGTTCAGGCCAAGTGGCGGTATGAAAACACCTCACCCCCGGCGTTATACATCCGAATCATCAGTGCCAGAAAAGCCACGCGAAAGGAGCGGAAAACCTATGAAGACGAAATTAAAAGCGAATAAGACGGATGATCTCCGTCCCGAATACGATTTTGCCACCCTGCTCAAGAAGGGCGTCCGTGGCAAGTATGCCAAGCGGTTTGCCCAGGGGACCAATCTCGTATTACTTGCCCCTGATGTGGCCCCCGCATTTCCTGATGAAGCCGCGGTCAATGCCGCCCTCCGTCTGGTGATCCGCATCCGACGCCTGCCAGTCCAGCGGACACGGAAACAAGTTGTTGCGAAAGCCTGACCGGAATACTCCCGTCCCTCCAGAAGAGCCGAGCTGGTGCTCGGCGTTCCCAGGGGAAACATGAACAGCCCTGACGGGCTTGACTGCGAAAGGGAACCGGGCGGAAATGCCGGGACGGATTCCGGTGTTCATCCGCGATGCGACTGTGCGTTACGCGCGATAACGACTTGGGCACGGCATGCCGTGCCCCTACACATGCAGAACGGAAACGGGCGACCGGGTGGTCGCCCCTGCGGATTTCCGCGTTCATCCGCGATACGACTGGGCGTTATGCGCGATGACGACCCGGGCACTCGAGGAATACTTTACCGATTACCGTTTCGGAACCGCCTGCGGATCACAGGCAATCCGATTGAAAATACGGGTGCTGATCACATATCGCCGATTTATATCAGGTGCTTATGATTTTTATCGGCAATCATGGCATTACATGATGAGCCACTTGCAAAACCCCCTGACCGCTTCTATATGTAGTGGTTATTCTTGTTGCCGCCACCACAGACCGTGGCTTGCTCGCTGACTCTTGGGGGTTTTGCAAGTGGCTCATGATGATAACAGCGTTTAATGGCTGATTTGACGCATGTCTTTGCTGGAGTTCCGGGGGCTCCCGCCATCCGGAACGATCCGGGCTTTTAGACCGGCTTTGCCGAGGTCTGCTTCATTCCGATATTGTGCCGCGGACAGCGCCAGATGCACATGCCGCAGGCGACGCATTTGTCCTTGTCCAGGACCGTGCGTCCCGTCTCCACCGACCAGGCGAAGACGGTGCAGATGGTGGCGCATACTTCGCATCCCGCGCCGCACCCGCAGGCGAGGCAGCGGGCGGCTTCGCGCACGGCTTCCGCTTCGGTCAGGGGCGCGGTGGTCTCGACCCCGTTCCTGAGGCGGGGTTTGACCGGCCGATGTTTCGTTTCCATGCGCGGTTGGCGGGGCTCGGTGCCGTACTGGAGCAGGACCGTCTCCCGGTCGGTCACCGTGAGTTTTTCCTTCACTGCCAGGACCGCCTTCTTCCCGCGGAGTTTGCGGTCGATCGAAGCGGCCGCGTCATACCCGGCCCTGACCGCACCGACGATGTTCTGCGGCCCGGTCACGCAATCGCCGCCCGCAAAGATCCAGCCCTTCGATGTCGCATGGCGGGTATTGACCGTGACGCGCCCCTGGCCGTCCATGGCCACGCCCGCGAGCCTGAGCTCCGGCGCCTGGCTCACGGCGAAGACCACGATGTCGGCCGCGAGGTTGAAATTGCTTCCCGTCACCGGCTCGGGCCGGCGGCGGCCCGACGCGTCGGCCCCGCCGAGAGTGTGGACCGCGGCGCGGACCCCTTCCACGCGGCCGGCGCCGAAGATCCCCTCCGGCGCCGCCTGGTAGATGATCCTGATGCACTCCTCCTCCGCCTCGGTCACTTCGGCGTCCGTGGCGGGCATTTCGGCCCGCGTGCGGCGGTAGAGGATGTAGACCCGTTTGGCGCCCCGGCGTACGGCTGTGCGCGCGGCGTCGAGGGCCGTGAAACCACCACCCACCACGACCACGGTCCGTCCTTTGATGTCACGGTCGCGGCCGATGAATTCGACGCCGGTCGTGCACCCGGCCAGGTCGGCGCCCTGCACTTCGGGAACGAGTCCCTGCTGGGCGCCGGTAGCAAGGAAGAGGGCCGCGTAACCTTTGGCCTTCAGGCTTGCAGGCGTCAACTTCCCGCCGAGAGTGGTGTTGAACCGGAACTGGACACCGAGTTTTTTCAGCCGTTCCACTTCCCGGTCGATATGGGCCCGGTCCATGCGAAAGGCGGGTATGTACCGGCGCACGGTCCCGCCCGCTTCCGCGTCGCGCTCGAATACGGTCACACTGTGCCCAGCACGCGCGAGATGGAAGGCGGCCGAAAGTCCCGCCGGTCCGGCGCCGGCCACGGCCACCTTCTTCCCGGTGGAGGGTGCCAGCTTGAGGTCGGGCTCACAACCTTCGCGCCGCGCCGTTTCCATCACGAACCGCTTGACCTCGAGGATGTTGAGCGGCGCGTCCTTATCGCCGCGCACGCAGGCCTTTTCGCAGGGGTGGTCGCAGATGCGGGAGCAGATCTCCTGGAACGGGCCGCAGGACTGGATCAGGTCATACGCCTCGCGGAACCGCTTATCCGCCACCCGGGCCAGGATCCCCTGGATGGGCAGCTGCATGGGGCAGGCATCGCGACAGGGCGCGGCCAGCCGCTCGTCCTTCTTTTCGGCATGTCCCTCGTAGAGCGTGAGGTTGGGCGCGGCCGTGATGGCCGGGACCACGATGTCGCGAAGTTCGCGCCAGTCTTTGAACCCGCGTTCGGCCATGAACTGCTTGACGCCGGCCACGAATTCGGGCATGAACCCGTACCCGTAAATGAGGGTGGCCGCGCAGATGCCCACCAGGTCGGCGCCGCACATGGCCATTTCCACCGCATCGCGCCATTCGGTCACCCCGCCGCAGGCGGTGAGCGCCGCGCCCGGACCGGCCGCGCGGCGGATCTGGTAGACATCGCGTTTGCCCAGGGGCAGGAGCCAGCGCGAATTCATGCAGGCCATGCCGATCTCTTCCTGCAGGTGATACTGCGACTTCGTGGGCCGGTCCAAGTCGATCGGCGGCACGGCCAGTCGGTTGCCGTTGGAACCCACCGCGTCGGCGCCCGCGTCAAGGGCGGCCTTGGCGATGCGGGGCTGGTTGCCGCCCTCGGGGGTGATCTTAACGAAGAGTGGAATGCGCGTGGCGGCCTTCACCGCCCGCACGATGTCGGCGATCGCCTGTTCGTTCTGGCCCAATGAGGCGCCGGTCTTGGGCCCGCCTTTGTCGGCTCCGCTCATTTCCACATTGAAGGACATGTTGGGACAGCACATGTTCAGTTCGTTCACATGCACGCCCGCGTCCTCGCACGCCTTGGCCATGCGCACCCAGCCGTCCACCCCGTCGTCGCCGGCGTAGGTGAGGTTGGAAAAAAGGACGATTTCCTTGGTGGCTTTACGACTGGCGTCGATGAGCTTGAGCAGTTCGTCGAGCTTCAGCCGTTTTTCGGCCGTGAAAGTGAGGTATCCCTGCTCAGCGTAGTACCCGTACCGCGGCCGGCGGTTGATGTAGGGCGGCGGGTCGAGGGTGAGCTTGAGCGAGGCCCCGCCCCAGCCCGTCGCCTCGATCTTTTTGATCTGTTCCACCCGCATGGTCGTGGGCCCCGAGGCCACGAAGAACGGGTTGCGGAATTTCACGCCCGCCACGGTCAGGGGCAGGAGGATGTCGTCACGGCCGGTCATGTCGGTTCCTGATCAAAAGGGATGGAGTGGCTGTAAAACGCCTTGAACTGGTCGACCATCAACATCGCCTTATTACCGCTCACACGATCAATTCCCATCATTTGTTCTTGGAGCGCCGCGACCGGGTTCGAGCATATAAAGGCGCCCCCTCTTTAACTTCAGGCGAATCCAACAACCGCAGGGAAGGGTTCTTTTCCGACAGGTATTTCAATGACCACTCCGACTCAAAAAGAACGACCCTGCGATCCTGGTCATCCCGCGCCAACGCCGCGCCATGCGGCAGAAGTTTGCCCAGGGCTTCGGTCTCCAGCGGCGATTCCACCCACCGTAACAGGGTCCACGGCTTCATCTCCAGAGCGGATTCCGCGTTATACTCGTCTTTCAGGCGGAACTGCAGGACCTCGAACTGCAGCGGCCCGACCGCCCCCAAAAGCGGCGTCGTATGCTGCCCGTCCTCGAGACAAAATGTCTGGACAATGTCCTCGGCCAGCAGATGGTCCAATCCCTTGCGGAACGCTTTATAGCCCGCGGCCGTTGTTTTCTGCAGAAACCCGAAACATTCGGGGGCGAACCGGGGGATCTCTGCGTAATACAGGCCCGGATCGGTGCTGATCGTATCCCCGATGCGGAAATCCAGCTTGGTGGAGAACCCGATGATATCACCCGGATAGGCCTCGTCCACGATCTCACGGTCCCGGCCGAAAAGATTATACGAATCGGACAAACGGATCTCACGCCCGGACCGGGCGTGATACACCTTCATGTCACGGTCGAACTTCCCCGAGCAGACCCGGGCAAATACCATGCGGTCCCGATGCAGGGGGTTCATATTCGTCTGGACCTTGAAAACGAACGAGGAAAAACACGGATCATCCAAAGAGATCACGCCCGCCTTGGCCTTCCGGGGACCGGGGCCCGGCGAATACTTCAGGAAATACTTCAGGAGAAATTCCACCCCGAAATTGTTGGCGGCGCTCCCGAATAACACGGGTGTGGTCCGACCCTGTAACACGGCGGCCGGATCGAACCCGGCATGCGCGTCGTCGAGCATTTCCAATTCTTCCACGACTTCACGATAGGTCTGTTCCCGCAGGATATCCCTGACCAGGGGATCGGCAAGATCGCGCACCGAAACCGGCGCCCGGTAGGAGCCTCCCGGGACGCGTTCGAAAAGATGGACTTCCTTCTTCATCCGGTCATAAATGCCCTTGAAATCGGCGCCGTTGCCCAGGGGCCAGTTGACCGGATACGCGTGGAGGTTCAGCACCTTTTCCAACTGGTCAATGAGCTCCAGCGGGGACAGGGAGGGCCGGTCGAGTTTGTTCATGAAGGTGAAGATCGGAATGCCCCGTTTGCGGCAGATCTCAAAAAGCTTGCGGGTCCGGCTTTCAATGCCCTTGACGGCGTCGATCACCATGATGACCGCGTCCACCGCCATCAGCACCCGGTAGGTGTCCTCGGAGAAATCCTTGTGCCCCGGGGTGTCGAGCAGGTTCAAGCGGTAATTGTCATATTCAAATTGCAGGACCGTTGAGGAGATCGAAATGCCGCGCTTCTTTTCAAGCTCCATCCAGTCGGAAGCGGTGTCCCGCTGCTTCTTTTTCGCGGTCACCGATCCGGCCAGGTCCAAAGCGCCGCCGTACAGCAACAGTTTTTCGGTCAGCGTGGTTTTACCCGCATCGGGGTGCGAAATGATGGCAAAAGTCCTGCGCCGGGCAGCTTCTTTTTTTATCTGATCATCCATAGTTGATTATTTGCGAAAACTTCCCTTCAGCCTGTTTCTGCCTGAATGACGCGGAAATTCTTCAAATATTAGCCCGGCGGACAGGGATGTCAAGACAATTAATGCCGCGACGGGGCGGGGGGGGATGGATGCTGCTGTCACGGATCGTCATGTGCGATGTGCCCCATGTGCGCGGGTCCGCCAGAGCGGCATCGCGCACTTCAAGCCTCACTTCAGATTTCCTGATCCCTATCCGTAACCGGTCATGTTTTTCGGAAAAAGGTTTGGCACTTTTTTTGACCCACAGGTGATTGTACGGGGAACATCCGGATGTCAACCGTGTAGGGGCGGGTTTCAAACCCGCCCTCCCGTCTAATCGCGAAACGGCAATAAAGGGCGGGTTTCAAACCCGCCCCTACGGTA
>JBDREB010000192.1:0-11460 GCA_043820325.1 Planctomycetota bacterium | reverse complement strand
TCGCTGTCGAGCAACTGCTCACGATGCTGTGCTGAAACCCCGCGCGTAGGGCGGTCGACTGTCGTAAAACACCACTGCGGGTGGTGACGGGGGCCACATGACCGGAGGCCGTGGGCGCCGAATCGCGACTGTCCGTCAAGGACCAAAACCGGCGCCGGTGACGCGAGTCAAGGGCCTTGACACCCACACAACACGCAACCCGACCATGTCATTAAGTCATCGCCCATGTCAATAAGTCCTCACCGAGAGGTTTTGCAAGTCCCTCAATCCATGTAGAAAGCGGCGATCTCGCCCGTGCCCACGATCGCGAAACGGAAGGCTTTGGCCATGTGCGGAACTCCTACATCATTGATCATTGTCATGAAAATGTTAAATTTGCAATTTACAATGACCTCCCCGATTTCAAAGCTGTATCCCCGCCGCATAGGCCAGGAAATAGAGGCCGAACCCGGCCATGAACAGGCCGCAGACCACCAGCACGCCGCGCCGGAACCGTGGACCGTAGAGTGTCGCGCCGCGGTGCACGGCGAAGGAAAGGAACCAGAGCCAGCCGAGATCGCACAGCCAATGACAGATGGTGAAAAGGGTGAACCCCGTCACCCCGTAGGTCCGGGCCGTGGCCACCAGGGCCGCACCCACGCTCACCCACCAGACCAGGAAATAAGGGTTGGCCGCGCTCATGAGCATGCCCGCCACCAGCGTGTTGCCGGTCCGGACCGGGACCGCCGCATCGGCGGGGCGGCGCAGATCGCGGAACATCATCGCCGCCATGAGGAGCAGGAAGAGCCCGCCCACGATGCTGATCGCCGTCTGCGCGGCCGGCCGGTCGAGAGCCAGGGTCAGGCTGAAATAGAGGAGGATCGTCAGGGGCACTTCGACGATCCCGTGCCCGAAGGCCAGTACCGCGCCCGCGTGGGGCGAGGACCGGCCGCGCTCCAGCGCGATCGAGGTCATGGGCCCCGGCGCCAGTGCGCCCGAAAGCGATATGACCACCGCGCCTCCGAGGAATTGGGCCAGTCCCATGATCATCAGCCTTGAAGCCACCGGCCGCAACCAAATGCCGGTGTACGGTTGCCCCGAGGCAGGGCTCGGGGTAAACTCCCGGCGAAACGGTCTACGGCATACGGTATACGGTTTTGATCCGGACCGTAAGCCGTGAACCGTATGCCGTTACGCCTATCGTTTCCGTAAGCCGATGGCCGGTTTATCCGCAAAAACATGGTCGAAATCTCCGGAGAAATACTTAACCCGGATGCCCCCGGGACATCAGCGGTTCTCCGCGAACAAACGCTTGAGATGCGCCGTGATATCGGCCCGTTCCCAGGAGGGATGGGCTTCGATATCCTTCAAGGCCTGCTCCATGATGACCGCCACCTGCCGGCGGGTCTTGCGCTCCACGAGGAGGGTCTCCTGCGGCGAGAGGTTGACATCGCCCAGAACCTCGCGGACATTGCTGAAGAAGCGGTCCGTTTCCACACCGCGCCGCGCCAGGAGCCCGAGGTCGAGCACGCACTTGCGGCAGTAGAGGGCGCCCTTGACCTCGCGGGCCAGACCGTCGCGCAAGTCGGCGGAACTCACCTTCTCATTGCAGTGGGCGCAGGTGCGGCGGTCGAACACGGTTCAGGGCTCCTGCCGGAGGACCGGGTTGCGGGCGGCGTTGACCTCATCGGGCCGGGAGATCGGCCGGGTATGGGGCGCGTGGTGCATCCCCTCCGGATCGGCGGCGGCCTGCGCGCGGATGGCCAGCATCACTTCCACGAAGGCGTCCAGGGTCTCGCGCGACTCGGTCTCCGTGGGCTCGATCATGATCGCCTCATGCACGATCAGGGGGAAATAGACCGTGGGCGGATGGATGTTGCGGTCGATCAGGGCCTTGGCGATGTCGAGCGCGCCGACGCCGTGCGCCTTCTTGATGTCCTCGGCCGAGATCACGAACTCATGCATGCAGTACCGGTCCCGGTTGTAGGGTATGTCGTACCCCCCCTTGAGCCGCGCCAGGAGGTAGTTGGCGTTAAGGACCGCCAGGCGGGAGACCTCGGCCGTGCCGGCGGCGCCAAGCGTTTTCAGGTAGGTCCAGGCCCGCACCATCACGCACACATTGCCGTAGAAGGCGCGCACCCGGCCGATCGACCGGGGCCGGTCGTAGTCGAGCGCGAAGGTTCCCCCGCGCTTGACGACCACCGGTACGGGCAGGTATTGCTCCAGCGCCGCGGTGACGCCCACGGGGCCCGATCCCGGGCCGCCGCCGCCGTGGGGCGTGGCGAAGGACTTGTGCAGGTTGAAGTGCATGATGTCGACGCCGAAATCGCCGGGCCGCGCGAATCCCATGATGGCGTTCAGGTTGGCGCCGTCCATGTAGAGCAGGGAGCCGTTGGCGTGCAGGGCGGCGGCGATCTCCATGATGTGCGACTCGAAGAGCCCCAGCGTGTTGGGGTTGGTGATCATCATCACCGCGGTCTGCGGACCGAGCTTGGCCCGGAAGTCGTTCATGTCGACCAACCCGTCGGGGCCCGACTTGACCTCCGTGACCGTGAAGCCGCACAGGGCGGCGCTGGCCGGGTTGGTGCCGTGGGCCGAGTCGGGGATCAGGATCTGGGTGCGCTTGGCGCGTTCGCCCCGGGCCTCGAAATGGGCGGCCGCGATCATGATGCCGGTCAGTTCGCCGTGGGCGCCGGCCGCGGGCTGGAGCGTGATACCGGGCAGGCCGGAGATCTCGGCCAGCATGCCGGCCAGGTCGTGCATGAGGGCCAGGATCCCCTGCGCGTCGGCCGGGGCGTCGAGCGGGTGGAGGCGCTGGAACCCCTCCAGTGCCGCGGCCTTCTCGTTGAGCTTGGGGTTGTATTTCATGGTGCAGGAGCCGAGTGGGTAGAAATTCGCGTCCACGGAGAAATTCTCCCGCGAAAGCGCGGTGTAGTGGCGCACCAGGGTGAGCTCGTCCACCTCGGGCAGGCGCGGCCGGCCCCCCGCCATGCCGGCGGGGATCCAGGGCCGGGCGGCGCCGGCAGCCGGGGCGGGAATGTCGGACGCGGTGCGGCCGGGACGGCCCAGGTCGTAGATCGTCTTCATGCGCGCGCCGTCTCCACCAGGGCCTTTACGAACCGGTCCAATTCGGCCGGCGTGCGTTTTTCCGTGACACAGACCAGGAGGTCGCGGGGCCGGGCGGGATCGTACCGGTCGAGCGCCGCGGCGGCGCCGAGGCCCGCCGCGTGCAGGGCGGCGTTCACCCGGCCGGCGGGCACGGGGCAACGCAGGACGAATTCCTTGAAGAACCCCTCGCCGTACGGCAGGCTGAACCCCTTCACGGCCGCGGCGCGGCGCGCGAGCGCGTGGGCGTGGTCCGTGCACAGGGCCGCCACGCGGCCGAACCCCTCGGCACCCAGGGCGGCCATGTGGATCACGGCCCGGGTCACGCACCAGGCCTGGTTGGAACAGATGTTGGAGGTGGCCTTCTCACGCCGGATGTGCTGTTCGCGGGCCTGGAGCGTGAGCACGCAGCAGGCGTTCCCATTGCGATCGACCGTACGACCCACCACGCGGCCCGGGATCTTGCGCACGAACTCCTGCGTCACGGCCATGATCCCGAACCCGTGGCCGCCGTAATAGGGCGGGTTGCCCAGGGACTGACCCTCGCCCACCACGATATCCGCGCCGTAGTCCCCCGGCCGGGCCAGGAGGCCCAGCGACACCGGGTCGACCGCCACGCAGGTGTAGGCACCGGCGGCTTTGGCGGCGGCCGCCAAGGCGGGGCCGTCCTCGATGAGGCCTAGGAAATTCGGGTTCTGGAAGATGCACACGGCCGCATCGCCGGCAATGGCGGCCATGGCGGCGCGATCGACGCGGCCGTCGGCGCCGGCCGGCACCATGACGAGTTTCAGGTCAGCCCAGTGCAGGTAGGTGCGCAGTACGGCCAGGTACTCGGGATGGATGTTCCCGGCCGCGACCACGGTGGCGCGCTTTTTGACCGTGTGCGCGGCCATCAGCGCCGCCTCGGCCAGGGCGCTGCCGCCGTCGTACATGGAGGCGTTCGACACGGCCATGCCCGTGAGGTTCGTGATCATGGTCTGGTATTCGAAGAAGACCTGCAGGTGGCCCTGGCTCGCCTCGGGCTGGTAGGGCGTGTAGGCGGTGTAGAACTCCGAACGGCCGGCCAGGGCGTCGACCACGGCCGGGATGAAGTGATCGTAGAACCCGGCGCCGGCGAACGAAGGCCGGTCGGGACACCCGGCGAAACCCTTCAGGCGGTCAAGAAGTTCCATTTCGGCCACCGGCGCCTCGAGCGCCAGGGGACGGCCCAGGCGCGCGGCCGCGGGCACGCCGGCGAAGAAGTCCTCCACGGACCCGGCGCCGATGGCGACCAGCATGGCCTGCACATCATCGGCGGTCTGCGGAAAATAACGCATGGGACTCCTTGGGCGCCCGGGGACGGATCAGTCTTCCTTCTGCTCCTCGAGGAACTTCTCGTATTCGTCGGCGCCCATCAGCTCGGCGAGTTCCTCCTCGTCGTTGGGCTTGATCTTCAGGATCCACCCCTTGCCGTAAGGCTCCTCCTTGATGCGGGTCGGGTTCTTCTCCAGCTCGGTGTTACGCTCGAGGATCTCCCCGCTCACCGGCGCGTAGAGGTCGAAGACGGCCTTGACCGTCTCGAGCACGCCGAAGGCGTCGCCGCGGTCGATCTCGTCGTCCTCCTCGAACTCGATGAAGACGATGTCGCCCACCTGCTCGGCGGCGTACTCGGTGATGCCGGTGATCACGATCCCGTTCTCGAGCCGGGCCCATTCGTGCGATTCGGTGTAGCGGATCTCATGCGGGTTCACGGTCGTGCTCCTTACTTCAGTTCAGGTTTGAGGGCGTTTGTAAAAGGGCAGCGGCACCCGCCGGGCGGGGACGGCCTTGTCGCGGATGCGGACGGCATAGTTCCCGGTATCCGGGCCGGCCGTGACATAGCCCATGGCGATGCCGTGCTCAAAGGTGGGCGAGAAGGTCCCGCTGGTGACCTTGCCGCACGGCGCGCCGCCGGCCAGAAGCTCGTACCCCTCGCGCGGGATGTTCCGGCCCGCCAGGGCGAAACCGGCCCGCATGCGGCGTGGGCCCGCGGCATTCACTTTGCGAAGCGCTTCCACGCCGCTGAAACCGCCCGGCTTGTCCAACGCCACGGCATACCCGAGGCCGGCCTCGAGCGGGTTGATCTCGACCGATAGTTCATGCCCGTAGAGGGGCATCCCCGCCTCCAGGCGCAGGGTGTCGCGCGCGCCCAGGCCGGCGGGTACGAGCCCGTGCGCCGCGCCCGCGGCGAAGAGGCGCTCCCAAAGCTCCGCGGCCCGGACGGCCGGAACGGTGATCTCCACCCCGTCCTCGCCGGTGTACCCGGTCCGGGAAACGCAGGCCGGCAGGCCGCCCAGATCCATGTCGGCCTGGCCGTAGTACTTGAGGGATGCGGCCTGCGGGGCGCCGAGGGCCGTCATCACGGCCATGGCGGCCGGCCCCTGGACCGCGAGCATGGCCGTTTCAAAGGTCCGGTCGGTCACCGTGACCTTCATGCGCCCGATATGATCGGCGAACCATTCCAGGACCGCGTCGTGATTGGCGCCGTTGACCACCAGGTTGAATCCGGTCTCCGACACCCGGCCCACGAGGATGTCGTCGATCACGCCCCCCTGCGCGTTGCACAGGAGGCTGTACCGCACCTGGCCCGGCTTGATGGGGGCGACATGGCGGGTGCAGAGACGGTCCAGAAAGGCGGCCGCATCGGGGCCGCTGACTTCCAGCCGGCCCATGTGGGAAACATCGAAAACGCCCGCCGTGCGGCGCACGGCGTGATGTTCTTCCACCAGACCCGCGAAGGTCACCGGCATTTCCCACCCGGCGAACGGCACCATGCGCGCGCCGCGGGCGGTGATCAGGTCATGGAACGGGGTCCGGTGCATGATGGACGCCTTTATGCCGGGAACAGGATTCCATCGAGAACCTTATCAACAAAACGGTAAAAGTCAAGTAGTAATTAAGTGGAGGTCGCGCGGGCCAAGATGGCGTCCGGACGGGCCCGCGCCCCGCACTCAGGACCCCCGGCTCGCGCCGCCGGTCCCCCGACCGGGACGGCGCAACAACCAGGAAAAAGGAGGCAGACCATGAGCACGAACAAGTTCGCACTGGCAATCGCACTGGCACTGACACCCGCGGCGCTCCTGTGGGCCGGTGACCCCGCCCAGGCCGCCCGGACCGGTTTTTTCAACGCCCTCGGCTTATGGCAGCCCGCGGCACCCGACCAGACCCCGGCGCCGGCGCCCGCCGCCCCGGCGGCCGTTGTTCCCGTGCCTGAACCCGCGGCCGCGCCCGCGCCGGCGGCCCCGACCCCCGGCGCCGACCGCGCCGAACTCGTCCGCACGCTCCGGTCCATGCTCGACAATGTGGAATTGAACCAGGCGGCCATGGAAAAGGCGGAGATCGTCGGCCTGTTCCGGGACATCGTCCGGCAGGCCGAGGCGGATGCCCGTATCACGGCCGCGCCGCCCGCCGCCCCTGCGCCGGCCCGCGCCCCGGCCGCCTCTGCGCCCATCTCAACGGCTACCGCCCCAGCCATGAAGCCGGTTGTCAAAGTCTCGGCCTTCCATCCGGCCGTTCTCCCGCCCGCGGGCAATGTCGTCCTTGATGCCGCCCCGGTCAACCTGGCCGGCCTGGTCGATCATATGCGCAAAGCGTCGGGCATCAATGTGGTCATGGACAACGCGGCCATCCGGGCCGGGATCCGCAGCGGCGCGGTCCGGACCACCATCACCCTCAAGGTCGATGGCATGACCGTCAAGAATGCGCTGAACTGGATCTGCCGGCTTTCCGGGCTCACCTGGACCCTCAAGGACGAGGCCGTCTTCATCACCACGCCGGACCGGATCGACGCAACCGAACCCAACCTGCGGGTCTACGACATCCGCGACCAGCTCGCGCCGATCCCCGATTTCCCCGCCCCCCATGTGGCCTTCGGTAAGAGCGACGACCCCATGAATTACCGGTAAACGCCACCGCGCGCCCGTCTTTCCGCCACGGCCGCCCGCCCCCGCGGGCGGCCGTGCTGTTTTCCGGCCCCGGCACCCGGCCGGGAAATAGTTATGGAAAAACCGTCCGGATGTGCTACAATACACCGCCTTGACCTTATTCGGATCGGCCGCATGGAGAATCTTCAGGAACTGCTGCCCAACATCGTCGTGTTCGGCATGTTCATCATGTCGATCGTGGCCCACGAGGTCGCGCACGGCTGGATCGCCTTCCGCCGCGGCGATCCCACGGCCATGATGCTGGGCCGGCTGACCTTCAACCCCATCAAGCATATCGATCCCTGGTATACGATCATCATGCCCTTGATCACCTGGTATACGATCGGGATCTTCTTCGGCGGGGCCAAACCGGTGCCCATCAATCCCTACAAACTGGGCCACATGGACCGGGACATGATGCTGACGGCGCTGGCGGGCCCGCTGACCAACATCATGATCACCCTCTTCTTCACCGTGCCGCTCATGATCCTGGCCCATGTCGGGACCGCCAGCCCGGTCGCGATCTTCATTTTCATCAAGATCACGATCATCAACCTGGCCCTGGCGACATTCAACATGGTCCCCATCCCGCCCCTGGACGGGTCGCGCGTGCTCCGGTATTTCATGCCCCCGGCGATCAGGTCGGGCATGGACCAGATGGAGCGGTACGGCCTCTTCATGGTCCTCATTGTCATCGTCGTATTCGGCGATCAACTCAATGCCCTCTTGAAGTTCGTCATCGGCAACTACCTCAAGTTCGTTCTGCCCCATGCATAAGGATCCGTAAATGAAGAAGTCCATCCTGAGCGGCATCCAGCCCTCGGGCATCCTCCACATCGGCAACTATTTCGGCGCGATCGAGAACTGGGTCAGGCTCACGGCCGAGTACGACTGTTTCTACACCATCGTCGACCTGCACGCGATCACCATCGACTACACCCCCGACGACCTGCGCCGCCTGGTGGTGGAGACCGGCGCCACGCTCATCGCCTGCGGGCTCACACCCGACCGGTGCACCCTCTTCGTCCAGTCGCATGTGCGCGAGCACGCCGAACTCTGCTGGTACTTCAGCACCATCACCCCGCTGGGCGACCTGGAGCGCATGACCCAGTTCAAGGATAAGTCGCAGCAGCACCCGGAGAACATCAACGCCGGCCTCTTGACCTATCCCATCCTGCAGGCGGCCGACATCGCCCTCTACCGGGCCGACCTGGTACCCGTGGGCGAGGACCAGTCCCAGCACCTGGAGCTCACCCGCGAAACCGTGCGGCGGTTCAACCGCCGTTTCGGCAACACCTTCCCGGAGCCCAACACCCTCATCGGCCGCGGCGCGCGGATCATGGGCCTCGACGGCACGCGCAAGATGTCCAAGAGCCTGGGCAACCACATCCCCATCACGGACGACGAGAAGGCGATCATGGGCAAGCTCCGGCCGGCCAAGACCGACGAGCGCCGCAAACGCCGCACCGACCCCGGGGTGCCCGGGGACTGCAACATCTACGCCATCCACAAGCTCGTCACGGGCG
Organism: Planctomycetota bacterium; assembly: GCA_043820325.1. Lineage (GTDB taxonomy): Bacteria > Planctomycetota > JBDREB01 > JBDREB01 > JBDREB01 > JBDREB01. The sequence continues at coordinate 2,909 of JBDREB010000192.1, read as the reverse complement.
CCGACGAACTCAAGCGCCTCCACGACGGATGCACCACGGCCAGCATCGGCTGTGCCGACTGCAAGGCGTGTCTCGCGAAAAACCTCGCCGCCCACCTCGCCCCCATCCGCGACCGCAAAGCCGAACTCGACCGCACCCCCGACACAGTCCGTGACATCCTGGCCCAGGGCGCCACAAAGGCCCGCGCCCGCGCCGAGGAGACCATGGCCGTGGTGCGGAAAAATATGGGGCTCATATAAAGAGCGCGTGCCTTCTTCACATCGGCATAATGAAGCCAACCGGTTCATTCCGGACTGGATTGCCCGATCAAGTCGGGCAATGACAGCCAAGAATAAGCCTGATGCAAATTATCCTTCTTCATCCGTCATCCCCCGGCTTGACCGGGGGATCCAGTCCTTTCATTCCGCTAAAGTGTTGCAAATTTAAAATGACGCCCCCTTCTGTCATCTGCCGTCCGTCTTCCCCCCCGGCCGGTACTGCTCCATCGTGCGTTCGACGCGGTCGACCAGTTCCTTGAACACGACGGCGGGATCGAGCGGGGCGCCGGGCGCGCGGTGATCGAGTTCGCCGTTGAGCTGTTCCAGGTGCCGCAAGGCCCGCACGATATCATCGCCGGTCATGCCCGCGAACGCGGGCTGGGTGAACCGCCGGATGTCGAGCGCCTCGCCCATGGCATCGATGTCGGCCTGCATCACCCGGCCGTCCTTAACATACCACAGGAAAAGATCGACCACCCGGCCGGCCTTGTCGCGCGCCAGGGGGTCTAGGTCCGACTCCATGACCGACCGCCGGAAATAATTCTGGATGAAGAAATACCACAGCCCCAGGTTGTGCGTGCCCCCGTTCCAGAGATCGGTGACGCTCCGATCGGGGATCGCCTTGTCCACGGCCATGGCGTAGAATTCGCCTAGGCGGTCCCGGATCCGGGCTTTTTCGGCCGCGGGCATGGCCGACCCGGCCAGGAGCTGTTCGGTGCATCGTTCGATGTACGACCGCACCGCCATGCGGCGCAGGTTGTCGCGGAGGTAGAACGAGAGCGCCACGGCCAAAGCCATGATCACCACCAGGACGATCAGGATGCCGTTGACAACCTTCATGCGGCCGGGGCCCCCGCTCCGGCGCCGATGGCGCGGCCCTCCGTGTCGGGCGCGAAAAAGCGGAGCATGGCGATGTCGCGGTCCTTGGGCGGGATGCCGTTCACCACGCGGTCATCGATGCGGATCGTGCCGCGGGTGATCTCCTCCAGGCCGGCGACCATGCGCAGGGTCGTGCTCTTGCCGCACCCCGACGGCCCCACCAGGACGACGAATTCGGCGTCGCTGATGCGCAGGTCGATCTCACGGACGGCGATGACCCCGCCCGGGAATTCCTTGACCACTTTTTCCAGCACCACCGTGGCCATCAGGGGGCCCAATGAAGAAATTGCCGATTGCCGATTGGAAGACAAAGACCGGCGGGCTGTGTGCCGGCGCAGGCCGACCCAGCGTCGAGCGTCAATACCACGGCTTTCGACGCTGGACGCTTGACGCTTGAAAGAATGGCGATCGCTTTCCACCATCCAGCGTCCAGCGTCCAGCGTCAAGGGCTTGGGTCCCAAGTTCATGAACTCGTCACTCGGCATTCGCCAATCGACACTATCTTCTCACCCGATGATCAGCTCGTCCAGCGTCCGTTTGGGGACATGGTGGACGCTCTCCTTGTCGCGGTAGTAAGTGACGCTGTCGCCGGGGGGCGCGTCCTCCAGCACGACCTTCTCCCCGGGCACGCCCAGGGCGATCACGAGCAGGATGTCGTACCGCAGCGAGAGGCTCAGCACCTTCCTCAGTTCATCCCGTTTGATGGAGCCGATCATGCACCCGCCCAGCCCCTTCTCCGCGGCGCCGAGCAGGATGCTTTGCGCGGCGATGCCGGGATCGACGCCGAACCCCTTGCTGATCTCCGTATCGCCCAGGACGATGATGTAAGCCGCCGGGCGCTCCCCCTCGGCCGGACCGCCCCAATCCTTGAGGCTGGCGGCCCACTGGAGATGGGGGAAAACATGGGCGTTGCGGACTTTGTCGGCGGCCAGCATGAATTTCAGGGGCTGCTTGTTGCCGCCTGTCGCCGAATAGCGGGCCAGTTCCACCAGTTCCCGCAGGTCGGCCTTGGTCACCGCATGGCTTTCCTTGAACCGCCGGAAACTCCGGTTGCGCAGAACGAGGTCCTTGATCATCGCGACTCTCCTTGTCCAGAAACCCGGATCAGGCGCCGGACCCCGCGCGCGGTCAGGGCGCGGGAGCGGCCGGACCGTTCTCCGCCGGCGGCAGGGCAGGACCCTGGCCGTCGATGCCTTCGGTGCCGTCGGTGCCATCCTTGCGCGACTGCCGCCGCTTGCGTTTTTCTTCCTGTTTGAGCTTGTTGGCCAGCTCCCGTTTACGCTTCTCGTGCTGGTAATTGATCCGCATCAGGAACATTCCTTAATTAACGCCGCGCCCATTATATGCCATCCATGCCGGATGCAAGCATATTCTTGCACCGGTTAAGGCCATCGTATCCGTGGCTCGATTCCGATCCCAAGGTAAGACCGGCAACGGCACTTACGACGCCCGTTTCGGTAACGGCAAGGGTTTTGTGGTGAAGCGGCTGAAAAGAATATCGGACGGTTGCGTAGCTCGAATCGTCATACGGTCGGGGTTGCGTCAGGGGATCAAGACTCCCATTGCCTGATCTTCAGCCGTGACCGTAACCCATGCCGATACGGGCATCGTAACCGTTGCCCCTGTTCCTGGGCCGTTAGTGCCCGTAAATAAATAACCTATCCATTTCGCGTGCGGTGCAGAGTGATGGTTTGACAAACAGGTCAGGCACTGCCGCATCATTAAAGAGGTATAGCTGCCATGGTTGGCCCCCGCCACCAAACCCCGCACGCC